>JAQVNC010000016.1 GCA_028703305.1 Patescibacteria group bacterium
TATAATAAGAGCGAACCCAATCCATACGCTCCGCGATTTTTTATTATAACTTAATTGTTGTAATACCGAAGGGGCAACTCCTGTCAATTTCGCGAAAGCGGGATTGGGTTCGCAGGGTTGCCCCTTTGGTTTTAAAAAATATGAATTATAAAAATTGCGCGATTTATACCAGAGTTTCAACCGACAACCAAGCGGAAAAAGAGTTTTCGTCTTGCGAGGCCCAAGAGCAAAAAATGAAGTCGTTTATCGCCAGCCAAGATAATTGGCAAATTTTTAAAGTTTATACCGATGCCGGCTACTCCGGAGCAACCCTTGAAAGGCCGGCATTACAACAGCTTCTCGCGGATTTAAAAAAAGAAAAAATTGATATTGTTTTTGTGTATAAAATTGATCGGCTCACCCGCTCACCCAAGGACTTTTACCAGTTGATAGAATTTTTTGAGCAAGCAAAAATTGATTTTATTTCCATTACCGAACGCTTTGACACTTCAACGCCCGCGGGCAGATTACTTAGAAACATAATGCTGACTTTTTCCCAATTTGAAAGAGAGCTGACCAGCGAGCGGACAAAAGACAAAATGCTGGAACGGGCTAAAAAGGGCATGTGTAATGGCGGAAATACGCCTTACGGATACGCAAGGGAAAATAAAAAACTTATCCCCCAACCAAAAGAAGCCGAGGAAATAAAATCAATTTTTGAAAGCTATCTTGAAACAGGCTCATTGTCGGAAGTTTACCGGATGGCGATAAAAAAAGGAGTCAAAAATAAACGGGGCAAAAATTTCTCTAAAACTACTATCTTCAGTATATTACGAAATGTCGTTTATATCGGAAAAATAAAATATAACGATGAAATTTATCAAGGCACGCACGAACCGATAATCTCGGAGGAAATTTTTGCCCTTGCTCAAAAAATACACAAAAACAAAAGGAAAAATTTTAGAGTGTACAAAAATTTTCTTTTCGGCGGTTTGATAAAATGCGAAAAGTGCGGCTCTAAAATGACCTCGAGTTTTACGAACAAAAAATCGGACGATAAGCTAAAAAGATATTACTATTATCGCTGTACTTCCACTTTAGGGCACGACTGGCAAGCCTGTTCTGTAAAACAAGTGTCCGCCGAAAGATTGGAAAATTTTTGTATTGAAAATTTAGAGCGGATTTCCGTTGATAACGATTATATTGAGAATCTGGTTTTTCGGCTAAATCACGATTTGCGAAATACCCCATCCGAGCTGCAGGATAATGCCTTATCGACGGGATACCAGGCCGAATACGAACCAACGCCTGCATGCTCTAAATTTTCGCAATTTTCGTCAGAGAAAATTGCTCACACTCTAAAATTTTTCCTTTCCGCCCTCAAAACTAAGACGGGAGTCGAAAGAAATCTTTTAGCTAAAAGATTTCTTGAAAAAATAACCTATTCGCCCGAAAGCATTAAAATTTCTTTTGTTTTAGGAGAAAACCTTTTGAATTCGCCTCAAACCGAAAGCCCCGCCCCCGAAGTGCGGGGCGGGGCTGAATTCTCGCCTGAAATTTTTTCCGTCTTAAGACGGAAAACTACCAATGAGTTCGTTTCGTTCAATGTGGCTCGGGGGCATGGATTCGAACCATGATAAACGGCTTCAAAGGCCGCTGTCTTACCGTTGGACGACCCCCGAATAATTTACGCTGTATAAGCAAAATCCCGAACTTTCGGGATTATTGTTATCATAAAATATTTTTTGATTCTTGTAAAGTTGCCATGGATTTTTCTTTGAGTTATAATATAATGTAAATATATGAAAGAGAGTTTAATTTTTTCTCCAGAAAATGATAAAATATTTACCGACAAGCAGAAGAAAGCTATGGAGCGAGGCGCGCGCGAGCTGGAAAAAAGCGAAAGTATTAGGTCGGGGCGTTTATGCGAGCCTTGCCCTATTCCCGGGCCGGAGGAATATGGCAGCATAAACAAAGAGACAAAAAAAACTTCAGCTAACGAAGATCATTTAAGGCCGCGGACGAAACTTTATAGAAGGCCGGCAACGAAAGGATATGGCTGGCTTGATGTCTGGGAAAAACAGCAAGAAAAAAATAATAAAACATTAATATGAAACTAAAAAAATATATTATAATCAGCCTGTTATTTTTATCCTGCCTTGGCGGCGGCTTATTTATTTTTAATAATAACTCAAAAATAACCGATGTTATCGCCGATACCTTGCGCTTAGACGATCAGGAGGCGACCGTTAGGGCGATTAAAAAAGTTATACCGGCCGTGGTAAGCATTATTATATCGGATAAGCAAACCATAACTTTTATAGATTTAAATACCGGTAAGCAAGTCCAGGATACTGACATGGTGCAAAAGGGCTCGGGCACCGGATTTTTGATTTCCGCGGACGGCTTAATTTTAACTAATCGGCACGTGGTTAACGCGGGCAATGAAAAAACCGCTGAATTTAAAATTATTTTAAATTCAGGCAAACAATACATTGCCAAACTAATCGGCAAAGATCCGATCAATGATCTGGCGGTCTTGAAAATTTCCGATAAAAATTTGCCGTTTGTTGAGTTGGGCGATAGCGACAAACTGCAAATCGGCTCCACGGTTGTTGCTATCGGCAATGCTTTGGGGCGATACCAAAACAGCGCCACCAAAGGCATAGTCAGCGGTTTGGGCAGAAGCATTGAAGCATCGGATCAGACCGGAGCCGGCGCCGAGGCTTTGGATAATATCGTTCAGACTGACGCGGAAATAAATCTAGGCAATTCGGGCGGGCCGTTAATTGATTTAAATGGCAATATTATCGGCATTAACGTGGCGATTGATCAAGCTGGTTCGTCCATTGGTTTTGCCATTCCCATAAATGACGCTAAGCCGGTGGTAAAAAGCGTGCGTGAGATCGGACGCATTGTCCGGCCGAGACTAGGCATTAAATATGTTATGTTGACTCCGGAGATTGCCCAGACTAATAAAATAAATCGCAATAGCGGCGCCTGGATATTTATCAGCCAGGACGGCACGCCGTCGGTTTTACCCGGCTCGCCGGCCGCTAAAGCCGGGCTTACCCAAGGCGATATCATTACGGAAATTAACGGCATTAAACTGCAGGATCGGACGACTTTGCTGTCAGTCATACAAAAATATAAGCCGGGTGACAAAATAGGCTTAAGAGTTTTTCGCAACAGCAAATTTATGGTTTTGACCGTTACTCTGGATGAGTTTAAATGAATTATATAATACATAAATTGTAGCTTATAGCTTGCGATTTTTTTATGATAGAAATAAAGAATTTAACAAAAAAATTTGATCAGAATTTAGCCTTGGACGATATCAGCTTCTCGGTTGAGAAAGGTGAAATTTTAGGCTTTTTAGGTCCAAACGGAGCCGGTAAAAGCACTACCATGAAAATTATTGCTTCTTTTTGGCTGCCGACTTCCGGACAGGTATTGATTGACGGCCTTGACGCGTCCGAGGATTCGCTTTCGGCTAGAAAAAAAATCGGCTATTTGCCGGAAACCGTGCCGCTTTATGAGGATATGAGAGTTTTTGAATATCTTAAATTTATTGCCGAAATACGCGGACTTGATAAGTCTAAAACTAAAAATAGAGTAAAAGAAGTTGTCTCAATTTGCGGCTTAAACAAGGTTTTGCGCCAACCGATTGAAGAGCTTTCCAAAGGTTTTCGCCAGCGAGTCGGCTTGGCTCAAGCCATTATGCATAGTCCGGATATTTTAATATTGGACGAGCCGACAACCGGACTAGACCCGAATCAAATAGCGGAAATTCGCGATCTTATAAAAACTATCGGCCGGGAAAAAACCGTCATATTCTCCACGCATATTTTAAGCGAAGTCAGCGCTACTTGCGACCGGGTGATTATTATCAATTGCGGTAAGATTGTCGGCCAAGGCAGTCCGGCGGAGTTGGCGGATAAATACGGCGGTTTAGAGCAGGCGTTTAGAGAACTGACAGTATAATGCGTAATTCATAAAAAATAACGCAAAATGAAAAAATCACAATATTTAAAAACTATCTACATTTTATTTAAGAAAGAATTAATGGGTTATTTTAATTCGCCGATTGCTTATGTTTTTATCGGCGTTTTTTTAGTGGCCGGCAACTGGCTGTTTTTTAACACTTTTTTCTTGGCGGCGAGCGCTTCCATGAGAAGTTATTTCGCGCTCTTACCTTGGATTTTTTTATTTTTGTCGCCGGCTATTACCATGCGCCTTTGGGCCGAGGAAAAGAAAAGCGGCACGATTGAACTGCTTTTAACTTTGCCGATAACCGATTGGCAGGTGGTGTTGGCTAAATTTTTCAGCGCTTTAGCTTTTTTATCCATTAGTTTGCTGTTAACTCTAACCATGCCGTTTAGTATCGCTTATTTAGGCAATTTGGATTTAGGGCCGGTTGTAGGCGGCTATTTAGGCACTTTGTTTTTAGGTGGCTCATATTTGGCTTTAGGCCTGTTCATTTCCAGCCTTACTAAAAATCAAATTATCGCTTTTATTATCGGTTTAACCGCCTGTTTCGCGGCTTTTATTATCGGCGCCGATTTTGTTTTGGCTGGCGCGCCGGGAAGTTTAGCGCCGATTATGAAATTTATCGGCCTGGGCAGCCATTTTAATAATATCGCCAGGGGCATAATTGATACCAAAGATATTATTTATTATATTTCTTTTATATTTTTGTTCCTCTGGCTGAATGTCAGAGTGATAGAAAATAGAGCCTGGAAGTAAAATTTTTATGAATTTAAATAATTTTTTTAAAAAAACCAATTTAGGCTTGACTATTATTATCGTTATAGGCATTTTAATCGTGCTTAACTTTTTTTCTTATAATATTTTTTACCGTTTTGATTTAACGCAAAATAAAGATTATTCTTTGTCCAAGGCCAGTAAAACGGCGGCGGCCAATTTAAAAGATATTGTCAGCGTTAAAGCTTATTTTTCCGCTGATTTGCCGTCGCAGTTTTTAAACTTGCGCCAAGAAGTGGGCGATATTTTGGACGAATATGCTAATTACTCCGGCGGCAAAATTAAGGTTGAGTTTATTGATCCTAAAGACGATCAGGCCGTTAAGCAGGAGCTATATTCGGCCGGCATACCGGAATTGCAATTTAACGCCCTGGAAAAAGATAAATACCAAGTTATTAACGGCTATTTAGGTATGCTGATTAAATATGGGGAAAAATCTCAAGCTATTCCAATAATAGAGAATACCAAGGATTTGGAATATCAAATTACTTCAACCATAAAAAAATTAACCAGCGCCGAGGTCGTCAATATTGGTTTTTGGCAAGGCAATGGCGCGGCTGACGTAAGCGCGGAGATCAGCGCGGCCTATAAAAAATTAGAAGAAATTTATAATGTCTCCACGGTTAATTATACCGCGGATAAAAAAAGTATTGACGGCCTAAACACGCTGATTATTGTAAGCCCCAGGGAAAAATTTAATGACGGCGAGCTTAAAGCGCTTGACGCTTTTTTAATGGACGGAGGTTCTTTGGTTATTTTGGCGGATGGGGTTAAAGTTGACCAAGGTCTAATAACTACCAAAATTGATGTTGGTTTAAATAAAATTTTAGAGTCTTACGGCCTTAAGTTAAATGAAAATTTAGCGCTTGACGCGAATAACGGCGTGGCCTCATTTAGCCAGGGCTATATTACTTTTACCGTTAATTACCCCTATTGGCCGAAAGTTATAAAGTCGGGCTTTGACCAGAATAATCCGGCGGTTTCAGGGTTGGAAAGCTTGGTTTTGCCTTGGGCGTCCACCATTGACGTTATACCGGAAAAGATTAAAGATTTGGCGGTTTCATATCTGGCCGTAACTTCAAACCAGGCTTTGGCCGTGTCTGATAATTTTAACTTGCAGCCTCAAGCGGAAATCAAGGGCGGCGTTAAGGGCAAATTTAATTTAGCCGTTAGTTTATCAGGCAAATTTACGAGCCCGTTTAATAAAGCGAGCGTTAAGGCCGGACATTTAATATTAGCCGGTGATAGCGATTTTATAATGGATAATTTTTTACAAAATTATCCGGATAATTTGTTATTTTTTCAAAATGTTGTTGATAGCTTAAGCCTGGGCAACGATTTAATTTCCATCCGCTCAAAAGGCGTAACCGAACGGCCGCTTAAAGAAATAAGCGAGCCGGTTAAAATGGCCGTTAGATATGCTAATATTTTCGGCTTAACGATTATAGTCGTGCTGTTTGGCGTAGTTAGATATTTTTTAAGAAAAAAGTCCAGATTTGAAAATTAATAAGATTATTTTATGAATAAAAAAACATTAGTTTTGGGGGGCGTGTTAATAGTGTTGATTGCCTTAGCTTACACTTATCAAGGGCCTTTAAAAAAATGGCAGAATAATCTGGGCAAGCCGGAAAATATTTTAGCCCAAATAAAAATTGATTTAATTGATAAAATTGAAATTATAAATCAGGGAAAAATTTTGGCTCTGGCCAAGCAAAATCAGAAATGGAAATATGGCGATAGCAAAGATTTTTATGCCGATGCTTCAGTTATGGCTAAGGTTTTCAATGAATTAAAATTAGCCGCTGAATCACCGATGGAATTAGTTAGCAATAATCTTGAAAGAAAAAGTGAATTTAAAACCGATAATTCAGGCCTTAAAATAAAAATTTATCAAGAAGATAATAAAACCGCTAATTTTATTGTTGGCAATACGGCAAGCGATTATGCTAGCTCCTATATTTCCTCGCCCGAATCAGCCGCCACCTACGCGGTTAAAGCTGATTTATCAAGCGCTTTTAATCCGGTTGATTGGCGCGATTTTACTATTTTTTCAACGCCAACGGAAAAAATCAACAAAATAAGATTTCAATATCCAAACAGGGAGTTTACGGTGGAGCTTAAGGATGGCAAATGGAGCGGAATACTACCTGATAAATTCATTGTTAAGCCGGAGAAAATCAAACCGATTTTGGATATTATATCTAATTTAAAGGCCGAGGAAATTCCCGCGCAAACTTTTGCCAATACCGGCCTGGATAAGCATCTAATAATTATTCAAGGAACCGGTGAAGGAGTGAATAACGTTTTAATGGTCGGCGAGGCTAGCAACGGCCTGTATTATGTTAAAAGAGGCGACAGCGATAATATTTATCTTATTTCAAAATCAAAAAGGGATGAGCTGGATAAAAATATTTGGCAGTTAAAATAAAACTATAATAAAAAACAGCCCCGACATATCGAGGCTGTTTTTATTTATTTTATTGTATTAAATATTTATATAGCCCTTCGGAATTGCCGATTTTTCCTGAAAAGTAAATAATATCTTCGGTTAACCCGAATGAATTGATAGAGTCGAATTTAATCAGCTCGGTAATGTTTCTTTTTTCCCTTTCGTCCAGTTCAATGGCGTTGATTGTTTGCTTGGTGGAATAAATAATATAATCTTTGCTCGGATGCAGGATGGCGTTGCCAATAGTTTCAGAAATTCTGGTTATTAAAGTTCTATTTTTGTTTGGTAAATTATAAAGCCAAATTTCAAAATCATTGGCATATAATAAATTATCGGAGTCGGTCCAGAAAGTTGTTTTTACATTATTAATGATTTCCACCAGCGGCTGATAAGCCGACAGCGGGTCAATTAAATAAAGTATTTTATGCCCGCCATCGTAAAGATTAAGCAGATTTTGCTCCGTGTTAATAAAAGAGTAATTCAGAGCGGCTGGTAAATTTATATTTTTAAGGCTTTGGCCGGTGGCCGCGTCTATAGTTTCAAGATTAACCGCGGATCCGGATTTGGCAATCAAATATAAATAGTTATTTTTAATCAAATAGTCATTAAAAATTTTGTTGCCAATAATTTTTTTAGGCAAATTAGCCGCCTCCAGCCGGTAGACGGAATTTTTATCTTGATAATATAAATTATTGCCGACCCATTTATAATTAAATGAATTGGGCGTTATTTTTTTTAGGTCTACCGCGGAGTTTAAATCAGTTAAGTCGTAGAGATAATTATCAATGATTATTTTATTTTGATCTTCGGACCAAGAAATATTTTTTCCGGCTAAGCCGTTGCGTTTAACTGTCTTTCGCGATTCTTCGGATAAATTTAAAAAAGTTATCAGATCAGAAGATAAAATTATAGCTTGATTATTATCGTCCGGGAGCTTGGTTGATTCAATATCAGACGGCATAATTTGAATCGGCAGGTCATTTTTAAACAAATAGATATTTTCGGCAAAGGTTGAGGCGCCCGGGTTAACGGTTAATTTTTTTTGCCAGCTCCAGTAGCCGTCCAGCTCAAGGCGCAAATCATATTCTCCGGGCAACAAATTTTTTATTTTAGCCGGCGTGGTAATATAATTTTTTTTATTAAGGATTGAGCTGGCCCAAGTTTCCTGGGGCTTGTTATCTATGAATATTTTTGCTCCTTCGGGTTTAGAGTCAATAATAAACATACCGGTTCTTTGCACGGAAAAGCCGTTTTTACCTAACCGATAACCGGCCGCGTAGAGCATAATAAGCGGGGTTATGGATAGGAATAAAACAATAAATATAAAACTTAGTATTCTTCTAACTTTCAAAGTCATAATAATTTAATCTACTCTTTTTATATTAGCGCCTAATTTATTCAACCGCTCGCAGATATTTTCATAGCCGCGGTCAATTGAGTATGAATTATAGAGAATTGATTCGCCTTTGGCCGCCAGCATGCCGATTAACAAATTAATGGCCGGGCGCAGGGCCGGCGGGCAGATAATTTTGGCCGGCCTTAATTTAGTCGGGCCGGTAACGGTGACGCGATGAACGTCATGTTGGATAACGTTGGCGCCAAGTTTATTTAATTCCGTGTAATAAACCGCTCGATTTTCATAGACCCAGTCATGGACCAAGGTTTGCCCGTGAGTTTGGGTTAGAACGGGTAAAAATAGCGGTAAATTATCAATATTTAAGCCGGGGAAAGGGCGCCCGTAAATTTTATCAGGCAGAGCAGCCAGTTTTCCGGGGATAATTTCTAGGTCAACTAAATCAAAGCGGCCGTTAGCTGATTTATATGTCCGGCTAATTTTTATTTTTTGCCCCATAACGTTTAATTTTTCCAATTCCAAACTTAAAAATTCTATCGGGCAGGCCGTAATTTTAAGCCGCGAGGCCGTAGTAATGGCAACAGCGATAAAGGCCATGGATTCTATGGGGTCGGGCATGATCGTATAGCTTACAGGCTTAAGTTTTTTAACGCCGGTAATTTTTAGTTTAGTCGTGCCGATACCTTTAATTTTAGCCCCGGCTTTAATCAAAAAATAACATAAATCTTGAACCATGTAATTGGGTGAAGCTAAATTTATTTCAGTTAGGCCGGGCAAGGTGATAGCGGCTAAAATGGCGTTTTCAGTGGCCGTATCGCCTGATTCATACATGGTAAAGCGCGAGCCCTTGGCTTTACCGCGGTTAATATGAAATAAGTTGTTGGTTTTTTTTACTTCTATACCCAGATGGTTTAGAGCGATGATATGCGGGCTAACCGTCCGTTTGCCTAATTTACAGCCGCTGATTTTCGGTAAAGAGAAATTATTAAAAACTGAAGACAGGGAACCGATCAGCAATATGGCCGCTCTGGTTTTTTCATAAGACTCACGGTTGATTTTCGCCAAGTTGATTTTGCCGTCATTGACAACGCGCAGGGCGTGAGACTCGGTCCAGTCAATTTTTAAGCCGATGGAAGTTAAGAGCTCAATAATGCGGTTCACCTCTTCAATGCGCGGCATGTCGTTTAAAGTAGTGACGCCTTTTATCATGGGCAGGGCGCAAAGAATGGCTACGGCCGAGTTTTTGGCTGAATTGGTTTTAATCGTGCCTTTAAGTTTTTTGCCGCCGTTTATTATGAAATTTGACATAAAAATTAATGGTTCTAAATTATTGAATATGGCTATATCATAGCTTAAGCCGGGCATTTTTTCAAGGATTTGGCAAAATAAAGCCAGTTGTGATAATATGTAAAGGTAAAGATTAAACAATTATAATTTATGGATAATATAAATTCACCCGCGGGCGCGCCGGAAAATAAGCGGCCCAAGCGCTGGAAAATTGCCGGCGTTATTTTATTAAGCCTAATTTTGTTGTCAACCGCTTTCGGCGGCGGTATGTTGCTGGCGCAAAAAAATGAATTTATTAAACGGGCGAGCGTGGCCGAAGCGAATTATGCTGGCCAAGTCTATAATAAATATGTTACGGCTCCGGCCAATAAATTAACGGCCGACGTTGATTTTAATTTGTTTTGGGACGTTTGGGACATGCTAAAAAATGAATATGTTGATAAAGATAAATTAGACGATAAAAAAATGTTTTACGGCGCGCTTAAAGGCTTGGTTGAATCTACCGGCGATCCTTACACGGTTTTTATGGAGCCAAAAATAGCCAAGGAATTCTCCGATGATTTGGCCGGCACTTTTGAAGGCATTGGCGCCGAGATAGGCAAAAAAAATGATATCATAACCATTGTCGCGCCTTTAGCTGATATGCCGGCGGAAAAGGCCGGTTTAAAATCCGGCGATCAGATTTACGCCATCAACGGCCAAACTACGGCCGGTTTAGCGGTTGACGAAGCGGTCAATAAAATCCGCGGGCCAAAAGGCACGGACGTTACCTTAACGATTTTTAGGGATGGTTTTGAAAAGCCCAAGGATTTTAAAATAACCAGGCAAACTATTTTAGTTAAAAGCGTTAGGACGGAAATGGGCGATGATAAAATATTTACCATTACCATAACTAACTTTAACGATGACACCAGCGAATTGTTTAAAAAAGCGGCGGCCGAAGCAGTTGAAAAAAATCCCAAAGGCATTATCCTTGATTTAAGGAATAACCCCGGCGGATATTTAGAGACGGCCATTGACGTAGCCAGCGAATGGATTGACCAAGGTACGATAGTAACCGAGCAGTTCAGTCTGGAAAAAAAGAATGAATATTCGCATCGCGGACGAGCCAGATTAAAGGATTTTCCAACCGTCGTGCTAGTCAATCAGGGCAGCGCCTCGGCTTCGGAAATTGTGGCCGGAGCTTTAAAGGATGACGGCAAGGCGACCGTCGTTGGCATGAAAACTTTTGGCAAAGGTTCGGTGCAAACCCTGGAAGACATGAAAGACGGCTCTTCCATTAAAATTACCGTGGCTAAGTGGCTGACGCCAAAAGGCTATAATATTAACGAACAGGGCATAGCGCCTGACGTTGAAGTTGATCTAACTTTAGAAGATTATAATAAGAATATAGATCCGCAAATGAATAAAGCGGTAGAGATATTGGATAAGAAATAATTAGCTTGTATCCGATTTGGAAAATTACCTTTTTGCTTAGATGAAATTTGTGCAATTTTTTCTAAAAAGTATATTTTTAGAAAAAATTTGCTACAATTTCATATGCGCAATAAAATAATTTTCCAAATCGGATACAATAAAATAATATGGCGAAGAAAGAAAAAGCGGTAAGGTATATTTTTATCGTTGGCGGCGTTATGTCCGGCGTGGGCAAGGGCATTACTTGCGCTTCCATCGGCCGAATTTTAACGGGCAAAGGCTATAGTGTTAGCGCCATTAAAATTGACCCTTACATCAATTTGGACGCCGGCACCATGAATCCGGTAGAGCATGGCGAAGTGTTTGTAACCGAAGACGGCGACGAAACCGACCAGGACGTGGGCAATTATGAAAGATTTTTAAACCGCAATATCGGCCGGAATAATTATATGACTACCGGCCGTGTTTATTCGGCCGTGATTGAACGCGAACGCAATCTCGGTTATGGCGGCAAATGCGTCCAGGTTGTGCCCGATATACCAAACGAGGTTATTAGGAGGATTAAGCAGGCGGCCAAAAATGATCAGGCGGAAATTATGCTCATAGAAATCGGCGGCACGGTCGGCGAATATGAAAATTTGCTTTTTTTAGAAGCGGCCAGAATGATGCATTTAAGCGAGCCGGAAAATGTTTTATTTATTATAGTGTCGTATATGCCGGTGCCCTCAATTATCGGCGAAATGAAAACCAAGCCGACCCAGCACGCGGTTAGGGCGCTTAATTCAGCCGGTATCCAGCCGGATTTTATCGTGGCTCGTTCAGTGGCGCCGATTGATCAGCCCAGGCGCCGCAAGCTGGCAATTTTCTGCAATATTCAAGAAGGTGATGTTATCAGCGCCCCTGACACAAAGTCAATTTATGATGTGCCGATTAACTTTGAAAAAGATAATCTGGGCGAGCGTATTTTAGAAAAATTCGGCTTGCCCGGAAAAAAGAAAGATTTGGTTGATTGGCGAAAAATGGTGCAAAAAATTAAAGCCGCCGAGAAAACTGTTGATATCGGCATTGTGGGAAAATATTTTTCCACCGGAGATTTTTGCCTGGCTGATTCTTATATTTCGGTCATAGAAGCGATTAAGCACGCGGGCGCGGCCAATAATGTCAAGCCGGTTCTGCATTGGCTGAATTGCGAAGACGTGGAAAAGCAGAGCGTAAAAATTTTAAAAAAGTTTGACGGCATAATCGTGCCTCAGGGCTGGGGCTCGCGCGGTGCCGAGGGTAAAATTAAAACCATAAAATACTGCCGTGAAAATAAGGTGCCTTATTTCGGGCTTTGCTATGGCATGCAGATGGCGGTCATAGAATTCGCCCGCAATGTTTTAGGCTTTAAAGGCGCTAATAGCGAGGAAGTTGATTCTAGATCCGCTTATCCGGTTATCCATATTATGCCCGGGCAAAAAGAGCTCTTAGCTAAAAAACAATATGGCGGTACCATCCGTTTAGGCGGCTGGCCGTGTAAAATCGCGCCTAATACGCGTTTAGCGTCGGCCTACGCCAAATTCGGCAAAAAGGGGACAATCTCGGAACGCCATCGCCATAGGTATGAATATAATAATGATTATCGCGAGCAATTTGAAAAAGCCGGTCTTAGAGTGGCCGGAACTTCGCCGGACGGGCGCATTGTGGAAGCGGTAGAAATTACCGAGCATCCATTTTTTATCGGTACGCAATTTCATCCTGAATATATTTCCCGGCCATTAGATCCGCATCCTTTGTTTGTGGAGTTTATTAAAGTCTGTTCTAAGTTGAAAAAATAAAATATTAAATAAAAAAGAAAGCCTGGTTATCAGGCTTTCTTTTTATAAACTAAAAAGTTATTTTTGCGCTACTATATTCACGATTTTGACCGCTTCCAGTTTGCCGGTGTATTTTCTGATTTTTTTAGTGGCGAATTTTACCAAACCGGCGATGCCGGCGAATAAAGTATGGTCTTTGCCGATTCTAACGTTTTTACCGGGACGATATTTAGTCCCGCGCTGGCGGATAATAATTGATCCGGCCTTGGCATATTCTCCGTCATAAAGCTTAACGCCTAAGCGCTGGCTTTGCGAATCGCGGCCTAAAGCTGTTGAGCCGCCTGCTTTTTTATGGGCCATATTACAGTAATTTTCAATTTTCAGCCAATTAAGAATATTAAGAAAATTAAAAGCTGATGTTTTGAAGATTTTTAAATTATAAATTAATAATTATTAACTTTAATAATATAACAAAAGCATGCTCCGGTGTCAAGCCGTGTTATACAACGAAAGAGCCAAAGCTGTTAAGGTAAGTAAATATTGAAAAAAAAGGGGTCCCTTTTGGGTACCCCTTGCTGTCCTTTTATTTTTTTATCAGGAGGGATCTCTCCATTCCCCTGATAAAATCCAAACAGTCTTCAGCAAGCTCAATCTGGAGCCTGCCGATTTGATGGCCGATCTCTGACAATGCCGCTGCCGAATAGCATATCGCATTCAGCAGGGTCAGGTTTTTCATAACCCCAGCCGTCATATCCTTCCGGATTTTTTCTACCATACCATGTCCTCCTTTTATTTTTGTTAAATTATAGGGTAAAATAACGGTTAAGTCAAGGGTCTATATAATTAAGGGAGAATTAATTAAAAAGCGATTTATGAATTAAGCTTGTCCGATATGAAAAGCGGATCTTGACAGCAAAATAATATATGTTATTATGTTAATACCAACTAATTTAGTAGGTATTATATTGTGTATGATTTTTTCCACTCGTTCAACTTACGGCTTAAGAGCCATGATAAATTTAGCCAAAAAACAAAAACAAGGCAGTATTGCCTTGGCGCAAATTTCCAAAGAGGAAAATATTTCCTTAAAATATCTGGAAAGGCTGTTCGCCGGCTTAAAAAAGGCCGGCTTAGTCAAAGCCGTTAAGGGAGCGTCCGGCGGTTATTTATTGGCCAAAAATTCAAAACAAATAAATATTTATGATATAATTAAAGCGCTTGAGGGTAAATTAAATGTTTTTCATTGTACCGGAGAAGATAAAAAAATTTATTGTGATAGCCAATGCAAGTGCGAGGTAAACGCGGTTTTATCAAAAGTAGAGCGAGCCATCAACTCAACTTTAAAAAATATAAAACTGAACCAATTGTTATGAAAACAATTACTATCGTTTTGCTTTCATTTTTTTTGGCTTTGCCGGCGTTGGCTCAGGCTAGCCAGGATAGCGATCGCGACGGCGTGCCGGACGAAGATGAAATAAATATTTACCGGACGGATCCGAGCAGGGCCGATACCGACGATGACGGTTATAACGATTGGCTGGAATTAAACAAAGGTTTTTCTCCGCATAATCCCAAAGCGACAGAATTAGAGAATAATGATATTGATAATGACGGCTTGTCAGACAGGATGGAATTAAATTTTCATACTAATTTGAATAATCCTGATACTGACGGCGACGGCTTTAAAGATGGCGACGAAGTTAAAGCCGGCTATGACCCGACGAAACCGAATAAAACAAAGTTAACCAAAAAAATAGAAATAAATACGGGCAAAGAACAAAAATTATATTATTTCTTAAATGATGTCAGAATGGGGGAGTTTAGAATTTCTTCAGGCAAATATAGCATGCAAACTCCCAAGGGAAATTTTAAAATAGATAATAAGGCGTTGCGCGCTTGGTCAAAATACGGTTTGTGGATGCCTTACTGGATGAGTTTAAAAAACGGTTATTTCGGCATTCATGAATTACCCGAGTGGCCGAACGGGACTAAAGAAGGAGAAAATCATTTAGGCATACCGGTCTCGCATGGTTGTATAAGATTAGGAGTAGGATCGGCTGAATTTTTATATAATTGGGCGCCGCTTGAGACGCCGGTGAAGATATATTAAATTATAAATCAACCATTATGCAATATTCAAAAAAAGTCATTGAGCATTTTAAAAATCCTCATAACCAGGGTAGAATTAAGAATGCTGACGCCATCGGCCAGGTAGGCAATCCGTCTTGCGGCGATGTTATGAAAATTTATCTTAAAATTGGGAAAAACAAAAAAGGCGTAGACGCGATTAAAGATATTAAATTTGAAACTTTGGGTTGCGCCGCGGCTATTTCCGTGTCATCGGCTTTAACAGATAGAGCGAAGGGTATGACTCTGGATCAAGCCTTAAAAATAAAAAAAGACGATATAGTTAAAGACTTGGGCGGCTTGCCGCCGGTGAAAAT
>JAQVNC010000017.1 GCA_028703305.1 Patescibacteria group bacterium
GGAGGTGGAAAAAATTCCTAAATTTTCCGGCGTTATCGCCATTACGCCGAAATTAATCACGGATTTTCTTAAAATAACCGGCCCGAAAATAATTGAAGGCCAGTCTTACAATGAAAATAATTTTCAAGATTTATTGCAATATCGCGTGGAAAAAGGCTATCAGGTTTTAGGCGTTTCTTCCTGGCAGAGAAAAGAAGTTATCGGCGACATATCCAAAGAATTGAAAATTAAAATTTTTGATTTGCCGCCGGATAAATGGTCGGAAATTATCAACGCCATAACCGGCAACCTTACAGCCAAAAATTTAATGTTTTATTTAACCGACAGCCAGTTGGAAAATATCGCGATTCAGAACGGCTGGGCCGGAGAAATAAAAAATTATTACGGCGATTATTTTATGGCGGTTGACGCCAATTTGGCGGCTTTAAAAACCGACGCGGTCATGAGCCGAAGCATAAATTATAAAATGGAAGAGAAAGCTAGCGGCATGTTTTCCAAATTAACCCTTAATTACGCCCACAACGGCAGGCTTGATTGGAAAACCAGTGCTTATAAAAGCTATACCAGAGTCTACCTGCCGTTAGGCAGTCAATTGATTAAAGTCAGCGGCTACAAAAACGAGCAGATAGATACCGGGATTGAAGCCGGCAAAACCTGGTTTGGCTTTTATCTAATTGTAGAACCGGGAAAAACTAAAAATATCGCGGTTGAATATAAGCTGCCGCCTGTTATGCTGAATAATAGCTATGGCCTTTATATTCAGAAACAGCCGGGCAAAGAGCTGGATAATTTGTCGGTTGACTTAAGCTTTAAAAATGGTATAAAATCATATAGTCCGACGGACTTATCTTTAAAGAAAATAAGCCCGGCCGGGGTTAAATGGGAAGGGGATCTTAATATAGATAGAAATTTTGAGATAAAATTTTAGAAATTGGAAATTTATTATCTTATGTTTATAAAGCGCATTGGCATAGATTTAGGCACAACTTATACTTTAGTGCATCTGCCGAAAAGAGGCATTATTATCAACGAGCCCAGCGTGGTGGCGATTTCTTTGATTGATAAAAAGATTTTGGCCGTTGGCAATGAAGCTAAGGACATGCTGGGTCGAACGCCTGATACTATTGTCGCGATTAAGCCGCTTAAAGACGGCGTTATCGCCGATTATCATACCACCGAAGCCATGCTGCGATATTTTATCAATAAAGCTTTGGGCGGCATCAGGCTGTTCCGTCCGGAAGTTATGGTGGCGGTGCCGGCGGGCATTACTTCAACCGAACGCCGGGCGGTGATTGACGCCACTATCGCGGCCGGCGCCAGAGCGGCTTATATTATTAAAGAGCCGATTGCCGCGGCTATTGGCGCGGATATTCCGATAGGTTCGGCCTCCGGGCATATGATTATTGATATCGGCGGCGGCACGGCGGAAATGGCGGTAATTTCTTTGGGCGGGGTGGTAACTTCAACCTCGGTCAGGATCGGCGGCAATAAATTTGACGCGGCCATTCAGGAATTTATCAGGCGCAAATATAATTTAGCCATCGGCGAGAGAACCGCCGAGGAAACTAAAATAAAAATCGGCAGCGCTTTATATTTGGAAGATAAATTAACCATGGAAATACGCGGCCGCGATATGATCACCGGCTTGCCGAGAAATATTATGGTTAATTCCGATGACGTTACCGAGGCGATTCAGAACGAACTGGAAGCCATTATTAACGCGGCTAAGCGTGTTTTACAGGACACGCCGCCGGAATTAGCCGCCGACATCATGGATAAGGGCATGGTCTTATCCGGCGGCAGTTCGCTTTTAAGAAATATTGATCAGCTGCTCTCGCGCACGACTGACGTGCCGGCCTATGTGGCGGATGATTCTTTGCTCTGCGTGGCCAAAGGCACCGGCATCGCTTTGGAAAATTTGGATTCATATAAGCGGTCAATCTTCGCGACGAAATAAAACTATGTTAATCGGCATTGATGCCTCAAGGGCAAATAGAAAATTTAAAAGCGGCACTGAATGGTATTCTTATCATTTAATCAGGGAGCTAGCTAAAATTGATTCTAAAAATCAGTATATTTTATATACCGACAAGCCTTTAAGCGGCGGTTTAGCTGATCTAATTGATGAAAATCATGCCGCGATGCCGGGCAAAATTAATAAATACGGCTTCCAGGAAATTAAAAGCCCGTTTAATAATTTTCGCGTTAAAATTTTAAAATGGCCTTTTGTTTATCTTTGGACGCAAATCAGGCTGTCTTATGAAATGCTGGTTCATGGCGTAGATATTCTTTTCGTCCCGGCCCATACCTTGCCGGTAATTCATCCGAAAAAATCAATCGTCACCATCCATGACATAGGTTTTGAGCGCCAAGCTAAGCTTTACAGCTCGGATAAAATCGGCCCGGCGACCGGCCTAACTTCCGGAGCGTTTAATTTTTCGGTTAAATTATTTACTTGGGGAAGATTTCGCTCCAATGCGCTTGATTACCATAGCTGGTCCACGAAATTCGCGCTTAAGCACGCTAAAGCGATTATCGCGGTGTCTGAATTTACCAAGCGAGAACTGGTGGAATTTTATAAAGCCGATCCGGAAAAAATAAGAGTAATCAGAAACGGCTTTAACAGCCAGCTTTATCACCCGATTAATGACCGGGGAAAAATAAATCAAGTTTTAAATAAATACGATATTAAAGCTCCTTACATTTTTTACGTCGGCCGTTTGGAAAAAAAGAAAAATACCGCCAGGCTGGTTGAAGCTTATATAACCATGAGGCAAAAATACGGCGGCATAAAGCATAAATTGGTTTTAGTCGGCGAGGCCGACTTGGGTTTTGATGAAATTAAATATATTATCAATGAATTTAATTTTGACGAAAATGTAATTATTACCGGCTGGGTGCCTGAAGCTGACATGCCTTATATTTATGGCGGCGCTTCTTTATTTGTTTTTCCTTCGCTTTATGAAGGCTTTGGCATACCGTTATTGGAAGCGATGGCTTTAAGCGTGCCGGTCGCGGCTTCAAATATCGCTTCCATACCGGAAATTGCCAAAGATTCGGCTTTGCTTTTTGATCCGGAAGATAAATATGACATGGCTGAAAAAATGGCTAAAATATTGCTGGATAAGCAACTGGCCGATAAGCTGATTAAGAGCGGGCTTATGAGAATAAAAGATTTCGGTTTGGCTAAATGCGCGGAGGAAACATTGGCTTTGATAGAAAAAATGTAAATTTGAAAAATACCGGCAACTTATGTTATAATGAAGATGTTATGAAAAAAAATACAACATCTTTTTTTAGTATATTTTTAGCTGTTTTAATCTTTTTCGCTCACAATGCTTCCGGCGATATTAAAAATAATTTTGTCGCTGATGAAATATTGGTAAAATTTAAAGCTGCCGAAGCGCCGGTGGCCATTAAAGTCGCCTCGGCGGGTGATTTTGATGAATTTTTAAATTACTATCACAATTTGCCGGCAGTGCAATACGCTGAACCAAACTATACTTATCAAGCTTCGGTTTTACCATCTGACACTTACTTTAATAATCAATGGTATTTGCAGAAAATTAAAGCGGTTGAAGCTTGGAGCAACATAAGAGAAAGTCGGGACGTGGTTATTGCCGTTTTGGATTCGGGCGTGCAAATTAATCATCCTGATCTGCAAGGCAATATCTGGCGGAATAAAAAAGAAATCGCCAATAAAATTGATGATGATAAAAACGGCTTTATTGATGATACGAGCGGCTGGGATTTTGTTAATAACGTGCCTGATCCGGCGCCAAAATTCAAGCCGGGCTTTACCGAAGACGGCATTTTGCACGGCACTATTATCGCCGGCATAGCCGCCGCTTCGGGCGATAACGCCGCCGGCATCGCCGGCGTAACCTGGAAAGCTAAAATTATGCCGCTTAAAATTTTGGATGATAAAGGCGAGGGCAGCGCTTCCAAGGTTATTAAGGCCATTGATTACGCGATTGCCAATGGCGCCAATATTATTAATTTAAGTTTTGTCGGTTTTAATTATAGTAAAGGGCTTGACGAGGCGGTTAAACGCGCTTACGACGCCGGCTTAATCGTAGTGGCTGCCGGAGGCAATGAAGTCGGGCAGGGCGCCGGTTATAATTTGGATGAAACTCCCATGTATCCGGCTTGCCTTGACGGCTCAAGCGGCGAGAATAGAGTAATTGGCGTTGCCGCGACCGACACCATGGATCAAAAAGCGGTATTTTCCAGTTTCGGCAAGAAATGCATTGACATCGCCGCTCCAGGGGTTAGCGTTTTCAGCACAGTGGTTTATTCGCCCGGCCAATACATTGAAAATCAGCCTTTTAATAAATATTATGACGGTTACTGGTCTGGCACTTCGGTCGCCGTGCCTATGGTTTCCGGCGCCTTAGCCCTAATAGAAAGCGCTAACCCGTCTTTTAATAGAAGCCGGATTATAAAAGCGCTGCTTGATAAGACGGACAATATTAATCGCGTAAATCCAAATTATTTTAATCAGCTTGGCAAAGGCAGGCTAAATGTGGCGGCATCGGTTAGTTACGTCCAAAATGAGTTAAATAGTAAAACGGAAAAATTATTGGTCGGGCCGAAAAATGGCATGTTAAGCCTTGTAAAAATTACCGACCAGGACGGCAACAAAGATAAAGAATTTTATGCTTATGGCGCGGGTTTTAAGGGAGGGGTAAATTTTTCCTCCGGAGACATAAACCATGACGGCCGTTCGGAAATTATTACCGCGGCCGGGCTCGGCGGCGGGCCGCAGATTAGAATTTTCAGCGCGGAGGGAAAACTCTTAGGCCAATTTTTCGCTTTTAATAAAACTTTCCGCGGCGGCGTGAATATTGCCTCCGCCGACGTTAATAATGACGGCAGCGATGAAATTATCGTTGTTCAAGCATCAGCAGGCGATTCGGAAGTAAAAATTTTTAACGGCCAGGGAGGATTTTTAAGCTCTTTTTACGCTTATGACAATAAATTTAGAGGCGGCTTGAATCTGGCCGCCGGCGATGTAGACGGCGATGGCGAAGACGAAATTATAACCGGCTTGGCGGCCGGGAAAATTCCCGAAGTTAGGATTTTCAAAGCCACCGGCGATTTAGAAGGGCAATTTTTAGCTTATCCAAAAACCTTCCTCGGCGGCGTTAAAGTCAGCGCCGCTAACGTTAGAAAAAGCGTTGGCACCAAGCGGGCGGATATTGTTGTCGCGCCGGAAAAAAACGGCGGGCCGCATGTTAAATTTTTTGATAACAAAGGAAATCTGCTATCACATTTTTTCGCCTTTAACAGTAATTTTCGCGGCGGCGTGAGTTTGGCTAAAGCTGATGTTGATAATGACGGCTGGGATGAAATAATAACCGCCGCCGGGCCAGGCGGAGCGCCTCATGTCCGCGTTTTTAAAGCCAACGGTAAAATTATAGGCTCATTTTACGCCTATGAAGAAAGTTTCGGTGGCGGCGTAAATGTCGGCAGCTTAAAAATAAATAAATAATTTATAAAATATAATATATTAAATAAATCATATGAGTAAAAGAGCGATTTTTGACAAAAAAAATGTTTTAGTGGCCGGCGGCGCCGGTTTTATCGGTTCACATTTATGCGATCGGCTTTTAGAAACCAGCAAAGTCATTTGTTTGGACAATTTTTCCACCGGCGACGAAAGGAATATTGACCATTTATTGGCTGATCCTAATTTTGAATTTATAAAACATGATATCACCGAGCCGATTGATTTGGAAAAATTGCCGGAATTGCAAAAATTTAAAATAGAATTCCAGGGCATCCAGGAAATTTATAATTTGGCCTGTCCGACTTCGCCTAAAGATTTTGATAAAAATAAAATCGCCACCATTTTAGCTTCGTCTTACGGCTTAAAAAATACTTTGGATTTAGCGATTCGCTATCAGGCAAAAATCATGCATTTTTCATCTTCCGTGGTCTATGGGCCGAGGCCTGACGGCCAGAAAAGAATTAAAGAAAGCGAAATCGGCAAAGTTGATTTTCTTTCTTTAAGAAGCTCGTATGATGAAGGCAAGCGGTTTTCCGAAACCATGGTGGAAAATTATCGCCAAGTTTATGGCCTTGATTCAAAAGTGGTTCGCTTATTCCGCGTCTACGGCCCAAGAATGAAATTAAACGAAGGCAATTTAATCCCAGATTTTATAAATAGCGCTCTGGAAAATGCCGATTTGGTTATACCCGGCGATAAAAATTTTTCCAGCTCGCTTTGCTATATTAGCGATTGCGTTGATGCTTGTTTGAAATTAATGGAGAACGGCTCGTCCGGCTCGGTTAATATCGGTTCGGATGTTGATATGAATTTAACAAAAATTTGTGAAATGATTATTAAAATTTTAGATTCAAAATCAAAAATAAAATACGCGGATAAGCATTTGTTTATAAGCGAATTGTGCTTGCCCGACATAACCAAGGCGCGAGAAGAGCTGGGTTGGATGCCAATCGTTACTTTAGAGAATGGCCTGAAAAAAACCATAGATGATTTAAGGGCGAGCAAAGGCTTAAAGACTGTTGTATAATTTTTAAAAACTTTTTCAAAAAAAGTTTTTTCCCTCAAGGGGATGATAAATATTTTCAAAAATATAAAGTATCAAATTATAATTTTATAGCGAGCAGAGCTCTACGGCCATAAAATTTTTATTTGATTATTGTAAGATAATTTATGAGAGTCTTTTGCGTTATTCCGGCGTTTAATGAAGAAAAAAATATAAAAGCGATAATTAACCAAGTGCGGCCGCTGGTTGATTGTTTAGTCATAGTTGACGACGGCTCAACCGATCGGA
This sequence comes from Patescibacteria group bacterium, assembly GCA_028703305.1. GTDB lineage: Bacteria > Patescibacteriota > Patescibacteriia > Patescibacteriales > GWC2-42-12 > JACPHD01. The sequence continues at coordinate 6,804 of JAQVNC010000017.1, forward strand.
CGGCTGATTTTACGCTAAGAGAAGGCGCGGTTTTACTTAAGCACATAATAAACCGCGGGCAAGGCGCGGCCTTAAGGACCGGGACGGAATATTGCCTGAATAACGGCGCGGATATTATAGTTCATTTTGACGCCGATGGGCAATTTTTAAGCCAAGACATTGAAAAAATCGCGGCGCCGATAAAAAATAACAAAGCCCAAGTCGTTTTCGGTTCGCGTTTTCTTAACGCCGAGCATAGTTCCGAAGTGCCTTTTATTAAAAAAAATATTATTATGCCTTTGGCCAAAGCGGTCAATAGAATATTTTTTAATGTTAATTTAACCGACCCGCAAAGCGGTTTTAGGGCCATGTCGGCCGAAGCGGCGCGCCGGATTGGCTGGCGGCAGGATCGGATGGCGCACTGCTCGGAGATAATGTTTGAAGTTAAAAAAAATAATTTTAAAGTCAAAGAAGTTCCCATTAGGGTAATTTATCATAATTTCGGCCAGAGTTTTTCCGGCGGCTTTAAAATTCTAAAAGAGCTGTTTATCGCCATGTTGGTTAATTAAAATTATATTATTTATATGCTGCAACAAACAATCGCTTTAATTATCATCGCTTCAATTCTTGCTCGCCTTTATTGGCAAAAACAAAAAAACTATATCGGCATGAATGAATTTTTGTTTTGGCTTACTTTTTGGATTTTAGCCGCCATTTTAATAATTTCTTTAAAATTTATTGATAAGTTTGTCGCCGGCCTCGGCTTTAGCGGTTCGGGCATTGAAGTTTTATTATATTTAAGCGTAGCCGCGCTGTTTTATTTTGTTTTCCGCTTGCGGTTAAAATTGGAAAAAATTGAAAAAGACATAACTAAAGTCGTTCAAAATATCGCTTTAAAAAATAGTAAAGATAATTAAACATGAAAATAGCGCAAATCGTCTGTACCTTTCCGCCATATCGGGGTGGCATCGGCAACAGCGTTTATAATATTTCAGAAAATTTAGCCGGATTAGGCTATGAAGTAACGGTTTTTACGCCTGATTATAATTATAAAAAGGGGGATGAATTTAACCGGCCAGAAGGCAAATTTATTGTTGAGCGGCTAAAGCCTTGGTTTAAATACGGCAATGCCGCGTTCGTGCCCCAGCTTTTCTGGAAATTAAGAGATTTTGACATTGTTCATCTGCATTACCCGTTCTATGGCGCAATTAAGCCTGTATTGCTGGCGAAGTTATTCTCGGGCAGTAAAATGAAATTAATGCTCCATTATCATATGGATTCCAGAGCCAAAGGATTTAAGGGCGCTGTTTTTTCTTTGTATAATATTTTAATTTTGCCGTTTTTGGCCAGAACGGCGAAAATTATCACTTGCGCTTCGCTTGATTATGTAAAGCATTCGGACTTAAAAAATTATTACAAAATCAAGCCGGAGAAATTCAGGCAAATACTCTTTGGGGTAAATCTTGAGCAATTTGTCACTTATCATGACAATAAAAATAAGAATCGGAAAAATAAAGTTATTTTATTCGTAGGCGGCCTTGATAAAGCCCATTATTTTAAAGGCTTGGAAAATTTACTTAAGGCTTTGGCTATAGTTACTAAAAAGCCGACGTTAAATTCAACTGTTTTGAAAGTTGTCGGGCGGGGGGATTTATTGCCATACTATAAGATTCAAGCGCTTAATTTAGACATGGAAAAAAACGTTAAGTTTTATGAAAATGTGGATAATAGCAAATTAGTTGATTTTTATAATTACTGCGATTGCTTGGTTCTGCCGTCAATTAATAAAGGAGAAGCTTTCGGCTTAGTGCTTTTAGAGGCCATGGCTTGCTCCAGGCCGGTAATCACTTCAAATTTACCCGGCGTCAGAAGCGTATTTAAAAACGGCAAGCAAGGCTTATTGGTCAAGCCCGGAGACGTAAATGACTTGGCCAATAAAATAAAGGCTATTTTAAGCGATAAGAAATTAGCGGAAAAAATGGGCGCGGCCGGCAGAGAACTGGTGGAAAATAAATACACCTGGTCTAAAGTCGTAAAAAGGTTGAATTCCATTTATCATTATGTAAGATACAGCCCGAAAGCATAAAATTTGTTTTTATGAAGATTTGTTTAATAAATAATTTATATAAGCCGTTTAACCGAGGCGGCGCGGAGAAAGTTTCCGGAACCATTGCCAACGGCTTGGTTAAGGCCGGGCATGAAGTTTTTATAATTACCACGAAACCGCGCGGCAAAAAATTACCGGCTGACAACGCTAAGCTCCAAATTTATTATTTAAAGTCTTATTATTATAATCTAAATAAACTGCCGAAATTTTTTAGGTTTTTTTGGCACTTATGGAACATGTTTAATTTTGTAAGTTATTTTAAAATTAAAAATATTTTACAAAAAGAAAAATGCCAAGCGGTGATTACCAATAATTTAATGGGCATCGGGTTTTTAACGCCCTTGGCGATTAGAAGCTTAAAAATAAAGCATTTGCATATCGCGCATGATATTCAGCTAATTCATCCTTCGGGCTTAATATATTATGGCGAGGAGGGGATTGTAGATGGTTTTTTCTCAAAAATTTACGCGAATATGTGCCGTGCTTTATTTAATTCACCGTCGGCCGTTATTTTCCCTTCGCGCTGGCTTAAAGCCTTATATACGAAGAAGCATTTTTTTTCTAGATCAAAAATCAGTATTTTGCCAAACCCCGTGGAAGCTGCGCCGGGACAGATAGGAGAACGCGCCGGATTTTTTAAGTTCTTATTTTTAGGGCAAGTTGAAAAGCATAAAGGCGTGTTTTTATTAATAAACGCTTTTAATAAAATTAAAGAAAAATATCCTGAAGTTGAATTGTTGTTAGCCGGCGACGGCTCTGAAATTGGGAAAGCGCGCCGGATAGCAAAAGAAAATAATAATATTAAATTTTTAGATTGGCCGGGCGATGAGGCGGCCGATAAGCTGCTATTTTCCAACGATTGTCTGGTTTATCCCTCTTTAGTCTATGAAAACTGCCCTAACGCCATCCAAAGAGCTCTAATGGCTGGCCTACCGGTACTGGCCGGCAATTTTGGCGGTATTCCCGAGCTATTAAATCAAAACGCCGGCATCTTATTTAAGCCGGCGGACATAGATGATTTAGCTAAAAAAATGGCCAGGATGGTTGAAAATAAAAATAGTTTTAAAATCTTGGCTCAAATCAATTTCAATGTTGAAAATTATATTAAAAAATTAGAGGAGATGATAAAACTGTAAATTTATTTCTCATACTTAAACACATAAATCTCGCCATTATCAATCGCTTGCCAACTGGTTGCCGATAATTTAGCTTCATCTAGAATTTTGGTAAAAGCCCACCAATATTTATTTAAAACAAAATAACCCGTGTCAACGCCGGTTAAATCCATGGCCTTAAGCATTATTTCGCGGCTTGGTTTTTTGTATACCATATCCAGATAATATTGATAGAGCGGCGAACCGGTCGGTATGGGATAATAAAAAATTTTATCTGGGCCATAATATTTTTTAAAGCCGAATCGGCTTAAGGCCGCCACACTTGCTTGCTGGTTAGCCAAAACAATGCAGTCGTTGTCAGCGTCTTTATCTATAAAATCCACGGCGTTAATGTCAGCGGCTGAAACCGCGTAGCCACGGGAATTAAAATAATTGTCATAGCGCGGATAAGTAATATATAAAGCCGCGCTTAAAAATAAAGAAAAAAATACGGCAAAAATTAAAATAACTAAAGCTTTTTGCTTGGCTATTTTTTCAAGCCAGCTATAAATTGAAAGAATAAAAAAAGGCAAAAGAAACAGACAGGCAGCCAGTAATATCCTTTGCGGATAATCATCCCTTTCGTAGCCTATTAAAAAAGCGAACGGCAGTTTAGCGGTAATTAAATATGACGCGAATAAGGCGGCCGAGAGCGCTAAATAAAGCCATAAAATTTTACATTGTTCTTTATGCTTGTAAGCGATAAAAATTCCGCCTAAGGCTAATAGCGCCAGGATATATTTTAAATTAAAGCCGTAAAGATAAATAAAATTTAAAATAAAATTTTCATGGCCGGGAATATTTATTAACGGCCGGTTTATATTTTCCGCTAAATTATCGCCGGCCGCGGCCGCGGCCATATTTTTGTTTAAAAAATAAAATAAAGCCGGCAAAATAGTAATGGTAATGATGGTTAGGATGGGATAGAGATATCTTTTTAATTTGGCTTTATCGCTATGATAGACCGCTAAAAAGGCGCAAAATAAAAGGGCGGGCAGGCCGGCCAGCGGATGAGTTATGGCCGCGGCTAACGATAAAAGCAAGATTGTCAAAAAGCCATAAAAATTTTTGCAGGTTAATCCTAATAAGATTGCTAAAATCAAAAAAAAGTAGGCCAGATTCTGGGGCGTGGTAACAATTAAAAAGGGGAAGCTTAAAATTAAGAGAGCTAAAATTAATATTAAGTTAAGACTAACCGAATCAAACCAGTCTTTTAACACGCGCCAAAGAGTTAAGGGTAAAAATATGGCGGCCAGAAGCGGCAGTATAAGCTTGTCCAGCCAAATTATGGGCAGGGCGGTTATTTTATGAAAAATCACCACTAAAGCGTATTGGCCCAAATAATAAAACGGCTTAGGCTCTACCGCGCCGGTTTGATCAATTAAATTTTCTGTGGCCTGGTGTATAAAAGGATCATAACCATAACCGAGCTTATAAACTATCAGCGCCACCGAGAAAGACAAAAAATAATGGAACATTATAAGAGGCAAGGCGATTTTTTTATTGATTATTGAATTACCTATTAAAAACAGCGTTGCCAAACTATAAACAATAAAAAAATATTTTGGCACTATTTGCCAGGGCGAAACAATGGCCGCGCCGGTTTGATGGCTGAATAAAATGTAAAAAGATAAAATTAAAGTTAAAAAATAGACTCCGGCGCCAATAATTTTAAGCCTAAAGGGGTAGGGCGCGCTTTTTTTATCAACTTTATCAACAGCATCTATTTTAAAGCGCCTTGTTTTTTTGTTTGAAATAATGTAAAAATATTGTATAATAACAAAAGAAATAACCGCTAAAATTAAGCTAATTATTACGCCCGGCCGATTAAGGGAGTAAAAACGATAAACCAGGCCGCCAAATACTAAGATTAGGCAGATTAGCATCAAAAGTGAATTGGCGATATTCAAGATTTTATTATTCATTATATTTTCATTCTACCATACTTTATGATAATTTCCATCGCCCTCTACGCGTTTAGCCTAGCCTTTCTATTATTTATTCTGGTTTGTTGTTCTAATTTTATTTTTTCGGTTTTATCATTCGCCCCTTGGGTGCCGAGCCGTGGCCGAGATTTAAAAAGAATTTTTAAATTAGCCGATTTACGGCCGGGACAAGTTTTTTATGATTTAGGCTGCGGCGACGGTCGGACGGTAATTTACGCGGCCAACAATTTTAAAGTTAAAGCTATCGGTTTGGAAATTTCTTTGCTGTTTTATCTAATCTGCAGGTTAAGGCAAGCTTTAAATAAGTTTGGTAATATTGAATTTAAGCTTAAAAATTTATATAAAGAGAATCTAGCGCCTGCCGACGTAGTTTATTTTTTTAGCATCCCGCATAGTTTAAATGAAAAATTTTGCTCTAAACTTAGGCGGGAATTAAAGCCGGGCGCGAAAATTATTTCCTATTCGTTTAAATTGCCAGATTGGCAGCCGAAAGCGATAGATAAGCCGAGCGAAAAAGATCTGCCGGTATACTTATATGAGGCATAAAATTAAAATTTTACTAAAAAGATATTGGCGCGTATTGCTAATAACCGCCATGGCGATTATGTTTTTTATCGGTACGGCCAGTTTTAATTATTTTACCCAGTCGGAAGATTTTGTTAAGTGGCTGTCGCCCGACGAATCATCTAATTATAATTTTACCAAACTCTACGCCCAGGAAGGGCAATTAACGGTTTATGAAAAATATAATGTCATAGCCAATGATGTTTTGCATCCGCGCAGCGTTAGGAGCGACGCCGGCTATTTAAAACCGGTAAGCTTTTTAGGCCTTATTTTAATTTACGGTAAAATTGCCGGCTTAACCACCTACAAAATTTTACCTTTCTTAACTCCGCTGTTTGCCGCCATCGGGATTATTTTTTATTATTTATTAATTAAAGAGATCTTTGGCAAACGGAATGCCTTGCTCTCGGCGTTGATTTTAAGCGTTTTTCCGCCCTATGTATATTATAGCGCCCGCAGCATGTTTCATAACGTTTTATTCGTCGTGTTGCTTATAATCAGCCTTTATTTCGCGTATTTATCAGTAAAAAAGATAAACCGGCCGTCGGAAGCAAAAATATTTAACGTTTTACCGGATCTATTTGCCGGCCTTAGCGGAGCTTTTTTAGGCCTAACTATAATAACGCGTTCTTCAGAATTAATCTGGCTAATTCCGGTCTGGTTGGTAATTTGGCTTTTTAACATTAAAAAATTCGGCTTAGTTAAGCTTATAATTTTTGTGGCCTGCTTATTCTTCGCCCTGACGCCGGCCATGTATTGGAATAAAATATTGTACCAATCATATTGGCGCGGCGGCTATAATGAAATGAACCAGTCTATTTTAAATATCGCCGGCGCCGGTTCGGGGATATTAAAAGGCGGGATTATAAATTTGGCGGCCGTTAAAAATAGTTTAATAGAAATAAAAAACAATTTTTTTCATTTCGGCTGGCAGCCGGTTAAGAGCTTAAAAATGCTTTATTTTTATTTTGCCAAAATGTTTTATTGGATTTTTTGGCCGGCTTTTTTCGGCTTATTGCTTTTAGCCTCAAAAATAAAAAAGTGGCGGATTAAGCATTACGCCTTTTTATCGGCCTTATTATTCGCCGCCGTTATTTTAATAGCCTACTACGGCAGCTGGGATTTTCATGATAACCCCGACCCGAGAAGCCATACTATCGGCAATTCTTATACCCGCTATTGGCTGCCGATTTATTTGGGCGCGATTCCTTTAGCCGTTATTTTTATAATAAAATTATCCAACATTTTTAAGAAAAAAATATTTATCTATGGCGCGCGCGTTTTGATGGTTTTCTTGATATTCTTTATTTCCGTTAAGTTTGTTTTATTGGGCTCGGCTGAAGGCTTATTTAAATCGGCCAAAAAACAATTGGCCTCTCGCGCCGAGTATAATCAAGTATTAAGTTTAACCGAAGACAGATCGGTTATCATTACCCAATATCACGATAAGCTGTTATTCCCGGCCAGAAAGATAATCGTCGGTTTATTTGACGACCCAAATATGATCAAAGAATACGCGGTTTTAGCTAAATATCTGCCGGTTTATTACTATAATTTTACTTTTCCGGAAAAAGATTTTAATTATTTGAATAATACAAGGCTGCCGGCTCATGGCTTAAAAATTGAAGAAGCGGCCAAGGTGACGAGAGATTTTACGCTCTATAGATTGTCATTGCGAGAAGGAGCGCCAGCGGCGACGCGGCAATCTAACGAATAAATTATTTAAATAAAAGTGGCAACTATTTATAAATATTTTCATGCGTGAGATTGCTTCGCTCACTGCGTTGCGCTCGCAATGACAGAAATAATTATGTCCAATAAAATAAAACGCATCGGTATTGACGCCCGGTTTTATGGTCCTCTAGGCAAAGGCCTGGGCAGATACACCCAGGAAATCGTTGATAACATAATTAAGCTTGACCGAGACAATGAATATGTTATTTTTTTGCGCCGGGAAAACTTTAATGATTTTAAAAATAATAATCCAAAAGTTAAAAAAGTATTAGCCGATATAGGGTGGTACACCTTAACCGAACAGATTTTATTGCCGTATTATATTTGGCGCGAGCAACCGGATTTAATGCACTTCCCGCACTTTAACGTGCCGATTTTTTGCCCAGTTAAATTTATTGTCACAATACACGATTTGATTTTAATAAAGTTTCCTACTTTACGCGCCACTACTTTAGGGCCGGTTATTTACAAAATAAAAAATCTGGCTTATAGATTCGTAATTTCTTCGGCCGTTAAACGGGCGAAGAAAGTTTTAGCGGTTTCGGATTATACTAAACAGACCATTGTTGAACAATTTAAAATTGCTTCGGACAAGGTGATTGTAACTTACGAAGGCGTGGCGGAATTAACTAAAGCCCCCTTTAACAAAGGGGGTGGGGGGGATTTAATCAGCCAGCCATACCTCCTTTATGTCGGCAACGCTTATCCGCATAAAAATTTAGAAGGCTTAATTAAAGTTTTTTCCGAAATAGA
>JAQVNC010000018.1 GCA_028703305.1 Patescibacteria group bacterium
TTAGAAACTTTCGGCAAAAAAACAAAATTTAATTTTACTCCGCTGGATCATGTTCAATTGGCCGAGAAAAATGACCTGATTGACTTTGACCGCGCCACTAAAGTAAGCGGATCTAAATTTTATTATTTAAAAAACCAAGCCGCTTTATTGGAGCTGGCGCTAATCCAATATGCCTTAGAAATAGCCATAAAGCACGGCTACACTCCTTTAACTACGCCTGATCTGGCCAAGCAGGAGGTTTTAACAGGACTGGGTTTTAACCCTAGGGGCGAAGCCACGCAAATTTATAATATTTCCGGCACTGATTTAAGCCTAATTGGCACAGCGGAAATAACTTTGGGCGGCTATCACCAAAATGAGGTTTTGGATGAAATTGATTTGCCGAAAAAATACGTGGCTGTTTCGCATTGCTTCCGAACCGAAGCCGGCAGTTATTCAAAATTTTCCAAAGGCATTTTCCGCGTGCATCAATTTACCAAGGTGGAGATGTTCCAATACACCGCTCCTGAAACCAGCGAAGCCGCGCATCAAGAAATTTTAAATATAGAAAAAGAAATTTTTAAAGGCCTGAATATTCCTTTTAGAGTTATTGACCATTCAACGGCTGATTTAGGCGCGCCGTCATATCGAACTTTTGATTTAGAGGCTTGGATGCCGGGCAAACCGAACAAGGCCGGCGAGATGGGCGATTGGGCGGAAATCACTTCAACTTCAAATTGCACTGATTATCAGTCCAGAGCTTTAAATGTAAAATATAAAAACAAGAACGGCGATAAAAATTTAGTGCACACTTTAAACGGCACAGCCGTTGCCGTGAGCCGCGCCATAATTGCCATTATGGAAAATTACCAGCGCGCCGACGGTTCCATGAAAATACCGAAAGTTTTGCGCAAATACATGCCGGGAAAATTAAAAATGATAAAGAAAAAATAACATGGCACGACAATTACTAATTATACCCGGCTGGGGCGGGACTAAAGAGTCTTGGAAAAATTTTATAGCTTTGGCGCAAAAAGATTTTGAGGTCTTTTGCCTTGATCTGCCGTGCTTCGGCTCGGAGCCTTGCCCGAAAGAAATCTGGGGCGTGGAAGATTACACAAATTTTATAATTAAAAAAATAAAAGATTTAAATTTAATCAAGCCGGTTGTATTGGGCCATTCTTTCGGCGGGCAAGTGGCGGCTTATCTGGCGGCAACTTCACCGCAATTAATCAGCCGCTTGATTTTAAGCGGAGCTTCGGCCATAAGGCCTAAAAGGAGCTTTAAAAGAGCGATTTTCAGCCTAATAGCTAAAACCGGAAAAATTATTTTAAGCCTGCCTCTGCTTAGCAGCTTAACGGCTCCGGCAAAAAAAATTTTGTATCGATTGGCCGATTCGCCTGATTATACTTCAACCAACGGCATCCAACGCGAAATTTTTAAAAAAATAACCCGCCAGGATTTGACCGAAGAATTAAAAAAAATTAAAATCCCGACTTTGGTCGTCTGGGGCGAAAAAGACACCTATGTGCCATTAACCGGCGGGAAAAAAATCGCCGCCTTGATTCCTAACTCTCGCCTGGAAATTATACCTGAAGGCAAGCACGGCCTGCATTTGCAAATGCCGGAAAAACTATACGGCCTGGTTAAAAATTTTATTGATTAATATTAATCTAAAGCTTGAACTAAATTTATATAATTTTCGTGCGAGGACTGTTTGAGGACAGCGCAGCTGGCCGAGTTCCGCAGTAGAAAATTTTATAAATTTAGTTCAAGCTTACTGTAGTATTTATATTTCATGCTGGTATTATATCTTTCAATCTTTATTCTCTGGCCTCTAAGCGCTTTGGCCGACTTCGGCCAATTTTGCTATGTCTGGCAACTAAAAGAATATCGTTTTGACCGACTTGGAGATTATTTTTCAACTTTAAGCGGAAAAAAATTCTTCCATAGTTGGCGCATTTTAAAACGTCCTTTTATCTATCTTATTTTATTCTTAATACTGCCGATTAATTTAAAATCGTTAAGTTACGCCGTAATCGCGATTTTATTTATTGATTTAATTTATAATTTTTGGGCGATTACTAAACATAATTTACTGCGTCCTAAATTAACTGCTAAATCAACAATATTAATTATTTTAGCGTTATTAACCGAAGGCATATTATTTTTTGTTTTTCTTAACTCTCATATAATTTTTATAATTTTAGCTTTACGCTGGTTTACCTTTTCCGCTTTAGCCGCCTTAGCGAAACTGCCGACCGGGCTAGCTAAAATAATTTATTTAAAAATTGCTAAAAATAAACTTGCAAAATTTAATAAACTAACCGTTATCGGCGTTACCGGCAGTTATGGTAAAACCACGGTAAAAAATTTCTTAGAGCAAATGCTAAGCGCTAAATTCAAGATTATAAAAACTCCAAAAAATATCAATACGGAGATTGGCATCGCTAAATTTATTTTAAATACCGACTTCAGCCAAACCGATATTTTTATTGTAGAAATGGCTGCTTATAAAATAGGGGAGATAAAAATTATTTGCGAGATGGTAAAACCGCGGCTCGGCATTCTAACGGCCATTAACGAACAGCATCTGCCTTTGTTCGGTAGCATTAAAAACACGCAAACCGCCAAATATGAATTACTGAGGAGCTTACCGTCTGACGGCTTGGCGATTGTCAATTCTGATAATAAATATTGCCGTGAATTTATACCAGAGCTAAAGTGCCAAGTCAAAACTTTCGGCCAGTTGGCTGAATTTAAGCCGGATTGCCTGGTTAGCGATATCTCAAGCGGCGCCGATAAGCTTAAATTTAAAGCCACGCCTGATTATGAGATTGAAACTAATATTATAGGCGGCCATAACGCCATAAATATCGCTCCGGTAATTTTGGCTGCCGACCATTTAGATTTTACTAAAAATGAAATAGAGCAAGGCGCCGGAAGATTTAATCTGCCGGAAGCTACCATGCAAATCGCTAATTATGGCTCTAGCGTGATAATTGATGACAGTTATAATGCCAATCCGGCCAGTTTCGCGGCCGCCCTAAAATTTTTAGCCGATAATAAAACTTCGGGCAAAAAAATCGTCATTACGCGCGGCATGATAGAGTTGGGTAAGGCCAGCCCTGAAGCTCATAAAAAAATTGGCCGGCTTATAGCCGAAACGGCCGGGGAATTAATTATAATTTCTCCCGATTCAATTAAAGAACTTGAATCCGGCATAGGCGATAAAAATATAACTGTTAAAACTATTTTTAAACATACCGAGTTGCTTGATTATATTAAAAATAATAAAAATCAGAATAACATTATTTTACTTGAAGGCAGGATGCCGGAGTTGATTATAAAAGAAATAAAATCATAAATGTCCATATTTAAAAAAACAATTTTTACCGGCTTTTCGCCTAATTTAACCGGCCGCGACACAGCCAGAGCTTTAAGCTATTTATTATTGCCTTGGCGCTGGGCAAGAATTTCCTCGGGCAGATATGTTGTTTTAGCGGAAAAAAAATTGCGGGAATATTTTAGCGTGCGCCATGCCTATACTTTTGATAGCGGCCGCTCGGCCCTTTACTACGGCTTAAAAACTCTGGGAGCGGGGGAGGGCGATGAAATTTTAGTTGAGGCTTATACTTGCGTCGTGGTAGTTAACGCCATAAAATTTACCGGCGCTAAACCGATTTTCGTTGATATCGGCGATAATTTTAATATTGATCCGGCTAATCTAGAAAATAAAATTACGGCTAAAAGTAAAATTTTAATCATTCAGCATACTTTCGGCCTGCCGGCCAAACTTCAAGAAATTTTAGCTATTGCCAAGCGCCATAATTTAAAAATTATTGAAGATTGCGCCCATTCATTGGGCTCGCGTTATCAAGGAGAATTAACCGGCACCTTCGGGCATATCGGCATGCTAAGCTTTGGCTCTGATAAAATTATTTCTTGCGTTCGTGGCGGAGCTTTAATCACCGACAATCAGGAAATCGGACTTAAAATTAAAGAATTAAAAAACCAATTGCCTGAGCCGAGTTTAATAAAAACCATTCAACATTTATTACATTATCCGATTTTTTACATATCAAAACCTATATATAATCTATTTATTGGCAAAATTATACTAATATTAGCTAAAAAACTTAATATTATTAATAAAATAATATATAAACAAGAAAAAGCGGGGGAGCTGGTTAAATTTTACCCGGCCAGCTTAGCTAACGCGCTAGCGAATATTTTATGCTATCAGATTGATGAAATTGACCGCTTAAACTCGCACCGCCAAAATATTTCTGAAATTTATACTAAAGAAATAAATAATCAAGAAATAAATTTGCCATGGCGAAACAATCCGATTGATTTTAAAAATTGCGCTTGCTTAAGATACCCGATACTTTTAAAAAATCCAAATCAGCTTTTAAGCTACGCTAAAAAACAAGGCGCCATGCTGGGCGACTGGTACAACGTGCCGATTGCTCCGGCCGATATTAATTTTAAAAAAACCGGCTACTTAAACGATTGCCCTAAAGCTGAATTTCTGGCCAGCCGATCAATTAATTTGCCGACCGACAGGCATATAAAATTAAGCGATGCTAAAAGAATTGTTAAAATAATTAATTCTTTTTCTGGCTCCAATTAAAATATGGCGATAAAAATAGAAACTATTATTAATAAATCGGTTTGGGAAAATTTTGTCGGGCAACGCGCGCCCCGCACTTTTTTGCAATCTTGGGAATGGGGAGAATTCCAAAAAAAAATGGGTAATAAAATTTGGCGTTTAGGAATTTTTAATGATAATAAGCTATCCGGTACCGCCTTAATATCAAAAATTTCGGCTAAAAGAGGCACCTTTCTTTTAATTCAGCATGGCCCGTGCTTGGCCGATGAAGCGCGAGAAGAAATATTCGCGGTTCTGCTAACCGAACTAAAAAAAATAGGGGATGAGGAAAAAGCCGGCTTTATCAGAATCAATCCTTTATGGGAGCGCGGCCAAAAAAATAAAATATTTTTAAAAAATTTCGGCTTTAGAGAAGCGCCGATGCACGCCAACGCTTATGAAGCCACTTGGAAACTTGATATTGCCGCGCCTGAAGAAAAACTTTTAGCGAACATGAGAAAAACTACCCGCTATTTAATCCGCCAAGCTTTAAAAAACCAAGATATTGCCATTGAAAAAAGCGACAACCCTGATAGTCTTGAAGAATATCAAAAATTAAACCAAGCAGTCGCTAAAAAACAATCTTTTACGGCATTTTCACCCGAGTACATAAAAAATGAATTTAAAATTTTTGCAAAAGAAGGCCAAATTTTATGTTTTTTCGGCAAATATAAAGGCGAGCCGGCCGCCGCCGCTTTAATTATTTTTTGGCAAGGCACGGCTTATTATCATCAAGCCGCTTCAGGCTTTAAACACGCCAAGTTTTCCTTACCTTATTTAATTGCCTGGGAAGCCATTAAAGAAGCTAAAAAAAGAGGCTGCGCGATATATGATTTTTGGGGCTACACCGATCCGCAGGCCGAACCTAAGCACCCTTGGGCCGGACCGACTCTTTTTAAAATGGGTTTCGGCGGCAGTGCTTATAAATATATAAAAACTCAAGATTTGCCTCTCAATAAAAAATATTGGCTTAATTATACAATTGAAAAAATAAGAAAAATTAGGCGAGGTTATTAAAAATACCGCGAATTTAATTATTATATGGCCTTTATTAGCAACAACAATTTTAATAAAATAAAGCGCTTAGGCTCAAATAAGCGCAAATTTATCTATTCAAAAAAGTCTTATTCCAATCCTTTTTTTCAGCATAAAAAAACCGGATCTCTAAATAGGGGAGGCCTAACCAATAAACTCAAGCTCGCCATTTTCGCCGCCATTACCGCGATTTTAATTTTAGTTTGGCTATTATTTTTTTCCACGCTGTTTAAAATTCAAAAAATACAAGTAAGCGGAGCCGAGGGCGGCATGTCAAGCGAAGTGGAATCAATCGCTTGGAGCATAGCGGAAAACCGCCTGGTCGGCAAAAATAATTTATTGCTTTATAATAAAAGCGAATTAGCCGGCAAGCTAAACGAAAAATATTATTTGGATAATCTAACGATCAAAAGGAAATTCTTCCATGCCTTAGCCATAAGTTTGCGCGAAAAACAACAAGCCGCGGTTTGGCGCGAGGATGAACAATATTATTATATAGATGGCAATGGCAATATTATAAATCAAATTGATCCCTTAAATCTTAATAGTGCGAGCTACCCCTTGATAGAAAATCTAACTGCCGTTAAAATAGACGGGCGAAAAACCAATATCAGCAAAGAGGCGATAGATTATATTTTAAGCTTATTTAATGAATTTAAAGAAAAAAAACATAATTTTGAAATTGAGAGGTTTATTATTGATAATGATGTTAACACGGTAAAAATGGCCATTTTATCAGGGCCGAAAATTTATTTTAACATAAAAGCGTCTTCGGTCGAGCAGACAGCCAAGCTTGACTTAATCATTAAAGATAAGCTGAAAAATGATTTTAAAACAGTTAAGGAATATATTGATTTAAGATATGCCAATAATGTATATATTAAATAAATATTTTGCGACACATAGAATCAGTCTACTCGCGCCTGGCCGACAATTTATGTGCTATAATATAGATAGTGAAAATTTTTTTAGCGAAGCGATAGGCGATAGCTGAAATTTTAGTTTAAATAATAAAAAATAAATTTACTTTTAAAAACCCATTAAAATTAAAATCAATAAAGGTATGCGGGTACCGGCCAGGGATTTAAATTTTAATGGGCAAACAAGCTTATGGAAAGGATTTTTAAAACATTGTTCGTTTTAGGCATAATAGTATTCTGCATACTGATTGTCGGCATATTTTTACTTATATTAAAACTTATACTGGCATTTTATCCGCAAATTAATCTATTTGGCATGACAATCATGCCGATGCAGTAAGCTAAGCATAAAATTTAACAGGCCAGGCAAGCGGTCACGTCTCAAAGACTATTCAAGCGTCGCATAAGTTATATTGTGCGACGCTATTATATTAAGAAAATACTGCTTTTGCAATACCCCCCTGCTGTATTGTCATTGCGAGGAGCCACGCAGACTAGGCCGGGGCGACCTGCCTGCGCAGGCAGGCGAAGTAATCTCACTAACAATTTAATAGAATAAACCTTCGTTGCAGGGATAATCTATGATTTTAATAAATAGTACGTTAGATTGCTTCGCTTATGCTCGCAATGACGGAATATCTCTATATCCCCTATTTACAGATAAACTTACACAAAATATTCTTTCAATATTTTATTTTTCTTTAATTTATTTATATTTCTGGTGACTTGCCGATAAAAAATCGGATAATGTATTCTGGTTATGATTTTTCCTCTAAACCGCGACCTGTAGGGCATTTTCTGATGATGCGCGGCTTCGTGGGCCAATGTCCTTAATATTGAAGAAATTTTCTTGGGCTTTCTGAACTTTGGCGTAAAAATATCAATCGTAATCAAGCCGGTTCTTAGATTCGTCCGGCCAATAACAAAACCACGCTTGGTATTAACGTGGTCGTCTTTACGGCGCATGGGACTGAATTTTAAACGGCTTAAACCGAATAAATCTAAAGCCTGTTCGCAAATATTTTGTATCTCTTCCTTAAAATCCATACATTACGGTAAATATTCCAACGGGTTAACCGGCACGCCGTTTAAACGAACCTCAAAATGCAAATGAGGCCCGGTAGTAAGTGATCCGGCTCCATTTGTGCCCGGCATGCCGCCCGATAATCCAACGGCTTGCCCTTGCACGACATATTCATCAGTCTGGACATATATTTTTGAAACATGGCCATAAACCGTCGCCAAACCGTCACCATGAACTATCATAATATAGCTATAGCCTTTGCCGGCATTTTTCGCTATGGCCACATAGCCCGACGCCGCGGCCCTTAGAGTACTGCCTTGAGCGGCCCTAATATCTATGGCCGGATGCTCAAAAATATAACGGAAGGGATAATCCGGGTCATGGAAAGTCGCCATAACAGCGTTTTTTGTTACCGGCCAAATAAAACCGGCATCATTAAATTCTAATTTTTTGCCGGCAGTTTTCGCTAATTTGGCTCTGGCAATTTTTTCCATGCTAACGATATCGGCTTCAGCTTGCCGCTGCTCCTGTTTGGCTAATTTTAACAGCCTTTGATATTCCCTTTCCGATGATTTAGTTTGGTCTAAAAGATAAACTTTATTTTCCTGCTCCGAAGCCAGGCCAACTTTTTTACTTTCAAGCTCTACTTTGAAGCCGGACAATTCCCGCTTTTTTACGTTTAAATCTTTTTGCTGATCTTCTAAATCTTTTTTATACTGTTTTAAAGTTTCCAGGCTGTTGCCTATCTCCTTATTTATATCTTCCAAATATTTAACTTGGCTGACAAAATTATTCAAAGTTCCGTTTAAAAGCAATATCTCCAAAGTTGACTTATTGTCCTGCTTTTGCATCAGCCTAACAACCGCGGCGATATGTTCTTTCTGGCCTGAAATTTGCTCGTCTTTGCTTTTAATCTCAAGATTGACTTTATCTATTTCCAAATTCGTCCGATCAACTTCAATCTGCGCGCTTTCAATATCCAGGGCCGCTTTGGCCAAACGATTTTCTAAAATTGCCAGCTGGTTATTCAAGCTGGCCTTTTCACTCTGTTTTTGGCTGATTAACTTTTCATAAACCGCCTGCTGGTCTTGCATTTTCTTAATTTTGTCTTTTTTTTCCTGGATATCCTTATTTATCTGCTTTACTTCTTCATTCTGCTCGGCGTCTGTTTGGCTATAAGTAAAATTAGCCGTATTTAAAAATAGGCCTAAAAATAAGATAGGTATGATTAACTTGATAATTTTTCTCATGATATTATTATAACATTTTCTATAAAATAAAAAAAGCGGCCTAAAAACCGCTTTTTTTAAAATAATAATTTACAGTTTCTTTATCGCCAAATTCAGCCTCTTTAAACTTTCTTCTTTACCCAAAACTTCGGCGACTTCAAACGGACCGGGACTGGCCTCGCGCCCGGTTAAAGCCACGCGAGTCGGCCAGAGATAATCCCCCACTTTAAGCTCTTTCTCTTTTAAATAACTTATAATGTCTTTTTCAATAATTTCTTTAAGCCAGTCGCTCTCGGCGATTTTTTCCAAGAGGTCATAAATAACCTGCAAATTTTCTTTTACTTGCCCGGCCTCCAGCTTTTTCCAGATTAGCAGTTTGACCTCATAATCAGTCTCGTCTTTAAAGAAAAATTCGGTTAATTCCCCGATTTCGGATAACTTTTTTAGCCTTTCCTGCTCAAGCCCTATGGCTTTTTTTATATAATCATCTGATTGCTTTCTTGGATCTTTGGTTAATTTTAAATTTTCGCCCATAAACGGCAGGCATAGTTTGGTTAATTTTTCCAAAGACATTTGCCTGATGTAATAGCCGTTAAAATAATCCAATTTTTCTATGTCAAAAATCGCCGGACTGGTACCCATGTCTTTATAATCAAAATATTTTATCATTTCTTCCAAATTTAATATTTCATCTTTTTTATCCGACGGCGCTTTAGCGGAGGCGGAAGGGTGCCAGCCCTGCAAAACGCAAAAATTGAGCAAAGCCTCGGGCAAATAGCCTTTGGAGCGATAATCTTCAACCGCTACGTCCCCCTGGCGCTTGCTTAATTTACCTCCCTCTTTATTTAAAGTTAAGGGCAGATGAATAAATTTCGGCGCTTCCCAACCAAAAACTTTATACAATAAAATATTTTTAGGAAAACTGGAAATCCATTCATCGCCGCGCAAAACATGGCTGATTTCCATTAAATGGTCATCAACCACATTGGCGAATTGATAAGTCGGCATGCCGTCTGATTTTATTAAAATCTGGTCTTCCAGGTCGCGGGCCTCAAATTTTATATCGCCGCGCAATTCGTCGCGAACGACAACTTCTCCGTCTAAAGGCATTTTTTGCCTAATAACGAATTTCTCGCCGGCCTTAATTCTATTTCTTGCTTCGGCGTCAGTTAAATCGCGGCAAGCTCTGTCGTAGCGCGGCGGTAATTTATCGGCCTGCTGTTTTTCGCGCATTTCTTTTAGCCTTTCTTCCGAGCAAAAACAACGATAGACCACGCCTTTTTTCAAAAGTAGATCGGTATATTCTTTATAAATTTCCATTCTTTCCGATTGCGTATACGGGCCGAATTTACCGCCGATATGAGGTCCTTCGTCAAATTTTATTCCCACCCAATCTAAAATATTTATTAAGCTCTCCGCCGCGCCTGGAATTTCCCTTTTTTGGTCGGTGTCTTCAACGCGTAAAATCAGCTTGCCTTTTAAAGTTTTGGCGATTAAATAATCAAATAAAACAGTTCTTAAACTGCCGATATGCAAAAAACCGGTTGGCGATGGCGCGAAACGAACTCTAATGTTTGTTGGCATATAAATATTAATGTTATTCTCCGGTAAATCTACAAATTCGTTATAAATAAATACATTTTAGAAATTTAATTTTTATTCGTAATATTCGTAGCTGATTCGTTGATTCGCAGGGTTACTTTATCATTTCCGCGAAAATGCTCTTGATTTTCTGGTCATGCGACCAGCCGATGATTCTCTTTAAAAGCACTTCGCGGCCGTTGCGATAATCTTTATTAATTTCTTTGCCAATTCTGACGATTGACTTCTCTAAAACCTTATCTTTACTCTTAGCTTGATTATATAAGTTTGACAGAAAATAGCAACGGTTAGCGCTGACCAGAGGCCGGCCTTTAGCATTAATCTTATAACCCACCCAAGCCTTGATGCTTTTTTGATTTTTAGTTAAAGCCAATAAAACGCGCCTCATGCCGTCAAAAACCCTGAAACTTTCGCCTGCCTTATAAACTAAAATCGGAAAATAATCTCTTTCTTTATGGGCGCCAAAACCGGTCTTTATAATTTCCTCGCGCATAGCTTTATTGGTTTTCCAAGCCTTTATAAACATCGCCGGATTACGGTTGAATTTTTTTATAACATATTTATCAATCGTCGGCGACATACCGGTTAAATAAACTTTCTCCAAAGGTATTTCTTTTAATTTCCACTGGTATTTATCGTCCGATAAAACGGCAAAAACCTGCTTTAATTTCCAGCCTTCGGAAATCGCGGCCAATAAATTCCAAAATGACGCCTCCCCTTCCCTGCCGTTAAAATTATCAATTGACTTATCAATTTTTTTATAAAATTTGTCATCTTTAATGTCGGAAAAAATTTTTCTGAATTCTTGTTTTAAATATTGCTGGCCGATTATTAAAGCATTTTTTGACGGCGTGTATTTTAGCATATTTGTCATTGCGAGCGTAAGCGAAGCAATCTCACGAACAATAAACTTCACTTAAGGCTCATCTATTTAAAAAAAATAATATTTTTAAAATAATAAATTAAAAATTTAACGGGAAAAATTATTACCGCGTTATAAATTCTTTTCCATCTTTTCGGCTGTTTAATTAAGCGCCAGAGCCACTCCAAGCCGATTGCTCTTAATATTTTTGGCGCTCGCTTGATTCGGCCGGTTAAAAAATCAAAAGCTCCGCCAACGCCCAGGCCGATTTTAACGGATGGCAGATTGGGCAGGTTATGAAAAATAAATTTTTCCTGATAAGGCGCGCCTAAAGCGCAAAACATTATTTCCGGGCTAAATTGTTTAGCCTTGGTTAAATTAGCTGGAATGCCGCGATCAACATCTTCAACCATAATTTCCAGCTTGGGAAATTTTTTTTGCAAAGAAATTTTAATATCGCCGGCGCTTGACAGCCCGCCTTGCCAATTAAAAATAACTACCCGCCTGCTCTCAACCGCAGCTAATTCCAGAATATCTTTAACCATATCGGCACCGGGATACCTTTCTACGGGATAACCCATCGCTAAAGCCGCAAATTGCGGCCCAGAACCGTCTAATACCGCTAAATCAGCTTTATTTAAAATATAAAACAACTCTTCGTCGCGCCCTATTGCTTCTAAAATAATCTCTGCGTTCGGCGTTACAATCTGATGCTGGCGCTCATCAACAACAAATTCCTGGATTTTGGCCAGGGCTTGTTTCTTAGTGAAAGTATTAATATTTATGCCTAAAATATTAACTAAACTCATAAATAAATTATACTAAAAAAAGCTAGCTTTAGCAATCTTAATAAACCGTTGAAATTGTGATATAATTATATATATGCAAGAAGCTAAATTTTACAAAAAATTGGACGATAAAACCGTGGCTTGCGAGCTTTGCCACCAGGCTTGTATTATAAAAAATAATTCAACCGGAATTTGCCGAGTTAGAAAAAATATAAACGGCGAATTATTTTCGCTTGCCTATGGCTATCCGGTTGCCCTAAACGTTGACCCGATTGAAAAAAAACCTTTGTTTCATTTTCAGCCCGGGAGCTTAAGCTATTCTCTCGGCACTTTAGGCTGTAATTTTAAATGTTTGAATTGCCAAAATTGGGAATTAAGCCAAGCTTTAGGCATTGAGCAAAAAATAAAAAATATTAATTTTATGGATCCGGAAAAAATTGTCGGCGATGCCTTGATTAACGCCTGCTCGTCAATTTCATATACTTACAACGAGCCGACTGTCTTCGCCGAATATGCCCTAAAGATTATGAAACTGGCCCATGAAAAAAATTTAAAAAACGTCTGGGTTTCTAACGGCTACATGAGCAAGCGATGTTTGGAAAAAATCATCCCCTGTCTTGACGCTATTAATGTTGACTTAAAATCTTTTGACGCAGATTTTTATTTAAAAAATTGCGGCGCTAAATTACAGCCGGTTTTAAATAATCTTAAAACCATAAAAAGCTCCGGCGTCCATTTGGAAATCACCACTTTGATTATCCCC
Source organism: Patescibacteria group bacterium (assembly GCA_028703305.1). GTDB lineage: Bacteria > Patescibacteriota > Patescibacteriia > Patescibacteriales > GWC2-42-12 > JACPHD01. The sequence goes on from JAQVNC010000018.1 coordinate 12,857, forward strand.
CGCCTAACCGATGATTTGGACATGCTTAAATCTTTGGCCGAATTCATCGCTCATGAGCTTGGCGCGGATACGCCTTGGCATGTTTCAAAATTTTCCCCGGCTGTTTCCTGGAAATTAAAAAAAACTCCCGCGACCGCGGAAGAAATTATTTTTGAGGCTTGCGATATCGGTAAAAATGCCGGCCTAAAATACGTTTATGCCGGCAACGTTCCGGGCGACGAAAGAGAAAATACTTACTGCCCGGCTTGCAGCGAGCTGGCTATCAGCCGTTTCGGCTATGATATAGACAGACAGGACAAGCATGGCCGCTGCGCCTATTGCGATAATAACTTGGATATTTTTGAATAAAAAAAAACGGATAACCGTTGCAGTTTGCAACGATTATCCGTTAAGGACTTCGGGGCGATAATTAACGATTATCGTGGCCTTATTATCATGCGCGGATACTATCGCTTCAATACTTGGCAAAGTTGAAAGCAAACTTTGCGCACTGAAAAAAAATATCAAATAAGCGCCGTTGTGATTAAGCCGACCGCTGGTGGTAACCGTTAACCCTCCTCCTGATTCTCTAAGTTGCCCCGCCATATAATCGAGGGCATTTAAACAAAATTGGTTGTTGGATTCAACCAAAATCTTTAAGGCATTCGTACCGTCTTCCCGTATGATTACTCCCATCACCCTCGCCCTCCTTCCTTTAGAGTTGTTCTTATCAACATTATAGCAAACTTTAGATAATTTTTAAATTAAGCGGCTAAAACTATTGACAAGCTTAATAAGCTATATTATATTTAAATTAGCACTCTAAACATACGAGTGCTAATAATTAACTTAATAATAATTATCATATGTTTGATAAATTTACTCATAAATCCCAAGAAGCCATTATTAACGCCCAAATCATCGCCCAAGATAACGGCCAGCAGCAGATTGAAGCTTTGCATCTGCTCGCTTCCCTGCTCGCTCAAAGCGAGAGCTTAATTAAGCCGATTTTAGAAAAATTAGGCATCAGCTTTTCGCGAATTGAAAAACAAACCAAAGAAATTTTAGAAAAACTGCCGAAAATTTTAGTCTCCTCCAGCGTCGGCACGGTTCAGGGCACGGCCGAAGTCGCCATGATTTTAGAGCGCGCCAAAAAAGAAGCGGATAAGCTCGGCGACGAATATATTTCCACCGAACATCTGTTCTTATCTTTAATCGGCATAAAATCACGAGCGCAAGAAATATTAATTTCCGCCGGAGTTGAATACGCCGAAGTTTTAAAAATACTGGCAAAGCTCCGTGGCACGCAGACCATTACCGACCCGGAGCCGGAATCAAAATTCAGAGTCCTGGAAAAATACGCCATTAACTTAACCGAGCTGGCGCGCAACGAAAAGCTTGACCCGGTGATCGGCCGCGATGAAGAAATCAGGCGCATCATGCAGGTATTGTCCAGACGCACTAAAAATAATCCGGTTTTAATCGGCGAAGCCGGCACGGGTAAAACCGCCATTATTGAAGGCTTGGCGCAACGCATAGTCGCCGGCGATGTGCCGGAAACTTTAAAAGGCAAAGAATTAATTTCACTTGATCTCGGAGCTTTAGTCGCCGG
>JAQVNC010000033.1 GCA_028703305.1 Patescibacteria group bacterium
ATTGCGAGCTTCTGAAAGAAGCGAAGCAATCTCACAGACACAGATGTTGCCACGGCTTGAGTTGCCTGGTAGCCGGTCGGCAGAGTGTTTAAAGCCCCAGATACGGCAGTTCGGGATTTAAAAAACAAAAATTTTGTGATTTTAACAAACGGATTAAATATTGCCAAAAATAAAAAATAAAATAATCTTAAAACAAACATTATCGCCCAGCCGACCGCGTAGCAAATTTTATAAAGCAGGTGAAAAATTTTTTTTAAAATAGCATATAGTAATTTCACTAAGACCACGAGCGCCAGTTGGTTTGATAATTTGTTGCTAGCTAACGCCGCATTAATTCCCCCTTCCAAATGGGGAATAAGGGGGTTTAAGGCTTTTTTCGCTATCCTTTTTGCCATCTTCGCTTCCTCTTTCTTCGTCATTACCGCTTTTTCTATTTTGTTATTGCGGGCTTGACCCGCAATCCAGAAAGATTTTACATTAGCCAGGCTCTTTTTAACATCAAAATAATTAAACATTTCACCAGCTTTTTCTTTCCCTTTATTAAAATAACCTCCATAATCAACCCTTGCCAATTTTTCAATTTTTTCCTCCAGCCTTGTTTCTATATTAATCGGTTTTTTTATTTCTTTAATTTCATTTTCCGCCAAATCCTGCTTTAAATCCACGACAAACCTGGACGATTTCGCGCCCGGGTTGACTTTTAAATTATAGAATTTATTTATGCCCATTTTTTCTTGTCATTGCGGGCTTGACCCGCAATCCATTTCCTTACTTTAATTAATAATACAAAAATATCTGTCTTTAAAGCAGTTCCGAATAGTTATTAACATATATTATTATAACATAAAATATAGAAAACAAGAAAGTGTTAATTTATATAAAAAAATAAGGCCTGAATACATTTGCTTTTAATAAGCATTGCATTCAGGCCTTGGTCTGTGGCTCGCGCTATCCGGCGCAAGCCTCGATTTTAGGCTTCCACTCGGGCAGGAAGCCGACGGCAAAACCGTAGCCGTCATTCCGCACCACCTTGCCCGGCAACCCAGGGATCAGCCGATCTACGAACTGCGGCTCAAGGATGGCCAGTTTAACGTCGGATTTGACGCCTTCCACCGCTTGCACTCGCAGATAATGGACCGGCTGTTTCTCCTGGGCTCTAGTCTTTACGAACTTAATTTTCAGTTCGGCAAGACCGCTGACCTCCTGACCGGCCCGCAGATTATCCCCAAAAACGAAAATGGAAACAAACCCACCAGGCACCCCTCTTTTGCAGTGCCAGTGGGCGCCGATTCCATTTTGGGTCGGGGCGAATTTGGCGTCCAGGTCAATCCGGGTGTTTGCCAGAATCGGTCCCCAGACCGTGCCTCTGGGCACGTTGCCACTGTTGGCCATGGCGTTACCCACCATGGCATCGTAAACCATTTCGGTTACAAAATCCACAGCCTTTGTTGCCGCCACACCGATCTTATTCAGACACGCGCGGCAAGTGCGCGCCATCTCTGTCTTCTTCTCCCCGCCGCACACCGGGCAACCTTCGCCCGCCTGCAGTATTTCCGCTTTTAACGTAACTCTCTTCTCCATCTCACGCCTCCTTCTGATGATGTATTTTGGGACGCTTTCGCATCCGGTTAAAAGACCCTTGCTAATTAGCTCTGTGGGTAATGGCAAATTTTCGTGCGAGGACTGTTTGAGCCCCGCATCAGCGGGGCGAGTTCCGCAGTAGAAAATTTGCTGTTATCCACAGAGCTACAAATGTATAATTATTATCTAATTTATTACTTCCTCTCTTTGCATTTACTAAAACCGTATCTGGCAAACGGGCAGGTTTCTCCGCCCTGGTCGCAATCGCAGTATTCAGAATGCTCCGAACTTAAGCCGTTCCAAACAAAAGAAATAATTTCGCTGAACTTTAATTTAGTCGGTTCGGCTTTATTTAAAGCTTCGGAACCGTTTAAAAAAGCGTTTAAGCTCCTATGATAAAACCAATTGGGAACTAAAGAATTCTTGCCTTCAAACTGCAGTTTAGCCGGATCGATCGGTTTATTATAGCCGCTTAATTCCAACTCTCTCATTCTGATAGCGGCGACGATTTCTCTTAAATTAAGCCGATGATGCTTATTAGTTAAAATCATTACGTGCCCGGTTGAACGTTTTTGAATGACCGCGGACAGGCTATCTATGGTTATGCCGTAATTGGCGATCTGCGAATTATCCGATTCAACCACGCCGATTTTAATTTTACTGGAAAATCTTTTAATTTTATAAATTTTAATTTTATCCTCGTATTCTTTTTTAACATTTAAATGCCAATCGTTTTGCGAAGTTTGGAAATAATCGATCATCCTTAAGCCCAGCTCAACAACTTTTAATGAGGAGATATTTTGCTTATGAAAACATTTTATTAAATAAGCCAAATCGCCAAAACGGTTATGCAAGCCTTCTAAATCATCTTCTCTAACATAATTTAATAAAGCGATTAGCTCCGGATTTTTTTCAACCCCTAAGTAAGCCGCTACCAAACAAGTCGCGGTCTCTTTTTCAGAACTTTGGTGATGGTCAAACATGCCGCCGCCAATATCAATCGTTAAAATCTTTTCGGCTTTAAATTTACTGATATCTTCCGGTTTTGGATCATGGCTATTTTCCCAAAAAATAATCTCCGCGGAGTTAATGCCGGGAAATTTTTCTTTACCGTATTGTTTTAACAAATAAATCGCGGTAATCGGATCTAAATGCGGCTTATTTGGTATTAAAATCTTCTTTATCTCCATATTTTTAATAGTTAATTACTATATCATATTTTATGCTTTATGTCAAACAAAATGAAAATTATATTAAATTTTATTTATATATTAGCCATTTTTTGATATAATATAAAACACCATCGGTCAGATGATGCTTTATATTAGTAAATCTAATCAATTATAAACAATTTTTATAAACCTCCAGCGTTTGGCTGGCGCATCTATGCCAGCTATATTTTTTTATTTGTTCATATCCCCTATTCTTAAGGGTTTCGCGCAATTTTCCATTATTTAAAGCTTCAACAATTTTATTTTTCATATCCACTTCATCATCCGGATTAAAATACAGCGCGGCTTCGCCAAGAATTTCCGGCAAACAGGTTTTATCCGAGCTAACGACCGCTAAGCCATGCGCCATGGCTTCTAGGGGCGGTAAGCCAAAGCCTTCGTAAAACGAAGGGAAAACATAAAGAATCGCGCGCGAATATAACTCTTTTAATTCATTGTCCGGCACATAGCCCGGGAAAATAATGTTGTTGGAAAAATTTTTAGCGTATTGTTTCAGCCGATGATAAAAATAATCTTCCTTGCCGACTAAAACTAATTTTAAATCCCCCCTACCCCCTTTGTTAAAGGGGGCTTTTTCTATTTCGGAAAAAACTTTAATTAAGCCTTCTAAATTTTTATGCGGATAAGCGTTGCCGACATAAAGGAGGTATGGCTGGCTGATTAAATCCCCCCCACCCCCTTTGTTAAAGGGGGCTTTAGTTA
>JAQVNC010000004.1:0-41971 GCA_028703305.1 Patescibacteria group bacterium
CGACCATAAGGAACCTTGAGCAGTTTGTTGCTCGTTTAGTATTGCACCCCGAAAATCATAAAATAAAAATTGAACAGATGATCAAACGTGAGCCATATTTAATTTTAAAAGATCGCTTTGTTATAAAAAATTATACGGCTAGAGTTTGAAAAAATAAAATTTTAATATGAGTCAGAAAATTATTAAAACAAAATTTTCGGTTTTTCGAAAAAAAGAAATTCGCAAGACTATTTATAATAACGAGTGGTGGTTTTCGGTCGCGGATGTAATTGAAGCGCTTACGGATACGGTTGATATCAGGGGTTACATAAAAAAGATGAGAAAAAGAGATAAAGATTTAGACTCCTATTGGGGGACAAATTGTCCCCCACTTGAAATGATTGCTAAAGATGGCAAAAAAAGAAAAATAACCAGCGCCAATACCGAAGGCATTTTTCGCATTATCCAATCAATTCCCTCGCCAAAGGCTGAACCATTCAAACGTTGGCTGGCTAAAGTCGGTTATGAGAGAATACAGGAGATTGAAGATCCGGAACTTGGGGCTAAACGAACCCGCGCGCTTTATAGAGCTAAAGGCTATTCCGAAGCTTGGATAGAAAAAAGAATGCGCGGCATTGAAGCGCGCGAAACTTTGACCAATGAATGGAAAAACCGCGGCGTCAAAGAAGGGCAGGAATACGCGATATTAACGGCTGAAATTTCCAAGGCAACTTTCGGTATGACGCCGAGCCAATACCAGAAATTCAAAGGCCTGGAGCGGGGAAACTTGCGTGACCACATGAACGACTTGGAATTGATTTTTACCATGTTGGGCGAAGCGTCAACCACGGAAATCGCAAAAAATAAAAACAGCTTGGGTTTTACTGAAAATAAATTCGCCGCCCAAGAAGGCGGAAACGTGGCCGGCAAAGCAAGAAAGGATTTAGAGAATAGAAGCGGTAAGAAAGTTTCTACCAACAAGAATTATTTGCTAAAATCCGAGGACAAGAAAAGATTGAAATAATTTATATGGCTTTTTCTAAAATAGCTAATAATAACAAAATTATCACTGAAGATTTTGTTAAGAATTCAATTATTAAATATTTATCCTCTAATAATTGGGGTTATTTTCAATTTGGTGGTTTGCACGAACGAGGAGCTGATGTAAGAGCAAAACATAACCAATATCCAATATATTATTATATAGAAACGAAAGGCCAGGGAAAAATAAGACAAGCTGATGAAGTTGCTTTCGTGTATTCGTTAGGCCAGATTATTACCAGGATGAAAACGAATAATACGAGGAATAAATATGCGATAGGATTACCGTCGGTAAGCGCAAAAATTGCGCTTCGCCGCTTGCCCTGGCAGGTCGCCAAAAAGCTATTGTTATATATTCTTTCCGTTGATCATGATGGAAAAGTTAAGCAATATTCTTGGCAAGATTTGAAAAAGAGTAATAAATAATGGATAGTAAATAAACTATGAAAAACGCTAAAATAGTTGAAAAAAATTTAAGCCAGCTGTTAAAAGAATATAAGTTGAGTAAAAAATTATCATTGGAGATAATTAAGGACTGGATTTTTAACGATGAAGGAGAATCCGCCATGGACGCGTCTAATCGTTTTCGGAAAAAGTGGTATAAATATTTTGCGCGCGTGAAAGATATGGATGAAATGAATAATGTTTTGCAACACTTTACCGATGCTTGGAATTATTTTCCGCATCAGTCGCTTGGCGGGAAATCTCCTTGTGAGATAATGGAAGAAGAAATTAAGAAGCGGCCGAAGCAATTACAGCAACAAAATGGTGATATGCCGAAAGTAAGAGTTGGCGGCCACGAGATGGAGTGGGAGGAGTACCAAAAAATGCTTAAAGAAATGGAACTTTTGCAAAGACCGTTCCGCAATTGGGCGGAAAAGCACTTATTGCCTAAGTATAAGAAATATTTAAGGCAAGATTATAAAAAAGAGACGGCGGAAAAGCACTTTGAAGTAGCTGATATATTTTTTGAGCGCGTGCTACATGTTGGCTTTATTGAATTTAATCAGATCAGGAAAGAATTTATTCAAAAAGAATTTCCTCATTGGTGGCAGACGCATGTTTTAATGAGCAACTTGAACGAGCAAGAGGTTTTAAATTCACTTAAAATATTATTTCAGTATATTTTTTCGGTTTATGAACAAGATATAAAGAAATTTGGCTTTTGATGCTATAATTACAGCATACTTAATTATTAACGCGAATAATTATGAAAAAGGAGGCAGCTTATTTGCGCGTCATGCCGATTGCCATTATGGTGTCATGTTTTTTTGTATTTGGGCAAAATGTCAAAGCGGCGGATACCGTTATTACTCAAGACACAGTTTGGTCTAAGGGCGAAGTTAGGATTATTGACGGCAGCGACGGTCTGGCGATTATGCCGGGCGCTAAATTGACGGTTGAAGCCGGAGTGATAATTAAATTATATCCAAACAACGCGATTACTATTATGGGTGAATTGGATATAAAAGGCAGCGCGGCCGAGCCGGTAATCATAACTTCCTTAAAAGACGACAGCGCGGGCGGTGATACTAACGGCGACGGCAATGCTACCGCGCCGGCATTAGGCGATTGGTATGGTATTTTTGCCAATAGCCCTAGCGCGATTATTAAAATTGATTATGCCAAGATCAGCTACGGCGGGTCGTATGATAATAACCAGACGTATTTGTTGGCGATCAATCAAGCCGCGGAATTCAGCGTTAGTCATAGTTCAATAGTTAATAATAACGGCTACATGATAATCGGCCAAGTGCCAAGCGTTAAAATCAATTATTCCAATATCAACAATCCTAATTTCTGCCTAAGCGAAGACCCTTTCGGCATGGGTATAGCCATGACTTATTGCGGCGGTCCCATGCTAATGAATATGGGCGCTAATTTAATGGACGCGACTAATAATTACTGGGGACATGAGAATGGCCCGACCATATTAGAGCAAATTAGTGGTTCGCCCGATATTAAAGGCACGGCGATTATGGGTAATATAAGTTATCAGCCGTTTTTAACCATGCCTTGACAAGCCAAGCCGGATCCGATTGTGCTGGTGCCGGGCATTGGCGCCTGCCTAAATCTAAAAGTAATGACCGGATTGGAAGAGTCGTCATGGAATTGGGATTTGGTCGGCGATTATTATCAAGGGTTGATTAAAACCTTGGAAGCGGCCGGTTTTACACAAGGCGAAGATCTATTTATCGCCTGTTATGACTGGAGAAAAATCAACGGCTTTAATTCGGACGCGGCGGTTAATTCGGGCGAGGAGTATTTAAGTTATTGGATTGATGAAGCTAAAGCGAAAAGCGGTGTTTCAAAAGTTGACATTATCGCGCATAGCATGGGCGGTTTGGTCTCGCGTTCATATATTCAAGGAGCTAATTATCAAAATGATGTTGATCAATTGATTATGCTGGGAACGCCGAATCATGGTTCGTCTGATTCATATTATCCATGGGAGGGCGGAGAAATACCAACTAACTGGCAAAAATATAAAGAAATATTGACTTATTATTTGTTACTTTTAAAATTTAAAGGTTTAAATATTACTAATATTGCTACTATTCATGAGTACATCCCGTCAGTTAAGCAACTTTTGCCAACCTATGATTATCTTTTTGACACGGTAAGGCAAATGCTTGTGCCTAATGCGGCAATAGTTGAAATAAACAGTTGGTTAAATGATTTAAACAGCGAAACCGAAATTGCCAAATTACGCTCTCGCGTTAGAACACAGATATTTTACGGCGACGGCAGAGACACCTTAAATCAAATACCAGTCGGCGAACGTAGCGTCTTGGATATTCAATTAGGTGAATGGATTGATGGCAAGCCAATAGATGGACAAGCGGTATATGAGCCAAGCGGCGATGGCACGGTCATGAATACTAGTGTGCCGATCTCTGGCATAGCTAGTATAGCTTTACCTGGCGTTGAGCATAGCGCCTTGCCGGATCAGGCTGCGCTAAAAATAATGCAGGCGCTCGGGATTCGGAGTGAGCAGATATTCAGTTCACCGGACACAAAAAGCGAGTTGATGTTTTTAGTCGCCTCGCCGGTATTTCCGCTGGTTACTACGCCTGATGGCACAGGACAAATTGGTTATGACGCGGCTACCGGCAACCTGGTAAATACAATTGATGGCGCGCGCTATCTTAGCGCCGGGGATAACGAAGCAAAATTGATTATTATCCCGAACCCTGTGGACGGCGAGTATTCTTTGGAATTAACCGGCAACGCGGACGGCGCATATCATTTGGCCAGTGGTTATTTTTCAGATACCAAAAGCATAGTTAAAGAAACGGCCGGCGAGGTAGCGGATGAGCAGATAATAAACTATCCGGTTAATTTACAGAGCGCCGGCGATAATATTTTGCCGGAATTAGCGCCGGATAAAGAAGATGAAAGCGTGGCGATAAATAGAGTGATAGCCGATATTGAGGCCATGCTGACCAAGGGCTGGATAAAAAATAAGCAAAGCGCGCAGGAATTGATACGGCCGTTAAAACAATTAAATAAGCAGTTAAGTTCAATTGATAAACAAACTGCACGGATCAAGAAGTGGATTGATAAAATTAGCGCTAATACCAAAATAAAGCCGAAAGTTAAAGAGCAACTTTTAAAAGTCCTGAATAAACGGCTGGACAAACTTTCGGTTCAGCGAGCGAAATATATTGAGCGCGATTTAGCTTCATTCAACAAAAATTTGGAGAATTTAAAGAAAAAGAATAAAATAACCATAGAGGGTTATAATTCGCTAATTAAAAGTATTAATATTTTAAGAAAAATTTTATGAAAAATTTAAAATTTGAGTTTAAAGCAATCCTTGTTTTAATTGGTTTATCTTTAGCTCTCTTTGCTTATTATAATAACGGATTTTTTATATTTTTTGGTGTTTTATATTCCATTGTTATTTATTTAGTATTCTTTTTTTATAGAAAAAAATATAAATATTTAGATACAAAAGATATAGAAATAAAGCGCGAGATTATTAAGTTAATAATAAAGGTTGCCGTAGTATCGGTTATTTCTTCCCTTCTTTCTTTGTATACATATAATTTTTTTAAAGAAATATATATATTGATCGTTAATCCTCAATTTGGTGACCCAGGATTATTTCTTGGTTTTCGCGAGTTGGGTTTAATAATTCTTGGATTTTTAATGGCTTATAGTTTTTATGCTTCTTTCCTTTTCTTTATATCTACCGACTTAAGAGAATGGAGGTTTTTTCTAATAGTAATATTGCCAGTTATAATTTTTTGTATAAACTCATGGTCATTAATTCCGTCGGTATTTTTTCTGTCCGCCTTAGGTTTTGGAATCGCTTGGGTGATTAATCTCATAATAAAAAAGATAAAGCTATAAATAATGATTAAAATCAGTATTTTATGAGAAGAAAAAATGAAGATGAAAATATAAGAAAAATTTTAAAAAGCGGGGATAGTTATGCAATAACTATTCCCATTGAAATGCTTGATAAACTGAAGTGGAGAGAAAAACAAAAAGTCGTTGTTAAAATGAAGGGTAAGAGTGTAATTATAAAAGACTGGAAACAATAGGCGGCGCGCCAATGAATTGGCACGAAAAATAATCTCGGCTTGAAAAAGTTTACCCGCCGAAGCCTGGGCGGAGGCGGGAGGCGGATTAGTCCGCCCGAGGCGGATAAACCCGCCGAAGGCGGGAGGAAGACAAAGGCGGGCAAAAATTTCCTTTCCCCCGACCCCTTTCCTTTTTTGCCCTTTGCCTTTCGGCCGTAAAATTTTAATTTTGAACCTTTTTTATAAAAAAGGTTCGTCCTATGTCTAATAAACTCGACCAAGTCAAAATATTAAATAATTTTAAAAATATATGAAAAATCAAAAACCGCAATTTTATTTTCTATTGGCTTTGCTGATAGTAACTTCGATTTTGTCGTTCTATGTCTTGCGCCCGTTTGCTTCGGTTTTTATTCTGGCCGCGATTTTTACGGTAGTGTTTCAGCCTCTTTATCGCAGGGTGCTGAAATATAGCTTTAATCACGAAGGTTTGGCCGCTTTTTTAACGACAATTATTATCGTGGTTATCATTTTAACGCCGTTAACTTTTTTGGGAGTAAGAATTTTTCAGGAATTGCGCGATCTTTATGTCTCTTTGATTGAAAACGGCGGCAAAGATAATTTTATAAGTGTTTTTAACGGCTTATTGGAAAATTTCCGCCATTATTTTCTTCTGCCGCCTGAATTTTCCATTAACATCGGGCAATATGTAAAAGAAGGCTTGAATTGGCTGTTAAATAATTTAGGCGCTTTGTTTTCCAATTTTGCCAGCATTTTAGCGACTTTTTTTATTTTTTTGATTACGCTTTATTATTTGCTTAAAGACGGGCATAAAATCAAACAAGCGGCCATAAAATACAGTCCATTGGCCGATACTGATGATAAGATGATTTTAAATAAGCTGGAACTGGCCATTAGTTCTATCGTAAGAGGAAATTTTACCATTGCTTTTTTGCAAGGTTTTTTGACTACCATCGGCTTTACGATTTTTAGCGTGCCTAACGCCATTCTCTGGGGCACGGCCGCGGCCATCGCTTCTTTAATCCCGAGCGTCGGCACCTCGCTGGTCTTTATACCGGCCATTATTTTAATGTATGTAAGCGGTAATTTATTTTCCGCCGTTGGCTTATTGCTTTGGGGCATGCTGGCCGTCGGCCTGATTGATAATTTTCTCGGCCCGAAGCTCATCGGCCGCGGCATGAAATTGCATCCGTTATTAGTTCTTTTTTCAGTCATCGGCGGCGCGGTTTTTCTGGGTCCGATCGGCTTTTTCCTGGGCCCGATTATCTTAAGCCTGCTCTTCGCTCTCCTGCATATTTATTTTTATGTAAAAAATGACGGCAAGGGGGCGGCTAAATAATTATATTCGGAGTAATCATAATATTTTTTTCCACTCTTTTTGACGAGATATCCATCTCTATCACCAAGGCTAAATTAAACCAAAAGCAAATCAGTCTTTATAGTATCGGCGCAATAAATTATCTGGCCGCGGCAATATTTTTTATTTCAGCAAACATTATTAGGGGGGAATTTAATTTTAGCTTGGCTTCGCTGCCGACTTTCGGCGCCAGGGCGATAATAGAGATAATTTTAACTTACATATCCTTAAAGGCCATTGCTTTGGCCGACCGCAGCACTTTTGGTTTTGTCAGAACTATGACCATGCCCCTGCTTTTAGCGGTTGATTTATTATTGGGCTATAAAATCAGCGGCTGGCAGTTTATCGGCATCGGCATAATTATTTTTTCTTTATTTTTAAATTTTTCCTTACAAGGCATAAAAAAACAAGGCGTTTGGCTGTCTCTATCTACCGCCGTATTGGCAGTAGCGACCATTACTTTATATAAATATGATATAACGCATTATAATTCAGTAGCCGCCGAGCAAGCTATCATCCACTTAATTTTGCTGGCGTTTTTAATCAGCTTAGCCTTTTTAAAAGCCAAGGAAAATCCTTTCGCTTTTTTAAAACAAAAAACCTATCTTTTTCAGACTTTAATCAATGCCATCCCGTCTTTTGCCAACAGCTACGCCTATGTCTTCGCGCCGGCTTCAATAATTCTGTCGGCTTATCGGTCTTCGGCCGTGTTCTGGTCTGTGGTTTCCGGTAAAATTTATTTTAAAGAAGAGCATTTATTGATTAAATTAACTTGTTTAATATTGCTAATTGGCGGCATGATATTGTTAGCTTTTTAAATAAAATCAGCTAGATGAGACGAATAGAAAATTAAATTTTAAAAAATAAAAACCCGGCCGTTTTACCGGCCGGATTTTTTATAAGAGATTTTATTTTTTCTTTTTCGCCATGGTCTTAATGCATTTGGCGCAAACATTGAGTTTTTTACCGCCTATTTTTTTCACTTGCAAATTTATATATTGCCTTTTAATCGTTTTGATATTAGAGTGGGACCTGGAGGCGTCTTTGGTTGAACCTCGTCCGCAAACATCGCATTTTTTTGCCATAGATTATATGAATTATGAATAATGAATGATGAATTATGAATAAAAGATAACATAAGAAGTTGTTTTTGGCAAGTGGAAATGATATAATAAATTCGTAATTCGTAATTCGTAATTTTTAATTCAAATTCATGGACATGATATTTGCTTTAATCATAATTTTGTTTTCCGCCATTATCCACGAATATATGCATGGCTGGATGGCGGATTATTTAGGCGACTCGACGGCGCGCGATGCCGGCCGGCTGACCCTAAATCCGATCGCCCACATTGATCTTTGGGGGTCTATTTTAATGCCGGCTTTGATTTTTATCGGTACGGGCGGCGGCTTGGTTTTCGGCTATGCCAAGCCAGTGCCGTTTAACCCGTATAATCTGCGTGACCAAAAATACGGCGTGGCTAAAGTGGCTTTGGCCGGGCCGCTGGCCAATTTAATAACCGCTTTGTTTTTCGGCTTATTTTTAAGATTTGTTCCCGGGCTGAATATTATCATGGTTAGTTTTTTGGCCGCCGTCGTGCAAATTAATCTGGTGTTGATGATATTTAATCTTCTGCCCATACCGCCTTTAGACGGCTCAAAAGTGCTTCTGCCGTTTTTGCCTTATGATTGGCAGATGAAATTTTTGCAATATGAGCAATTTGGCTTTGCTTTTGTTTTACTTTTTGTCTTTTTCGGCTTCTCTTTAATTATTCCGGTGATTGATTTTTTGTTTAGGCTGATAATAGGGGCTTAATGATTTTAAAAGGCTCTTGACCGTTTTTATTTCTTGTGTTAAATTGGAATGAGTAAATAAGTTTTACATATCCCTAAGCTTAGGGATTTGTTTTGTTTATCAAGAATTTTCTAAAAATTTTTAATATGCCAACAATTAATCAATTAGTCCGCAAGGGCAGAAAGACTTCAAAAGTTAAATCCAAGTCGCCGGCATTGCAGTCAACGCTGGATACTTTACATAGAAAAAGAACAGAGTTATCCAAAGGAGCTCCTTTTAAACGCGGAGTTTGCTTAAAGGTAACTACAACTACCCCTAAAAAACCTAACTCGGCTTTAAGAAAAATCGCCCGCGTCAGATTATCCAACGGCATGGAAGTAACCGCTTATATCCCGGGTATCGGCCATAATTTGCAAGAACACTCTATCGTTTTATTAAAAGGTGGCAAAACCAAGGATTTGCCGGGTGTTAGGTATAAAATAATTCGCGGCGTTTATGATACCCAAGGAGTTGAAGGCAGAAAACAAAGCCGTAGCAGTTATGGAGCCAAGAGGCCAAAAAAATAATAAATCTCACAACTCGCAACCCGTAACTCGCAACTCAATTTAATAGATTTTGAGCTATAAGTTACGAGTTACGAGCCATGAGTTACGAGAAATAATATGAGAGGAAAACCAGTCACAAAAAGAAAAATACAGCCGGACGCTAAATATAACGATCCTGATATCGCTAAGTTTATTAATTATATAATGGAGCGCGGCAAAAAGACCGTAGCGCAAAAAATTGTCTATACTTGTTTGGATATTATCAAAGAAGCTTCCAAGCAGGATCCCAGACATGTTTTTAATAAAGCTTTAAAGCAGGTTAGCCCGTTATTGGAAATACGCGGACGCCGCATCGGCGGCGCCAACTACCAAATTCCGTTTCAAGTTAGGGGCGAGCGCCGCTTTAATTTAGGCTGCCGCTGGATTATTAACGCGGCCCGGGCGCGAAAAGGCAAGCCCATGGCCGAGAAGTTAGCCATGGAAATCATGGACGCGGCCAAAGGCGAAGGCGCGGCCATTAAGAAGAGGACTGAAGTCCACCGCATGGCCGAAGCCAATAAAGCTTTCGCGCACTTCGCGAGATAAATTTTAAATTAAGGAAATGGACTCCGGGTCAAGCCCGGAATGATAAATAGATTTATGCCAAGAGAGTACAGTCTGGAAAAAACACGTAACATAGGCATTATCGCCCATATTGACGCCGGCAAAACTACGGTTAGCGAGCGTGTTTTATTTTATACCGGCAAAAAGCACAAAATCGGCGAAGTTCATGAAGGCGCGGCTGAAATGGACTGGATGGAGCAGGAGCAGGAGCGCGGTATTACTATTACCTCCGCGGCTACGACTTGTTTTTGGAAAGATTGCCGCATTAACTTAATTGATACTCCCGGACACGTTGATTTTACGGCCGAAGTAGAACGCTCTTTACGCGTTTTAGACGGCGGCGTTGTGGTATTTGACGGCGTCGCCGGGGTGGAACCGCAATCAGAAACGGTTTGGCATCAGGCGGATAAATATCATGTGCCCCGCATCGCCTTCATTAATAAAATGGATAGGACCGGCGCGAATTTTTACGCCGACGTAGAATCAATTCATAAAAGATTGACTAAACATGCTTATCCGATTCAGCTGCCAATCGGCGCCGAAGACCAATTTAAAGGAATTATTGATCTGTTTGAGAAAAAGGCCAGAGTTTATTTGGACGATCTTGGCACTAAATGGGAAGACGGGGAAATCCCCGAAGACATGAAAGCTAAGGTTGAAGAATATCGATCAAAGCTCGTTGAGGCGATCGCGGAAAATGATGAAGTTTTAATGAACAAATATTTGTCCGGCGAAGAAATCTCGGTTGCAGAATTAAAGAAAGTTTTACGTACGGCCGTAATTGGCAATAAAATTGTGCCGGTGCTTTGCGGCAGCGCTTTAAAAAATAAAGGCGTTCAGTCTTTATTGGACGCCGTGGTTGAATATCTGCCATCGCCGTTAGACGTGCCGGCGATTACCGGTTTTGATCCTGAAGACAAAGAAAGGCTTATTGACGTAAAGCCGTCTGATGCCGAACCTTTCGCGGCCTTAGCTTTTAAAATCGCTACCGACCCATACGTTGGCAAATTATGTTTTATAAGAGTCTATAGCGGAGTTTTACAATCAGGCTCCTATGTTTTAAATACTACTACGGGAAATCGTGAAAGAATCGGCCGCATCGTCAGGATGCATGCTAACCACCGTGAAGAAGTCCAGGAAGTATATGCCGGAGAAATCGCGGCCGCTATCGGTTTAAAAGGCACGACCACGGGCAATACCTTGTGCGACGAGAGCCGGCCGTTGGTTTTAGAATCAATTACTTTTCCCGATCCGGTTATTCATATTGCCATTGAGCCGAAAACTAAAGCCGATCAGGAAAAAATGGGCATGGCTTTGGCGAAATTAGCCGAAGAAGATCCGACTTTTACCGTCAGAAGCGATGAAGAAACCATGCAGACCATTATTGGCGGCATGGGTGAATTGCATTTAGACATTATCGTTGACCGGATGAAGCGAGAATTTAAAGTTGAAGCCAATGTCGGCCAGCCGCAAGTTGCTTATAGAGAGACCATTAAGGCGTCGGCCGAGGCCGAGGGGAAATATATTAAGCAGTCCGGCGGGCGTGGCCAATACGGCCATTGCTGGTTAAGAGTTGAACCAAATGAAGCTGGCAAGGGTTTTGAATTTCTTGATGAAGTTAAGGGCGGGTCAATTCCGCGAGAATATATTCCGGCGATTGAAAAAGGCATTAAAGAAGCTTTAAGCAAAGGCATTTCAGCCGGTTATGCCATAGTTGATATTAAGGCGGCTGTGTTTGACGGCTCTTACCATGAAGTTGATTCTTCGGAAGCGGCTTTTAAGATTGCCGGCTCCATGGCTTTTCAGGAAGCTTGCCGTAAAGCTTCGCCGATTATTTTAGAGCCGATTATGAAAGTTGAAGCGGTAACGCCGGAAGAATTTATGGGCGAAGTTATTGGCGATTTAAATTCCAAGCGAGCGCAGATTGAAGAAATGGGCGATCGGGCCAATGTTAAATTTATAAAAGCCAAAGTTCCTTTGGCCGCGATGTTCGGCTATGCCACGCAGTTAAGGTCAATGACCCAGGGTCGGGCCAGCTATAGTATGGAATTCGGCTATTATGCTGAAGTGCCGAGGAATGTGGCCGAAGAAATTATCGGAAATAAGGAAAAAAAGTAGTTGACAATTTGCATATTAGAAAATATAATTAAGATATTCTTAATAATTTTCAACAGCTCTTATGCAGGACCAATTGCAAAAAGCGATTAATTTGGCGAAAAAAACCGGTGATAAATTGATTGTTTTTGACAGTTCAAAACCGGACAACATGTTTGTGGTAATGTCTTTAAAAGATTATGAAAATTTGGTTTTAGGTAAGAGTGAAGTTAGGGGGTTGACAGAAGATGAATTACTTGATAAAATAAATCGCGATATCGCAATCTGGAAAAGCGACCAAGAAGAGGCGCAAAATTTTGAGATGATTCCGGATTATTTCAGGGAATTGCCGGCTAAAGAAGAAAGTTCTGAAAAAGCCATGAAAAAAGCGGGAAAAAGCTGGACAATCCCTTCAAGAAGAAAAATAAACGCCGAAGAAATAATTGAAGAAGATCGGCAGTATTTGGAAGAACTGGCATTTTAAAAACTTTTTTAGAAAAAGTTTTTTCCCGCAAGGGGATGATAAATATTTTCCCCTAAAGGGATAAACAAAAAATATAATGTATCAACTTAAAATTTAATAGCGAGTAGAACTCTACGGCCATTAAATTTTAAGTTGATGAAAATTATAATTAATAATATAGACGGCTGGGAGCCCGGCCTTATTTAAATAATAAGGGCAAATAACTCCGTCCGCCAGTCGGCGGATCGGAGGCCGTTAAGGAAAAATAAATATGGCAGCTGAAAAATTTGAACGCACAAAACCCCATGTTAACGTGGGAACAATCGGCCATGTTGACCATGGCAAAACAACCTTGACTGCCGCTATGTTAGCGGTGTTAAAAAGCAAGGGCTTTAAATCGTCCGAAAAAAATGTTGATCAGATTGACGCGGCTCCGGAAGAAAAGGCTCGCGGCATTACTATCGCCACTTGCCACGTTGAATATGAAACCGAAAAAAGGCATTATGCTCACGTAGATTGTCCCGGTCACGCCGATTATGTTAAGAACATGATTACCGGCGCGGCTCAGATGGATGGAGCCGTACTCGTGGTAGCGGCCACTGACGGACCGATGCCTCAAACCAGAGAACATATTGTGCTCGCCAGGCAGGTTGGCGTGCCTTACATAGTTGTTTTCTTAAATAAATGCGATATGGTTGAAGACAAGGAATTAATTGACTTGGTTGAAGAAGAAATTCGCGATTTATTAAAGAAATATGAATTCCCGGGCGATACTACCCCGATTATCAGGGGTTCAGCCTTAAAGGCTTTAGAAAATCCTAACGGAGAATACGGCCAAGCGATTATGGATTTAGCCAAGGCTTTGGATGATTATATTCCGGAACCTAAACGCGATACTGATAAGTCATTTTTAATGCCGGTTGAAGATATTTTCTCAATTGAAGGCCGCGGCACAGTCGTTACCGGCAGAATTGAAAGAGGCGTAATCAAAGTGAACGAAGAAGTTGAAATAGTCGGTTTGCGCGATACGCAAAAAACCGTGGTTACCGGCGTGGAAATGTTTAATAAGTCTTTAGACCAAGGACAAGCCGGAGACAATGCCGGATTATTATTGCGCGGCACTAAAAAAGATGAAGTTGAAAGAGGTCAAGTTTTAGCCAAACCGGGCACGGTTACTCCCCACACTGAATTTGAAGGCGAAGTCTTTATCTTAACTAAAGAAGAGGGCGGACGCCATAAACCGTTTTTCAAAGGCTATAAACCTCAATTCTATATTCGCACCACTGATGTTACCGGCGAAGTTGAATTGCCGGAAGGCACTGAAATGGTAATGCCAGGCGATACGATAAATTTGAAAATCAAATTGATTTCTCCAGTGGCCCTAGAAGAAAAGCAGAGATTCGCTATTCGCGAAGGCGGCAGAACCGTCGGCGCCGGCGTGGTTACTAAAATTATTAAGTAAGCATTTAGTCCCGCCCATGATTATGGACGGGATTATAATGTATATTTGATACATTAATGTTTGTAACATTTAAATTTAAAAAAACATGACCGAAGTTAAAGACAAAAAGAAGGTAAAGGCGATAGAGGCCAAATCAGAAATAAAAACTAATGAAGATTCTAAGCAAAGAATCCGCATTAAGATTAAGGCTTTTGACCATAAGATTATTGACCAGTCAACCAAGAATATTATTGATACGGCTACTAGGACCGGAGCCCAAATTTACGGCCCCATACCCTTGCCAACAGAGAAGAAAAAGTATACGGTTAACAGTTCAACCTTTGTCCATAAAGATTCACGCGATCAGTACGAAATTAGAATCCATAAAAGATTGGTGGATATTATTGAGCCGACGGCTAAAACCATAGAATCTTTAACCAACCTAGGCCTGCCGGCCGGAGTTGATGTGGAAATTAAAATGTAGTCCTCCGCTAAAGCTACGGACTATAAATATAATTTGTAAGCAGTTTATTTTATATATAATATTAATGAAGTTTTAAGCGGCTCTCGCAAGGGAAAGTGCTTAAAAAATAATTAATATAATAGCGAGGTAAAATTCAACAAAAATCAGTAAAAATTAAATTCTGCATTTTGGGAATTAATTTAAGCTAACCGCCAAAAGATGCGGTTTATGACTGGTTTGTTGAACAACCCAGTTTTTGTTTTAAAAAAATATGAAGTTTATAATTGGAAAAAAAATTGAAATGACCCAGGTTTGGCAAGGTGAAAAAGTAATCGCCGTGACCAAAGTTCAAGCCGGCCCTTGTCCGGTGGTTCAGTTAAAAACCGCCAACAGCAAAGATGGCTATACGGCGGTTCAGCTTGGTTTTGGCGAAAGGAAAGAAAAAAATGTTAATAAGCCTCAAGTCGGTCATTTGAAAAAAGCCGGCCTAGCTTCTAAAAATGGAAAAACTTTAAGATATTTATGTGAATTCAGAGATGAAGTTAAAGATTTAAAAGTTGGCGATATAGTGGATGTTAATACTTTTGAAATCGGCGATAAGATAAAAGTTGTCGGCACTTCAAAAGGCAAAGGTTTCCAGGGCGGCGTTAGAAGGCATCATTTTCATGGCCACAATTCCACCCATGGCACCAAAGATCAGGTTAGAACCGGCGGATCAATCGGCGCCGGCGGCCCGCAGCATGTTTTTAAAGGCTTAAGAATGCCTGGCCGCATGGGCAACGCCAGGTCAACCGTTAGTAATTTAAAAATTGTTCAGATGGATAAAGAAAATAATATTTTATATATTAGCGGCGCGGTGCCGGGCGCGAGAAACGGTTTAGTTTTAATTTCAGGAGAAGGAGAACTAAAAACTGTGGCGCCAGCCGTAGAAAAGGCGGAAGAAGTTAAGCCGGAAATCGCAACCGAGGAAACTGTCGTGGAAGCAAAAACCGAAGCGCCGGCAGAAGAAAGTAAAAAATAGTTAATTATAATAAATCTGGATTCCCGCCTTCGCGGGAATGACAAAAGGGTATGTCAATTAAGATAAAAGTCTACAACCAAAACGCCGAAGCGGACGGGGAAATGGAACTTTCGCCAAAAGTTTTTGGTATGAAAGTAAATCAGGATTTAGTGCACCAGGCCACGGTAACACAGATGGCTAACGAACGGCAGGTTATTGCCCATACCAAAGATAGAAGCGAAGTCAGAGGCGGCGGCAGAAAGCCTTGGCGGCAGAAAGGCACCGGCCGAGCGCGCCATGGTTCAAGCCGATCTCCGATTTGGATTGGCGGCGGCGTAACTTTCGGCCCGAGAAATGATCGGAATTTTAAAAAGAGAATCAATAAAAAGATGAAGCAAAACGCCATACTGATGGTTTTATCGGATAAGGCGGCTAATGATAATTTTATAATTTTAGATAAATTGGAAGCGGCGGCTTTTAAAACCAAGGTTTTTAATAAAATTATTGATGGTTTTGAAGCTAAAATTTTTAAATCTAAAAAAGGCGCTAAACGCAGTTTCTTAATAATTGTTGACAAAGGCGATGAAAAATTAAGCTGTTCGGCCAGGAATTTAACCGGCATTAAATTGATAAATACGGAAAATATTAATATAGTGGATTTATTGAAATATAAAAATTTGATTTTAAATAAAGCGGCGGTTGAGAAATTAACCGAGAGATACGGTAAATAAAAAATATGGGTTTATTTAATAAAAAAATTGAAGAAAAAAAGAAACCGGCGGTTGCTTCCGCTAAAGTTAATAATGCTAAAAGCGCGGTAAAAATGGACGAGGAAGCTAAAAGCATGAAAGATTTATATGGCGCCGCGGAAGCTGGAAAAACCAAGTCAACGGTTAAGGCCGGCGAAAAAAAATCGGTTGGCGGCAATGCTTATAAGATAATTATGAAGCCGTTAGTCACGGAAAAAGTAAGCGGTTTAGGCGCTTTAAATAAATATGTTTTTGCCGTAGCTAAAAATGCCAATAAAATTGAAGTGGCTAAGGCCATTAAAGAAATTTATGGCATTAAGCCGATCGGCGTGAACGTAATTAGAATGAGCGGCAAAAAAACGCGCTATGGCCGTATTAGCGGCCGAAGAAAAGATTGGAAAAAGGCGATTATAACTTTGCCTAAAGGCGAAGCGATTAAAATTTACGAAGGCGTATAAACTTTAAAAACTTTTTCAGAAAAAGTTTTTAATATTTTCAAAAAATATAATGTATCAAGTAAAAATTTAATAGCGGGTAGAACCCTACGGCCATTAAATTTTTACTTGATAATAGAAATATGGGAATAAAAAAAGTAAAACCTACATCACCTGGCAGAAGATCGGCGACTTTTGATGATTTTTTAGATATTACTAAAACCGAACCGGAAAAAAGCCTGATTGTTATAAAAAAGGGCCAAGCCGGCAGAAACAACCAAGGCAAGATTACGGTAAGGCATCAGGGCGGCGGCGTTAAAAGATATATTCGCTTGATAGATTTTAAGCGGGATAAATTTGATATACCCGGGAAAGTCATGTCAATTGAATATGATCCTAACCGCGGCGCCCGCATCGGTTTGATAAATTATAAAGACGGAGCCAAAAGATATATTGTTATGCCGGTAGGCTTAAATGTCGGCGATGAAATTTTAAGTTCAAAAAATCAAATTGAAATAAAAACCGGCAATGCCATGCCAATTAAATTTATTTTACCGGGCATCGGAGTCTACAATATTGAATTAGAGCCGGGCCGCGGCGCTAAAATCGCCCGCAGCGCCGGAATTTTGGTTTTTGTCATGGGCGTTGAAGGCAACTACGCTCAGGTTAAAATGCCTTCAGGCGAGATTAGATTAGTCAATAAAGAATGCCTTTGCACAGTCGGCCAAGTTAGTAATCCGGACAGAAGGCATATTACCATAGGTCGAGCCGGACGGCAGAGATTATTAGGCGTTAGGCCGACGGTTAGAGGCACGGCCATGAATCCGGTTGATCACCCGCATGGCGGCGGTGAAGGCAAGCAGTCTATCGGTTTAAAGCATCCGAAAACCAGATGGGGCAAACCGGCTCTGGGAGTTAAAACCAGAAAAAATAAAAAAAGATCAAATAGATTAATTGTTCAAAGAAGAAAAAAATAATACAATAATATATGTCTAGATCACTTAAAAAAGGACCATACATAAACGAAAGATTATTGAAAAAGATTAAGGCTTTGCGCCCCGGCGATAAGACCATAATTAAAGTTTGGGATAGGTCTTGTACGATTACGCCGGAAATGGTAGGTTTTACTATTGGCGTGCATAACGGCAAATTGCATATTCCGGTTTTGGTGGTGGAAAATATGGTCGGGCATAAATTAGGAGAATTTTCTCCGACCAGAAAATTTGTCAGCCATGGCGGCAAGATGGCTAAAGATCAGGCTAAAGCCGCCGCCCCGGCTCCTGCTCCGGTAAAAAAATAACTATAAAGATATAATTTAGAATTTATTTATAATATGGAAGTTAAAGCAAAAGCAAAATTTATCAGGATGTCGCCGATTAAAGTGCGCTTGGTGGCCAACCTTATTCAAAAGATGCCGGTTGAAAAAGCTTTGAATCAGCTGCAGTTTATCAATAAACTAGCCAGCGGTCCGGTGGCCAGTTTGATTAAATCGGCCATAGCTAACGCCGAGCATAATTTTGAACTGAAAAAAGATAATTTATTTATAAAAGAGTTAACGGTTAATCAGGGCCCGACTTTAAAACGTTCAATGCCTCGGGCGCATGGCCGAGCTACTCCGATTAGAAAAAGAACCAGCCATATTAATTTGGTTTTGGGCGAGATTAAAGCTTCCGGTGTTGTTAAAGCGAAAAAGCAAGAAATTGCCGCGCCGGTAAAATTAGAAGCCCAGCCTAAAAAAGAGGCAACGGTTAAATTAAAAGATTCGGTTAAAGAGGAGGTTGTTGAATCTAAAGACGGCAGTACTAAAGAAAAAGGCAAAGTTATAGTTGATCCGAGGATGGAAGGCCGGGGCGGGCATGCTAAAATAGAGGGTGGCAAAGGCTTTGCCACAAAAATGTTTAGGCGCAAAAGCGGTTAATTAATTGTTAAAAGTTATATATGGGTCACAAAGTAAATCCAAAAGTTATCAGATTGAATATCACCAGGACTTGGCCGTCTAAGTGGTTTAGTACTGGAAAAAATATGATTAAATGCTTAGAGCAGGATGTTAAAATCAGAAAATTTTTGTTTAATGAATTGCGCGAAGCCGGATTGGATCGGGTTGAAATAGAAAGAAGCGGCCATAAAGTTACTATCGGAGTCTTTACGGCTAAGCCGGGAATTATTATCGGCCGCGGCGGCAGCGGAGCCGGAGATTTAAAAAAGAAATTGCATGATAAATTTTTAAAGAATTTTAGATTGGCTGATATAAATTTAAATATCACGGAATTTGACAGGCCGAATTTAAGCAGCATGATTATCGCCCAGGCCATGGCGATTGACATTGAAAAAAGAATGCCGTTCAGGCGCGTTATGAAGCAAGCGATTAATAAAGTGGAACGAGCCGGCGCTTTAGGCGTAAAAGTCGTTGTTAGCGGCCGGCTTAACGGTTCGGAAATCGCCCGCACGGAAATGCTGACTTCGGGCAAGGTTCCATTGCACACTTTAAGGGCTGATATTGATTTTGCCAAAACTACGGCCAGAACCACTTACGGAGCTATCGGCATAAAATTTTGGATATATAAGGGAGATATATTTAAGAAAGAAGAAGCCGGTAAAGGCGAAATCGTAGGGGAAAAGCTTTAAAAACTTTTTCAAAAAAAGTTTTTAATATTTTCAAAAAATATAAGGTATCAAGTTAAAATTTAATAGCGAGTAGAACTCTACGGCCATTAAATTTTAACTTGATAGAATAAATATGTTAATGCCAAAGAAAACAAAATGGAGAAAAATGCATAAGCGCAGAAGGGGCGGAAAAGCTACCCGCATGATTAACGTAAGTTTCGGCGATTATGGCTTAAAGAGCTTGGAAGCTTGCTGGATTTCTTCAAGGCAGATTGAAGCGGCCAGAAAAGTTTTAACCAAATATATTAAAAAAGGCGGAAAAATTTGGATTAGAATTTTTCCCGACAAATCAGTAACGGCCAAAGGCGGAGAAATCCCCATGGGTAAAGGCAAGGGCGCGGTTGATCATTACGTCGCCGTAGTTAAGCCGGGCATGGTGATGTTTGAAATAGCCGGCGTTAGCGAGGCCGAAGCCAAGGAAGCCATGAAAAAAGCCGCCTATAAACTGCCGATTAAATGCAAGTACGTAACTAAATTATAAATATGGAATTTAAAGAATTAAAAAATAAAACCGAAAAAGAATTAAGGCAATTTTTAGGGGAGTCTCGCGACAAGCTAAGGGATTTGCGCTTTAAAGACGCCAATAAGCAGTTAAAAAATGTCAGGGAAATCAGAATAATAAAAAAAATTATTGCCAGAGTTTTAACTTTATTAAGCAAGAAAAATTAATTATATGGCGGAGATTAAGCAAGACAATTTTAAAAAAGAGATAATTAAACGCAAGTTTATCGGAATTGTCGTGGGCGATAAAATGGATAAAACCAGAGTCGTCTCGGTTGAGTCGGTAAAAGTGCATCCGATGTATAAGAAAAGGTATAAAGTCAATAAAAAGTATAAAGTTCATGATGAAAAAAATTTATATAAAGCCGGAGACAAAGTGCAATTTATAGAATGCCGCCCGTTAAGTAAAGATAAAAGATGGCGGATGATATATTAATTAAGCAATTAGCGATTATTTTATGATACAAGTACAGACAATAGTAAAAGTCGCGGATAATAGCGGCGCCAAAAGCGTTATGTGCATTAGAGTGCTCGGCGGCTATAAAAAACGTTACGCCCATGTCGGCGAGATAATTACCGCGGCGGTTAAAGAGGCCGTACCTCATGCCGCCATTAAAAAAGGCGACGTAGTACATGCCGTTATAGTCAGAACTAAAAAGGAAGTAAGGCGTTCTGATGGAGTTTATGTGCGTTTTGATGAAAATGCTTGCGTAATTATAGATAAAGAAAAAAAAGAGCCTAAAGGCACGAGAATTTTCGGCCCGGTGGCCAGAGAATTAAAACAGCTTGGTTTTCTAAAGATTGCTTCATTAGCCCCGGAAGTCTTGTAAAGTTTAAAAATATATTATATGAAGATAAAAAAAGGCGATAAAGTAAAAATATTAACCGGAAAAGACAAAGGCAAAATCGGTAAAGTTTTGCAGGTTTTTCAATCAGCCAATCGGGCTTCCATAGAAGGCTTGAATCTTTTAGTAAAGCATATGAGGCCGAGAAAGCAGGGAGAAAAAGGCCAAAGAATAGAATTCCCGGCGCCGATTAATTTATCAAACGTTATTTTAGTTTGTTCAAAATGCGATAAACCGACCAGAGTCGCTTATAAATATTTGGAAGTGACGAAAAATAATGTTAAACGAAAAAAGAAAGTTAGAGTTTGTAAAAAATGTAAACAAGTAATGGATTAATACATATGAATTTAAAGGAAAAATACAAAAAAGAAATAGCCAAGAAAATGACCGAAAAATTCGGTTATAAGAATGTCATGGCCGTGCCCAGGCTGACCAAGGTTGTAATTAACGCCGGCGTGGGCAAAAACGCCAAGGACAAGAATTTTATAGACGGCGTGGCCAGCAGCCTGGAAAGAATCAGCGGCCAGAAACCGGTTTTAACCAAAGCCAAGCAGTCAATCTCCGCTTTTAAAACCAGGAAAGGCATGGTAATCGGCGTGGCCGTAACTTTAAGAGGCAAAAGAATGTTTGATTTTACGGAAAAGTTAATTAATATAACTTTCCCGAGAATCAGGGATTTTAGAGGTATTAGCGCCCTGCAGATAGACAACCATGGTAATTTAGCGGTAGGTTTTAAAGAGCATATTGCTTTTCCGGAAATTAAAGCTGATGAGGTTGATAATATCCATGGGCTGCAGGTCTGCCTTTCCACCACCGCCAAAACTTACGAGGAAGGCTTGGAATTATTTAAATTAATGGGTTTTCCGTTTAAAACGGAATAATATTTATATGGCAAGAACAGCATTGATCGTAAAATCAAAAAAGAAACCAAAATTTTCCACCCGCATTGTCAGGCGTTGCTGGCGCTGCGGCCGCAATCACGGCTTTATGAGAGATTTCGGCATTTGCCGCATTTGCTTTAGAGAGTTAGCCTCAAATACCGATATACCAGGGGTAACTAAATCGAGTTGGTAGTCCTTCGCTAAAGCTACGGACTATAAATATAAAATAATTTTGCATTTTGATTTTTAAACTTTAAACTACATATGACAGATCCAATAGCAGACATGTTAACAAGAATAAGAAACGCTCAAGCCGTAAATATCCAAACGGTTGTTTTGCCTATGAGTAAGCTTAAATATGGCATTGCCAAGATATTGGAAGCTCAAGGCTGGGTTGAAAAAGTGGAAATTATCAAAGCCAAGAGTGAAAAAAATTCAAGCTCAAGTTTTAATGAAATCAAGATTGATTTAAAATATAAGAACGGCCGGCCGGCGATTACCGCTTTGAAGAAAATTAGTACGCCGGGCCGCAGAGTGTACGCCAACAAAAATGAATTACCCAGAGTTTTAAATAATCTAGGCATAGCGATTATTTCCACGCCGCGCGGCTTAATGACCAATAAAGAAGCCAAAAAGCAGGGTATTGGCGGGGAAGTGATTTGCGAAATCTACTAAGTAAAACATGAAGATTTGGGTAGATTTTATAAAATTTTCTACTGCGGAACTCGCCCGAGATTACTCGGGCTCAAACAGTCCTCGCACGAAAATTTTACAAAATCCACCCAAATCAAATATATAGATAAATAATAAACTTATGTCACGTTTAGGAAAACTACCAATTGAATTGCCAGCCGGAACTCAAGCTAAAATTGAGAAGGATTTTATAATTGTTAAAGGGCCGAAAGGCGAGCTAAAAACCAAGACTCATGAAATTGTGAAGATAGAAATAAGCGAGAAAGAAATTAAATTGTCTATTGACGATCAGACGATCGGTAAAAATAAAGCTTTATGGGGCTTGTATAGAAGCTTGGTTAAAAATATGGTTGTTGGAGTTAATGAGGGCTATACCAAGAAGTTGGAAATCAATGGCGTCGGCTATAAAGCGGCGGTTAGCGGCGATAAATTAACCTTAAACGTCGGATATTCTCATCCGGTAATTTATGAGTTGCCCGTAGGCATAAAAGCTGAAGTTCAGGCCAATACTATTACCATTAACGGCATTGATAAGCAATTAGTCGGCGAAGTATCGGCTCAAATCAGAAAGATTAGAAAGCCGGAGCCTTATAAAGGCAAGGGCATTAAATACAGCGACGAGATTTTAAGGCGCAAGGCGGGTAAGACTGCCGGCAAAGCTGAAAGTAAATAGTTTTTAGATTTATTATATGGATATAAATAAAATCAAACAAAATAAAAGGCTTAGGCGCAAAGGCAGAGTTAGAGCCAAGACTAGCGGCACGGCCGCTTGCCCAAGGCTAAGCGTTTTTAGATCCAATCGCGGGATTTACGCCCAAATTATAAATGATGAAATTAGCAAGACTTTAGTTGCTGTCGGCGCTAAAGAGATAAAGGATAAAGGCCAAAAAATCGCCGTAAGTTTAGAGCTGGGCAAATTATTAGCCTCTAAAGCAGCGGCTAAAGGCATCAGCCGGGTCGTATTTGACCGTAATGGCTATAAATACCACGGCCGAGTAAAAGCTTTAGCCGATGGCGCTCGCGAAGGCGGATTAAAATTCTAAACCTTTGAAAACTTTTTCCCCGCAAGGGGATAAACAAAAAATATAAAGTATCAAGTAAAGATATTAAATTTATATGGCAGAAGAAATAAAAAAACAAGAAGAAGCTAAAGATGGTCAGGCGGCGCCACTAGCGCAGGCCCCGGTTAATAATGCCGCTCCAGCGCAAACGATTGAAGGCAGGAATAGCGCCGGTTTTTCCGACAGAAAAAGAAATTTTAAAGGCAGAAGAGGCGGCGGCCGAGGCCGAGATAGCGGTATGCCGGAAGAATTTGAACAAAAAATGATTGACATCGCCCGCGTTACCCGCGTTATGGCCGGCGGTAAAAGAATGCGCTTTAGGGCTTGCGTGGCTATCGGCAATAAAAAAGGCCGAGTCGCCATCGGCTTGGCTAAGGGCGCGGATGTTACCGGCGCCGTGACTAAAGCCGTTAATAAAGCTAAAAAAGATTTTATTGATATACCGATTGTCAATGAAACCATCCCTCATGAAATCTATCAAAAATTAGGCGCGGCTAAGATTTTATTTAAGCCGGCTAAAAAGGGGCGGGGTATTATCGCCGGCGGCGCCGTTAGAGTGCTTTTAGAGCTTTCCGGCATAAAAAATATTACCTGCAAAATATTAGGCACCGGCAATAAAGTAAATAATGTAAAATGCACGATTGAAGCGCTAAAGAATTTAAAAAGGCCGGTCAAACAAGAAAATAAAAATAATAACGGCCAAGCGCGGAATTTAAAATAAAAATATGTCTTTATCATTACATACTATTAAGCCGGCCAGAGGCTCGGCTAGAAATAAAAAGAGAATCGGCAGAGGCAATGCTTCAGGCCATGGTTCTTATAGTACTCGCGGACAAAAAGGCCAAAGATCAAGGAGTGGAGGCAGAAATAAGCTTAAACGATTAGGTTTTAAACAAATCTTGGCTTCAACGCCAAAAAATAGGGGTTTTAAATCAGCTAAATCTAAAAATCAAGTTGTTAATCTTAAAGCTTTAAATGACAATTTTTCCGCCGGCGCTAAAATTAATCCCGCTAGCTTATTTAAGGCCGGTTTGGTATCAACCGTTCAGGAAAAAGTAAAAATTTTAGGCCAAGGCGGATTAACCTTGAAAAATTTGGAATTTTCCGGAGTCAAGTTAAGCGAAAGCGTTAAAGCGCAGATTGAAAAAATGGGTGGAAAGGTGATATAATTAATACAAATTATGTACGATAAGTTAATACAAATTTGGAAAGCGCGCGATTTAAGAAATAGCATACTTTTTGTTTTGGGCATGCTGGTCATTTTTCGCTTGGCCGCGCATATCCCGGTTCCAGGGGTTGACACCCAAGCGCTTAAAGATTTTTTTGCTTCTAATCAGATTTTGGGCCTTATGAATATATTCGCTGGCGGCGGTATGGCTAATTTTTCCATTGTCATGATGGGCGTCGGGCCATACATTACTTCATCAATTATTTTTCAGCTCTTAGCCATGATTATTCCTAAGTTGGAAGAGATGAATAAAGAAGAAGCTGGACGGCAAAAAGTTAATATGTGGACTCGCTGGATGACTGTGCCTTTAGCCGTGCTTGAAGCTTACGGTATGATTACGCTACTTCGCCGGTCTTCGTCTTTAATTTTAGGCGATATCAGCCCGTTCAGTTTGGCTACTATGATTATAACCGTGGCCGCGGGTACGGTTTTTCTGATGTGGCTGGGCGAATTAATAACAGAGAAAAAAGTCGGCAACGGCATTTCTTTATTGATTTTTGCCGGCATTGTTTCCGGGCTGCTCCAAACCGCCCAGCAGGTAATAGTTACTTTTGACCCGTCGAAATTGTATATGATTTTAGGCTTTTTAGCCATTGCCCTAATAACCATAGTCGGCGTGGTTATAATTAACGAAGGCCAGCGCAATGTGCCGGTGCAATATGCCAGGCAAATCAGAGGCAACCGTATGTTCGGCGGCACTTCAACCCATCTGCCTCTGCGCGTTAACATGGCCGGAGTGATTCCGATTATTTTTGCCATTTCCGTGGTAATTTTTCCGCCCATGATAGCGCAATTTTTTGTGCACGCGCGCACGGCTTTTATCGCCAACGCGGCGGAGTGGACTATCGGCTTTTTTCAAAATCAATTAGTCTACGCGATTTTATATTTTTTACTGGTTTTTGCTTTTACATATTTTTATACAGAAGTTATTTTTCATCCAACTCAAATTGCGGAAAATTTACAGAAACAAGGCGGTTTTATCCCGGGCATTAGGCCGGGTCGGCATACCAGCGAATATTTAGCCAATACTACGCATAAAATTATCTTTGTCGGCGCTTTATTTTTAGGCATTATTGCCATCTTGCCTTTGATTTTAAGGTATTTTACCGGTTTGCAATCTTTAACTATCGGCGGCACCTCGCTTTTAATCGTAGTCTCGGTAGTGATTGAAACCGTCAAGCAGATTGAATCGCAGCTGACTATGAGAGAATACGAAGGTATGTAGATAGATTTGGTATAATTCGGCTAAGGTAAATTATTTCCTGCTTAGATGAAATTGTAGCGATTTTTTACAAAAAATTAAGAGGTAAGAAAAATAATTTTTTGTAAAAAATCGCTACAATTTCATATGCGCGATAAAATAATTTACCCCAGCCGAATATTAATGCACTCCATATTGATGGGGTTTTTTGTTTGGTAAATTTATGATATAATAAGGTAGTATGAGTCTGTTTTCAATCATAATTATTATTGTCGGCTTGTGTTTGTTTGAAGTTATTTCCAGCATAGATAACGCGATTATCAATGCCGAAGTTCTTTCAACTATGGGCGCTAAGGCTCGGCGCTGGTTTTTATTATACGGCATAATTATAGCGGTTTTTTTAATTAGAGGGCTGCTACCTTGGTTGATAGTCTGGTTAGCTACTCCCGGACTCGGGCCGATTCAGGCTCTAACCGCTACTTTTTCTTCTGACTCTAGGGTTATTGAGGCTGTAGAAAAATCATCGCCAATGCTTTTAATCGGTGGCGGCGTATTTTTAATATTTTTATTTTTTCATTGGCTGTTTTTAGAATCAAAAAATTTCGGCTTGCGCGGAGAAAGATTTTTTTATAAAAATGGCGTTTGGTTTTATTCGGTTATTTCTATAATTTTGGCTGCTGTGGTTTGGCTAGCTTTAGGCAAAGATCCTTTGATGGCTTTTGGCGCCGTAGTCGGTTCAACCGCTTTCTTTATTACTCATGGCTTTAAGCAAAATGCCGAGCAAAGAGAAAAGGATTTAACTAATAAAAATTTATCCGATTTAAGCAAGATATTTTATCTTGAAGTGATTGACGCGACTTTTTCTATTGATGGAGTTTTAGGCGCTTTCGCCTTTACTTTATCCGTACCCCTGATTTTAATCGGCAACGGCATTGGCGCTTTGGTGGTGCGGCAGCTTACCATGGGTAATATTGAAAGAATAAAGAAATACGCTTATTTAAAAAACGGCGCCATGTATTCTATTCTTTTTTTAGGCGTGATTATGCTATTGGATAGTTTCGGCGTTCATATACCCAGCTGGTTATCGCCGGCGGTAACTTTCGGCGTGGTAATTTATTTTTTTCAAAAGTCCAGGCTGGAAAATAATAAAAAATAATTTTAAAAATATGCTTAAAACCATTGCTTCTCTGGGAAAAGAAAAATATGAAAGAATCGGCGCTATCAAAGCCAAAGAAATATTTAAAGGCATGGATTATACGACCAGGAGTAAACTTAAGCCCGAAGCTGTAAATTTAGGCACGGGCAAAATCTCGGTATTAAATTTTATTAAACGCATAAACAAGGCTCATGGCGCCGTTGTGGCCAGCAAAGTTATTAGAGCCGCTCAAAAACATTTTAACGATGATATTGATCCGGCCATACAGAAGAGATATATGAAAATTAATATGCAAAGAGATGACTCTTTTTTAAAAGAAAAAGACACCAGCAATAAAAATATTAGCATCTTAGGCAAGGTTGGCGGGGGTGTGCATGGCGACGCTTCCAAATTAGGAGTAGGCATAACCCAAGCGCGATCTCGGGTTTCCGCTTTAAGCTCAAACGCCAACGTGCTAAGCAATAATTCCATGCCGAAAGCATCGGCGGCCGGAGGAATTAAAAAACCCATAGGTTTTTAAAAAATAAAAGATATACAATGTCTAAAAAAATTATCATTTTTTTCGGCCCCCCGGGCTCGGGTAAAGGCACGCAGGCGGAAATGCTGGCTAAAAAAACCGATTGGAAGAAAATTTCTACCGGCGATTTATTTAGGGCTGAAATAGCTAATGGCACTAAATTGGGTAAATCAGTCGGCAAATATTTGCAGGCCGGCAAATTAGTGCCGGATAAGCTAACTTTAAGCTTGGTTGAAGAAAGCTTAAAACAAAAAACTTCCGGTTTTATTTTTGACGGCTTTCCCAGGAATAAGAGGCAATTAAATGATTTATTGGCTGTGTTTAGGAAGAGGCTGAAAAAAAATGATTTGGCCTATGCCTTAGAAGTGGCGGTTGGCGATAAAGAAGTTAAACAGCGCCTAAGCCAGCGCCGCTCTTGCGCTTGCGGCGCGGTTTATCATTTAATCTATAATCCGCCGATTAATGAAGGGGTTTGCGATATTTGCGGCGGCAAACTTTTTACGAGGAATGATGATAAGCCCAAAGTTATTGCCCATAGGTTAAAGCTCTATTATAACGAGAGCAAATCCATACTTGACTATTGGCAGAAACAAGGTAGACTTATAAAAATTGCTGGTGAGCAGCCGATTAAAAAAATACATGAAGAAATAATGGAAAAACTAAAAAAATTGAAGTTAGTATGATTACCATTAAAAAAGACAATGAGATAGAATTATTGCGCCAAGGCGGAAAAATTTTAGGGCAGATATTAAAACAATTGGCGGCTGAAGTAAAGCCCGGCGTAACCACGGGCCATTTAGAGCAAATGGCCGATTTTTTAATTAAAAAGGCCGGGGGCAGGCCCGCTTTCAAAGGTTTTAAATCGGACGCTGATGACAAGCCTTATCCGACGGCTTTATGCGCTTGCATAAATGACGAGGTAGTGCACGCGCCTTCTTTGCCATCGCGAGAATTAAAGTCAGGCGATATTATCAGTATTGACGTAGGCATGGAATTTCCCTTCTACGCTCCGCAAAAAGGCAAGCCTGCCAAGAACGGCTATTATACTGACATGGCGGCTGCCGTGGCCGTGGGTAAAGTTAGCCGGGAAGCGCAAAAATTAATCAGAGTGACTAAGCAGGCGCTGGCTCTAGGCATAAAGCAAGTTAGGCCCGGCAATAGCTTAAATAATATCGGCAAAGCGATTGAACAATACGCAAAGGCCAATAATTTTTCCGTGGTGCGCGATTTGGTCGGCCATGGCGTTGGCTATGAATTGCATGAAGACCCGCAGGTGCCTAATTATGATTTAAGCTATAGCAAAAAAGTGATTTTAAAACCAGGCATGGTTTTAGCTATTGAGCCCATGATTAATATCGGCGATTGGCGCATTAGGGATGGGGCGGATGGTTTGACTATTTTAACTGCCGACGGCAGTCTAAGCGCGCAGTTTGAGCATACGGTTTTAGTGACGGAAACGGGTCATGAAATATTGACGAAGTATGAGTAGCACCGCTTGGGGAATTTTTTTTTCTGCTTAGATAAAATTTGGACGTTTTTTTAAAAATTATTTTAATTAAATATATTAAGAGGTGATAATTTTTCAAAAAATCGCTACAATTTTATATGCGCGATAAAAAAATTCACCAAGCTTTGTCTTTTAATACAAGTTTTAATATTATGAATAATGAATTAAGAAAAATATATTTAGGTATTGATTGGGGCGAAAAGCGCATCGGTTTGGCTTTGGCCGATAGCGAAACTAAAATTGCCACGCCGTTTAAAACGGTGGAGAATGTGGAAGCGGTCGCGCGGGCGGTGGAAAGCGAGCGGATAGATTTAGCCGTAGTAGGCAGGCCGGTGCGAATTACGGATTATGAATTGCAAATTACGAATGAAAAATATAATAAATTTGTAAAAGATTTAAAAGATAAAATAGGCGTGCCGGTTGAATTTGTTGATGAGCGCTTATCCAGCAAAGCGGCAGACGCTTTGGTTGGCAATAAAAAAACCAAAGCGGGCAGGGACGAAATAGCGGCTATGCTGATTTTGCAAAGCTATTTGGATAAGGTATAAAATTACGCTGTTTTCTTAATTGCATATAGGGTTAGTTAAAATTAATGATTTTTCTCGCTGCGGAACTCGCTACGCTCAAAC
Source organism: Patescibacteria group bacterium (assembly GCA_028703305.1). GTDB lineage: Bacteria > Patescibacteriota > Patescibacteriia > Patescibacteriales > GWC2-42-12 > JACPHD01. The sequence goes on from JAQVNC010000004.1 coordinate 29,398, forward strand.
AGTCCTCGCTTCAAAAATAATTAATTTTAACTAACCCTTTATTATAAATAACAAGATGGAAGAAACTTATAATATTAAAGCCATAGTTTTAAGGCGCCGGCCATTTTCCGAAGGAGACGGCAGCGTAGTGGTTTATTCGCGCGAGCGAGGCAAATTGGATTTAGTGGTTAAAGGGATGAAAAAAATTAAGTCTAAACTGGCCGGTCATTTAGAGCCGCTTTGTTTAACAGATATTATGGCCGTGGCCGGGCGGCAGTATGATTATGTGGGGTCGGCGGTCGGCGAAAATTTCTATGCCAATATTAAGAATGATTTAGATAAATTAACCGCCGTCGGTAGCGCTATAAAAATTTTTGATAAACTGATCAAGCCGGGCGTAGCGGATGAAAAAATATTTGATTTGCTTAAAGATTATCTGGAAATTTTAAATTTAAAAAAGGATAGCCCGGAAATTTTAAATTGGTTTTTTATTTTTAAATTATTAATTAATTTAGGGCATAAGCCGGAATTATATAATTGTGTAATCTGCGGAAATAAAATTTCGCCCTTAGGCAATAAATTTGATCTGGCGCGCGGCGGTTTAACTTGCGCTAAATGCTTGATTAAGCATAAAGGGGCGGATCAGTTGATTATTTCAGAGAATTCTATTAAGATATTGAGATTGGCGGATAAGAGCGATTTTAAAGATTTAGTGAAAGTCACTTTAAATAATAATACAAAAAAAGAAATAATAAATATTATTAGGTCATTTTTTAACTATAACTTTTAAAGGGAGGTGCGCCATGACAGAGAGATGCGGAGTGCATGTTGACGGCATAATTATTACGGGATATAGCACCCTGAAAGAGGCCGAGGATGCTATTAGACTCAAGCCTGAATGGCAGAAAAAGGGCGCAGGCGCGACTGAACTTAGTGGCGTGGTAAAAAAGAGGACGTTTACCGAAGAATTTCCTTTTTTGTTGAGGGAAAAATAAAATGAGGAAATCGGTCCCAGGAGTGGTTTAGCCGGCTTCAGCTTATACTGATGAAGCCGGTTTTTTTCTTGCTAAAATAAGGAAAATAGGGTAGGATATTAGTATTAAATATAATCTGGATTCCCGCTTTCCCGCCAGAGGACAAGCGCGGGAATGACAAGTATAATTGTATGTTAAGAACTCATACTTGCGGTGAATTAAATAAAAAAGATAAGGATAAGGCTGTGGAGCTTTGCGGCTGGGTCCATAGCCGGCGCGACCATGGCGGTTTGATTTTTATTGATTTGCGCGACCGCTACGGTTTAACGCAATTAACTTTTGATCCGAAAATCAGTGAGACGGCTTTAATGGAAGCCGATAAATTGCGCCATGAATGGGTAATTAAAATAAAAGGCAAAGTCGCGCTCCGGCCGGATGACATGATAAATAAAAAACTTAAAACCGGCGAAGTTGAAATAGAATGCGAAGCAATTGAAATTTTATCAAAGTCAAAAACCCCGCCGTTTGAATTAAGCGAAGAAAAAAGCGAAGAAGCTAACGAGGCTTTACGCTTAAAATACCGCTTTGTTGATTTAAGGCGCCCGAAATTGCAGGCCATGCTAAAAGCCAAAGATGAATTTTTTCAATACATTAGAAAATATTTTACCAAGCTGGACTTTATTGAAGTGCAGACGCCGATTTTGGCTAACTCATCCCCCGAAGGCGCGCGCGATTTTTTGGTGCCGTCCCGCCTTTATCCGGGAAAATTTTACGCCCTGCCGCAGGCGCCGCAGCAATTCAAGCAGCTTTTGATGGTTGGCGGGCTGGATAAGTATTTTCAAATCGCGCCTTGCTTTCGCGATGAAGATCCGCGGATGGACCGCCATTACGGGGAGTTTTACCAATTGGATATGGAAATGAGTTTTGTCTCGCAGGAAGATATTTGGGAAATTATGGAACCATTATGGCAGGAAGTAACCAAAAAGTTTTCCGATAAAAAAATTGTTGCCTTGGAAAAGGACGGCAGTTTTAAAAAAATTCCTTGGCGCGAGGCTATGAATAAGTACGGCACTGATAAGCCTGATTTGCGCTTTGCCATGGAGATTACGCCAATAACCGATTTGGTAAAAGGCTGTGGCTTTAAAGTTTTCGCGGATATGGCCGGGGAAACCGGCTGTGTTGTACATGCTTTAAAAGTTGAAGGCGGCGGCGCTAAATTTTCCCGAAAAGAAATTGATGAAATAACCGAAGTCGCTAAAGCTAAGGGCGCTAAAGGGCTGGCATATATCGTAGTTAAAGAGAAAGGCGAATTACAGTCGCCGATTGTAAAATTTTTGGGCGATGAATTATGCAAGGTTATAGTTAAAAGTCTGGAAGCTAAAACCGGAGACATAATTTTCTTTGGCGCCGATAATTGGAAAACGGTTTGCTTAAGCCTGGGCGCGGTCAGAAATGAATGCGCGGCTCGACTCGGTTTAAAAGACAAGAAAAAAGCGGCTTGGTGCTGGATAGTGGATTTTCCCATGTATGACTATTCGGAAATAGAAGACGGCCGGATTGACTTCGGCCATAATCCTTTTTCCATGCCTCAAGGCGGCATGGAAGCGCTGGAAACTAAAGAGCTTCTGGAAATTTTAGCTTATCAATTTGATTTAGTTTTAAACGGCTTTGAAGTTTCCTCCGGCGCGATTCGCAACCATAAGCCGGAAATTATGTATAAGGCTTTTAAAATCGCCGGCTATACTCGCGAAGAGGTTGACCAAAAATTCGGCGCCATGATCCGCGCTTTTGAATACGGCGCCCCGCCTCATGGCGGCAACGCCCCGGGCATAGACAGGATTTTAATGGTTTTAAACGACTGGGATTCAATTCGCGACATTTACGCTTTTCCAAAAGACGGCAAAGGCAAGGATTTAATGACCGATAGCCCGGCCGAGGTTAATGAGAGGCAATTAAAAGAATTAAATATAAAAGTTAAAAAAGATTAAAAAATAATTTATATTTATGGAAGGAAAAAATTTTGAAGCTGGCAAAAAATTAACCAAAGAGCAAGAAGAAGTTGAGGAAGTTAGGATTCAAGTAAGATATATACGCGGGCAAGACGCGGCCAGGGCAAATAAACTTATAGCCGATTTCGGAACAGCTTTAATGGAAAAATATCCTGACTATGAAGATTATGCGTTATATCACGCTTTGTCTGGCAGTGGCATAAACCCGGAAAGAGGGGTCTCAAAGCATGATTTTCCCGGAGAAGATTCGGTGGTTGAGTTCATGAAAAAAACTTTTGATGAGTTTGTAAAGACTCCGCCTCGCATTCCTAGCATTGATTAATAATTTTATGCGGTTATCAAAACTGCAAAAATATATTTTAGAAAAAAGCTATAATTTTAAGGCCTCATTGCCGGCTGATTTTTACGGCTTCTATGTAAAAAGCGCCAAAAGCAAAAAAATCATCCAAGATATAATCCATAAAAGTTTGGACTCGCTCGTAGCCGGTGATCTAATCACGGCTATTGGCAAAAAAACTTCTAAAAAGTGGTTTATCCATAAGATAAAATTAACTAATCTTGGCAAAAAAACAGCTACTTTAATAATTAAAAGCCGGCAGAGAAAACTGCCGATTAAATAATTAGCGTTAATTACGACAGTAAAGTTTGGGATTAATTTAGCAAATTTTCTACTGCGGAACTCGTCCGCCTGCTGGCGGACTCAAACAGTCCTCGCACGAAAATTTACCAAATTAATCCCAAACTTGAAAACTCTTGATTGGCGTTAATAAAAAATTTATGGAAAAACAAAATGCTAAATTCGCGTTTTTTTACCTGCTATCGCTGGTGGCTTTAATTTTTATGTCAATCTCCACCGGCATGGTAATTTTTCAGATTATTAATAAATTAGTGGTGGATGATTTAAGTTTGGCGCCTGGAGGTTTTATGCAGGACACTTTAAGGTTCGCCATTTCCGCCATTATTATCGCCGCGCCGATTTATTTCGTAATGATGTGGCTTATAAACAAAAATTTGCTTGCCGGTAAATTAGAGAAAGAATCCGGCATCAGAAAATGGCTGACTTATTTCATTCTATTGGTATCAGCCGTAGTTATGATCAGCTGGTTTATCGCCACGATTAACAGTTTCCTAAATGGCGAGTTGTCGCTTAAATTTATTTTAAAGTCTCTAACGTCAATTTTAATCTCCGCCTTGATTTTTAGTTTTTACCTTTACGACATCAGGCGTGGCGAGGTCAGTAAAAATAATTATATTATAAAAACTTTTTATTATGGTTCCATCGCTGTCGTGGCGGCGGCTTTAATTACCAGTTTTTTCTTTATTGATTCTCCGACCGTGGTTAGAAATCAAAAATATGATCAGGCGATTATAAATAAATTTTCACAGATTGACGGCGCTGTTAACGCTTACTATGGAGAAAATAAGAAATTGCCGGCCGGTTTAAAAGATTTATTAGGCGGCGGTTCAACTTACTATATTACAGAAAATGATATTATTGATCCGGGAACCAATAAAGTTTTTGAATATAAAGTGGCTGTTAAGGACGCTTACGAGCTTTGCGCCGCTTTTAAGACAGAAAATAAAAGCCAAGCCAATGATAAAGCGTATTATGTGGATACGCGCTGGCTGCATGACGCCGGCTACCAGTGCTTAAAACAAAGGGTGACTTTGTTAGACAGTAAAACCCCGGCTTCCGTACCGGTAAGGTAAGCCGTTGACTTTAACTATAAAATATTGTTAAATTAAATAAAATAAGCCTAAGGAGAAATCCTTGGGCTTTAATATATAATCGGTCTTTAAAATTTTAATTTTTTTAGAATTATTAACATTCTAGGCGAAAGGAGGGAATGGTAGTGAGAGCAGAAACTTTAAGGACGGAAAGATGTATAAAAATCAGGGGAATTAAAGGAAGGCTGGGCCAGCCCAGCGCATGCGATTTAGTGCCGGGCGAAAAGCTTTGCCTTAAGAAGCTTCAAGGCGCTGAGGAGCCGGGCGTATGCAGAAATTGCATGGCGCCGGAAGTGCAGACAGTAAAACTTCAAGTTTTCGGGTAGAAAGGATGGCGTGCTATGAGCAAAATTTGGAGTAAGATTGTCGCGTCGTTAGCCGGCAGGGGAAATTGCCAGGCCGGAAAAATTGAAGATCTGAAGAAAAAAGTGGAAAAAGCTCCCGATAAGAAGTCGGGGAGAAAGAAGGGGTGAGAAAAAGATGAAGAAAGAAATGAATCCCAAGAAAAGAATCATATTCGCGGCGGACGTGGGGTCGTTGGTTGAGCTTAAACAATATCTGGACGCTTTCGGCGGAGAAATCGGCGCGGTCAAGCTGGGTATGGAAGTTTTGACGCATCAGCTTTTGACCGGCGAGCCGATTGTGCCGTATGTGTTGGAAAGCACGCCGTACAAAATCATGTGGGATCTAAAGTACGGGGATATTCCGGCAACGGTGGCCGGGGCGGCCAAAGAGATCGCCAAGTACGGCCAGGGCCGCATTTTGGGCTTTACAGTCCATTGTTCGGCCGGTAAAAGGGCGCTTGAGGATGCCGTCAAAGCGGTGAAGGAAAATTTCGGCGCTGGCTCCGACGCTCCTATGGTTATCGCGGTTACTTTGCTCACATCTCTGGACAGGAGTGATTTAGAGGCGATGGGCATTCAGGGAGCTCCCGAAGAGGTGGTTATACGCTGGGCGCAACTAGCAGCTGATGCCGGGGTGCAGGCGATAGTCTGTTCTCCCAAGGAAACGGCTAAAGTCTTGGCCATCAATCCGGCTTTCATGGTTATCAGTCCGGGCATCAGGTTCGCTGGATCGGATCTGGGTACGCAGAAACGCGTTACCACGCCCGGCGAGGCGGTGGCTAACGGTGCCAGCTATATCGTCATGGGTTCGGATTTGCGCAAGGGCAATCCGTTAATGAACGCCAGACGGGCGGCGGGCGAAATCGTAGCCGTGAAGTATAAACCATTGATCAAGGAAGATATTGCAGCTATTTTCGGCAATATGCGGGCAATCTATGACGACAATCACTTCGTCTACACCAAGGGCGGGCACGGTAAGGCTTATGTTAACAAAGATGACATTTACGTCGACCCGGACCAACTCTCATTGCTGTGCAAAGAAATTGCGTATCAAGCCAGAGATTGGGGGATCAACGTAGTTTGCGGGCCGACGGTCGGAGGCGTGTTGGTCGCCAATCGTGTGACCGAGTGGTTGCGGCGCTTTACGGGCGACGTTTCAATCATGGCTGTGTTTGCGGATGAAAGCCCGGATGGCCGAGTGCTTAAGCGTGGTTATCCGTCCAGGGTTCTTGGCAGGAGAGTGTTGGTGGTGGAGGACGTGCTCAATACTGGCGGTTCGGCCGCGGCGACAGTCAAGGCGGTTCAGGCGGCTGGCGGAGAAGTGGTTAGCTGCTTTGCTTTATGCAACCGCAGTGCGGATAAAAAGGCGACAACGGAATTGATCGGGGTGACGCTGGATGCTTTGCTGGAGGTGGACATGGATAATTTTCCGGCAGATGCATGCCCCTATTGCGAGCAAGGCAGGCCGATAAACCAAGAGCTAGGTCATGGCATAAAATTCCTTAAGGAGATGGCCAAAAGCGACCTGGAAAAGGCTACAAGACTAGGCTGGAGGGCATAAAATAAAAGAGGGGAAAAAGTTTCAATCCGGCCCGTTCGCTCACCAAGAGTGAATTGAGGCCGGTTTTTTTATTGGGAAAATAATTTTGCTTAAAAATAATTTTTGAGCTATAATAAACAATATCAATACTAATTATTAACAATAAAATTTATGGCAAAAACTACAAAATTTCCTCAAAAATTAGCCAAATATTTAGAGAAAGCCGGAATTAAACATAATGTCTTGGAACATAAAACCGTGTACACGGCCTATGACGCGGCCGCGACCATGGGAAAAAAATTAAATGAAATAGTAAAATCCCTTTTGGTGGCCGCGGATAAAGATTATTATATGGTATTATTGCCGGCTGATCACAATCTGGAAATGAAAAAGCTGGCGGATTTTATTTCTAAAGCCACCGGCCAGAAAGTTAAAGCGGTTAAAATACCCGGCGAAGCGGTTATGGAAAAATTGTTAAAAGTTAAAGCCGGCGCCATAAGCGCTTTCGGCGGTTTGCATAAACTGCCCGTGGTTATGGAAAAAAAATTAGCTAAAGCTAAAAAAGCGGTCTTCGCTTCCGGCAGTTTTAACCACTCGGTGGAAATGGCGGTTAAGGATTTTATTAAATTAGAAAATGCCATGCTCGGCAATTTTGGGATTAAAAAGAAAGTGGCGTTGGTGAAGAAATAAATTATGAATTTCAAAATAGATAAATTTGAAGGTCCCTTGGGGCTACTTTTGCAATTGATTGAAAGGGAAGAGATGGATATTACGGAGATCAGCCTGGCTAAAATCGCGGACCAATACATAGAATATATTAAACAGGCCAAGACGCTTAAGCCGGAAGAACTGGCTGATTTTTTGGTTGTGGCCGCTAAATTATTATTAATCAAATCCAGGGCGCTTTTGCCATTTTTAAGAGGCGAGGAGGAAGAGGAAATTCAGGAATTTGAGCATCAATTAAGGATGTATAAAGAGTTTTTGGAAGCGGCTAAAAAAATTGAAGCCATAATCGGAAAAAAGCGGTTTAGTTTCGCGCGCGAATTCAACCGCCAGGCGTTTTTGGCCAGCGCCAATATTTTTTCGCCGCCTAAAAATTTAAAGGCCGTTGATTTAAAAACAGTATTTAAGGAAATTATTGAAAATATCAGGCCGGCCGCTGATCCGCTTGAGGAAAAAAATTTAGAGAAAATAGTTAATATTGAAGATAAAATTTTAGCGATCCAGCAGATTCTTCTGGAAAAGATAAAAATTAGCTTTAATCATATTCTGGCCGGCGCTAAAAATAAAACCGAAGTAATCGTAAGCTTTTTAGCCATGCTGGAGTTAATCAAGCAAAGAGATATTACCGTAGTGCAGGGCGGGTTGTTTGAGGAGATTGAGATAAATAGAATGAGTTAATTTTAATAATTTCTAGATTCCCGCCTACGCGGGAATGACAAAGAGAAATTTATGTCTATTAAAAGCAAGATTGAGTCCTTGTTATTCATTTCCGCTAAGCCTATGGCCGCCAGCCAACTGGCTGATTTATTAAAGGCGGACAAAAAAGAAATTATAAAAAGCGCGGATGAACTTTTGGCGGATTATAAAAACCATGAGGCTGGCGTGCAAATTATTAAAGACGGCTTAAAGTATCAGATGGTCAGCGCGCCCGGAAACGCTAAAATTATCCAGGAATTCATTAAAGATGAAACCACCGGCGAATTATCCAGACCTAGCTTAGAGGCTTTAACCATTATCGCTTATCGCGGACCGGTTTCAAAAATTGATTTGGATCGGATCAGGGGCGTGAATTGCGCTTTAATTTTAAGAAATTTGCTTTTGCGCGGCTTGATTGAGGGCAAAGCTGATAAAAAGAAGAATGAAACTTACTACACGGCATCTTTTGATTTTATCCGCTTTATCGGCTTAAATGACATTAAAGAATTGCCTGATTATGAAAAACTTCATCAAGATGATACCATAGATAGAATGCTAACCGCAGTAAGCGAAGTAATAAAATAAAAAATTCTAGATTCCGGGTCAAGCCCGGAATGACAATGTAATTATGTTCATACCGGCTGCCATCAGTTTAATAATTTCAACCATCTTTTTAAATATCGGTCTCTTAATGGGCGGGCATTTTTTAGCGCCCAACGCTATTAGTTCGGCTAAGGCCGGGTTAGTTTTGGGCGTAAGCGAATATCAAGCGGCCGGTAAAATTATGGTGGAAGAGGGGAATAATTTTAACCAGGCCATAGTTAAAGTAATTGAAGATGCTAAATTGTTGCCTTTGCCGCCTTTGCCGCAGCTGCCGCAATTTAATTTGCCAATGCAAAAACTGCCGCTAAACCAGGTAAAAGAAGCGGTAGCTGAAACGATTGACTTTGATTTAGCGGCCGAGAATGGGGCGATTTTAGATTGCCAGAATTATAATTTATTTTTTTCCAAAAGGCCTGATCGAACCTGGCCTATCGCCAGCATAACCAAATTATTTACGGCTTATACCTTTTTGGATTACAACCCCGGCTGGGAGACGATTTACCAGATTAAGGCCGAGGATAAGCGCGAAGGCGGGAAAATTTATTTATTTACCGGCGATAGGGTTAAAGTGAAAGATTTATTTTATTTCAGTTTGGTCGGCTCGGACAATACCGCTACCGCTGCCTTGGTAAGTTCAACCGGCCTGACCGAAGAAGAATTTGTTGTTAAAGTTAATGATAAAATTAAAGGCCTTGGCCTTAAAAATACCAGAATAGTGGACGCGGTCGGCCTTAGAGACGAGAATGTTTCAACTGCCCGCGAGATCGCGCAGTTCGCCGACATTGCTTTGGGCGAGGAAAAAATTAATCGCGCCGCTTTAACGAAAAAATATGAATTTACCACCGAACAGGGCAGAAAAAAATCCATCGTTAGCACTAATGAGCTTTTAAATATTTTTCCCGAGCAAGATATCAGTATGTTGGGCGGGAAAACCGGCCACATCAATTCTTCCGGTTATTGCTTGGTCGGTAAGTTCAAGAATGCCAACGGCCAGGCCATCGTTACCGTGGTTTTAGGCGCGGACAGCGAAGCCAGCCGCTTCGGCTTAACCAAGAAATTAGTTGATTTGTATTATAACAATAAGCCATAAGCTAAGTGGTTGTCCGGGTTTGTTTGTGATATAATTATTAGAGAAGAATTTTAATTAAATAATCTGGATTCCCGCCTGCCTGTCCGGTAGGCAGGCCTGCGTCTATATGCCAAAAAAATATATTATTGCCAATTGGAAAATGAATTTAAATTTTGCTGAAACTTTAAGCTTGGCTAAAAAATTTAAGGAAAAATTCTCCGGCTTTGATAAAGGAGAAGTAGCGATTTGCCCGTCAACTTCCGCTTTGCATGAAGTGGGCAAAATTTTAAAGGGCGGTAAAATAAAGCTTGGCGCCCAAAACGCATTTTGGGAAGAAACCGGAGCTTATACCGGCGAAGTTTCGCCGGGGATGCTTGCCGAGATAGGCTGCCGCTATGTTATTTTAGGCCATAGCGAAAGGCGAAAAAATTTATTTGAAAATTATGAAATAATAAATAAAAAAGTCAGAGCGGTTGTTAAAAATGAAAAGCTAATACCTGTAATTTGCATTGGCGAAAGCTTTGAAGAAAGAAAAACCGACCGCCGCGATTTTATTTTAGTGGAACAGCTTGAACAGGCTTTGTCCGGAGTGAAAGTTTTCGGCGATCAGCGAATTATTATCGCTTATGAACCGATTTGGGCGATTGGCACCGGTACGGCCATAGAACCGGCCGAGGCCGAATACGCGCATAAAATTATTAAGCTGGCTTTAAATGATATTGTCGGCATGCGGGTGGTCAGCAAGAATTTTAGCATAATTTACGGCGGCAGCATTAGCTCAAAAAATGTTAAAAGTTTTGCCAACCTGGAAGATATGAATGGCTTGTTGGTCGGCGGCGCCAGCCTAAAGGCCGATGAATTTTTAAAAATCGCTAAAGAAATAACTAAGTAATATGCTAGTTCACATAAAAGATTTGGTTCAGGACGGTAAAAAACACGGCTATGCCGTCGGAGCCTTTAATATTACCAATTTGGAATCGGTTTTAGGTGTGGCCCGGGCCGCGGTTAAAGCCGGCTCGCCGGCCATAATTCAGGTTTCGGAAAGCGCCATAAAATATATGGGGCTTAAGCCGATAACCCATATAGTTTCAACGGTGGCTAAAAACGTGGCGGCCAGCGTGCCGATTGCTTTGCATCTTGACCATGGCACAAGCCTGGACACGGTTTTTGAATGCATTAATTCCGGTTTTACTTCCGTGCATATTGACGCCTCAAATTTACCCTTGGACGAAAATATAAATTTAACCAAGCAGGTTGTAAAAATAGCCCACGCCAAACGGGTCTGGGTTCAGGGCGAAGTCGGCGCCATGGTTGGTTCGCATGGAGATATTAAAAGCAAACTAAAAGAAATACCGCTGGCTAAATTGGATGAGGTTGTTAAATTTGTTAAAGAGACTAAGATTGATACTGTCGCGGCGGCCATCGGCACGGCGCACGGCGTGCACATTAACGAAGATATTGTTTTCAGCCTGCTTAAAGATATAAAAAATAAAACTAAAATTCCCTTTGTTTTACACGGCGGTTCCGGCGTGCCTGACGCTAAAATAAGAAGAGCCATAAAAGAAGGCGTAAATATAATTAATATCGGCACCGATTTAAAAGTTGCTTTTTGCCGGACTTTAATTGAAGTTTGCTTAAAAAACAGTGAAGAAACCGATCCTAGAAATTTATTAAAGCCGACTATCGCGGCTATTGAAAAAGTGGTTTATGAAAAAATGAAACTTTTCGGCAGCGCCGGCCGGGCCGGCGGCAGTAAAATAAAAACTTAAAAAAATAATTTAGTTTCAGTATGTATAATATTATTCCTTTATTGTTAATTCTAATCAGTTTAAGCATTATTATTGTTATTGTCAGCAGAAAATTTTCAGTTTTAGCCGCCTTGGACGTGGAAAGCATACCGGCGGAGAAAGAAGCCAAATTTAAAGAAAGAATCATTTCCAACCGCTTAAAAAGAAATACTATAAAGTATTGGTCTAAATTAAGCAGGATTTTAACGCCGTTAGGCCAGTCAATCGGCGGTTATTTAAAAGAAAAATTGCACAAACTTTATGAGGCGAAAAACGTTTATCAGGAAAAACATTTTGATAGCCCGGAAATGATTGATCAATTATTTTCCCAAGCCGAAGAATTAAAAAAACGCGATGATTTGGATTCGGCGGAGAAAAAATATATTGAGATAATCGGCCTGGACAGTAAAAATATAAAAGCCTTTAAAGAACTGGGGCGGATATATTTTGAAAAAAAACAATTTGAAGAAGCCAGGCAGACCTTTGAGCATATTTTAAAACTGAAAGAAGATGATGAGGATATTTATGAAAATTTGGCGCAAATTGCCAAAGAAAGCGGAGATTTAGACGAGGCTCGCGACGAGTACTTAAAATCAATAAATATAAACAAGCAAAATGCCCAAACTCATTTCAGTTTGGCCGAAGTTTATCGGGCCATGGGTAAATTAGCGGAGGCCTCGCGCGCTTTGAAAAAAGCGCTAAAAATAGAGCCGACCAATCCCAGATACCTTGACACTATGCTGGAAATCAGTATAATTATAAAAGATAAAGCGCTGGCTCTAGATAGCTATCAGAAGCTTTTAAAAGCTAATCCGGATAATAATAAACTTGAAGATTTTAAGCGCCAGATTGATGAATTATAGGGGGAATTTTTTATTTTTTTTCTACTTTTAATCCCGAGTATTCGGGATTTAATATTTAAGATAAAAAGTGAAAATTAAATATAAGCCGTTGTAGCTCAGCTGGTAGAGCAACTCCATGGTAAGGAGTAGGTCCGCGGTTCAATTCCGCGCAACGGCTCAAAGAGCATAAGGGTCGGTACCAAAGCGGTCAACTGGGACAGACTGTAAATCTGTTGGCTCACGCCTTCGTAGGTTCGAATCCTACCCGGCCCACATAACT
>JAQVNC010000004.1:42071-45674 GCA_028703305.1 Patescibacteria group bacterium
ATTATGTCGCAAGATAATTTGATAAAAATGGAGTGCACGGTTTGCAAGCGCGTTAACTATTTTTCAAGGAAGAACAAAAAAACTCTTAAAAATAGGCTTGAACTTAGCAAGTTTTGCGTGCATTGCAAAAAGCACACCAATCATAAAGAAACCAAATAAGCGTATAGGTGGCGAGTTCTGCTCGCCATTATGCGGGTGTCGTATAATGGTAGTACAGAGGTCTCCAAAACCTCTTGCGTGGGTTCGATTCCTACCACCCGTGCCAATTGGGAAATGCTGATTTTATTGGCTTTTTTTACAGGATAGTGTATAATGCTTAATAGATATAAAGCTTTATTAACAATTTATAATAATTCTCGTGAAAACCACGGGATAAAATTAAAATTATGTCAAAAATGACTAAGTCTCAATTGTTAGACGCCATGGCGACTGAAGTCGGCATGAGCAAGAAAGACACGGCTAATTTTATGGAGAAATTAGCCAATTTAGCCTTAAAAGAGGTTAAAAAGAATGGCGAGTTTGTAATCCCAGGTTTAGGTAAATTAGTCAAGATTAACCGCGCGGCCAGAATGGGCAGAAACCCGGCCACCGGCGAACAGATCCAGATTAAAGCCAAAACCGTAGTTAAATTTAAAGTTGCCAAAGCGGCCAAGGAAGCGGTATTATAAACTGAAAAAGTTAATATATAAAAACACCCCTTTTTAGTAGGGGTGTTTTTATTTTATCTGTATTGGTTATTATCTTTTGGCTCCTGAATAAGCTATGGCTCTGACAATATCCCAGGCTAAAGCGCTTACCGGATTATGGCCATAAACTGCTTTAAAACTTTTAATGGCCGCCTTTTCACTGTTAAGATTTCGGGCGGTTGGCCTTAAGCCATAAGAGATTACCGTAACCGCGGCATTATCATTAGCTTGTTTCATATCGGCCGAGCGCTTATAGACTTTCTTAAATTCAGCAGCGGCTTTAGTCTCGGCGGCCGCGTTGGTTTCGCTTGGCCATCTGCCATTGCCGATTTTTATGGTATCAGACCATTCTGTCGCGGTAGTCGGCACTTTGCCGAAAGCGGATTTATAAGAGCTGATTACTCCGGCCCTTTCACCGGCGCCTAAAATTTTAGTGGTCGGGGTGCCATAATTAATAAAGTTAGTAATGGCGATTCTTTCTTCGGCCGTGACATTATTTTTCAGGTCGCTTACAAGCTTATTCGTATATTTTATTTCGGTTGCGGCTTCCGCTTTGGCGTCTTGCATGGCTCCGACAGCGGCTAGGACTGATTCAACGCTGCGTCCGGCGATAGTAGCGGCTTCAGCCACGATATTTTTTACCTGCTCGGCCGCTTTTTCAGCCGCGGTGTTGGTTGTCGTAGCCGGGGTTTCAGCGGTTGCGGGAGATTCAGTGGTGGTTTTAGCAGTTGTTTCTGGCTCGGTTACGGTGGTTGATGACGACGAAGAAGAGCCGCCTCCGCCTCCGCCTCCGCCGGTGCTCGCGCTACCGCCGCCACTGCTACAAACAGTAGCGGAAGGAGTTAGGGTTACTGATGTTCCGGAGATTCCTGTTTGAGGCGTAAAGATTAATTTTGAAGGATTGGCGCAGGTGAATGACTGACCGGCTAAAGCCGGGCTAAGAGCCATAGCTCTTTGATCTGATGATTCAATGGTGAAGCTATTGCCGGAAGAGACAACAAAAGTAATTGAACCGGAGTTCGCTGTCATTGAATCTACCACCGAACCGCTTTTTATGATTAGGTTTATACTTAAATCAGGCAGGTTAATAGTAGTATCCGCGTCAAAAGTTAGCTCGTTAGCTGCCAAAACCGGGGTAGCCAATAATAAAGTCAAGACAGATGTAACTAGAAATTTTTTCATAGAAATTTAGTTATTAGACTTTATTAGATTAGAAGCAGGAAATTGTGGAGGTTGCCCAACCGCCCAAAACGCCAGTCGCTAGACTCGGCCAGTAATAAAGCAGGGTGCCGTTATCCGTTGTCATTCGGAAGCAAGGTTTGGCGAAATCAAGGGTCGTAGTAGCCGCGGTTGATGCGCCAACCGATAATTTAGCTGTTGGAGTTGATGAACTAATGCCAACCCTGGCGTTATCATCATCTACGTAAAAATCGGTTGTGCCAACGGTAAAATCGCCAGTGGAAATCGTAGTTGTGGCCGCTGTCATTGATCCGGTAGTAGTCAGATTTTCATTGTCAAAGCTAATAGCCCCGGTATCTGATTTAATAGTCGCTACCTTTAACCAGCCGGTAGAAGAAGCATTAACAAAATTAAGCTGGCCGGTAACTCCTAAAGTCCCCGCGACCGTCGTGTTGCCGGTTAAGGTTGAGGCCCCGGTGACTCCCAGGGTTCCGCCGATAGTCGTGTTGCCGGTTAAGGTGGAAACGCCGGTTACATCTAGGGTTCCGCCGGTATTGATATTAGCTCCAATCGTCGTGGTCGCCGCTACTATTCCGACTGTGGCTAGAGTAGCAACCATGGAAGCGACGATCACCTGGAGAAACAGTTTTGATTTAATTAGTTTTTTCATAGTCTTATATCTTATTTTTATAAAAATTAATATTTAGGCCTAACAAAATATTAATTTTTAATTTTTTTTATTAGTTTAATTTATTAAACATCAAGAGTTTTAACCCGTTAGGGCCCGACCTTTTTAAAACTCGAATTGATAAATAATTGTAAAATCTCTTATCTTAAAATGAAGTTAAAAAATTGCTGTAAAAATAGTTTTGCAATAATCTGTTAATATCTTTATTTTACAACTATTTGGCCGGTTGCGCAACAAAAAACCCTCCGATTAAAGGAGGGGTTTTTTGTTGCTTGCCATTTTCGGTTATTTCCACTTATCCACATATTGGCCCAAACCGAATTGATTGAGTTTATTTTTTAGCTTGGTTTTGGCTTGTAGAAATATTATTAAAGAGAATAGATCTATTGAATATCGGTTGCCGATTATTTTATATTTAACCTTATTATATTGTATGGCGCGGCGGATAGTTTTGGTTTGAACGCCGCCGATTTTAGCGGCTTCGGAAACCGAAAGCCAAATGGGAGTGTTAATCTCATTATTTAAGTTTGTTTGAATATTATTATTTTCAGCTTTTTTGTCGTCCATTTTGAAAGTTTAGTCTACAAGAATGTAGACTAAAGTATATATATTAAGCCTAAAAATACTTTAATTTATTATTATTTTGACTTTAGTCCACATTAACGTAGACTAAAGTCTTATTATTTATATCTATATTTTATTTAAAGTCCACATTAACCTAGACTAAAGTAAAGTGTTTTTATTTTTGCATATTATTTTTAAGAATGCAAGAGGGGTATTTCTCACAACCCTGGTCTCGCAACTCATAACTCAAATTAATAATTATATATTGCCGTTTTTGGCTATGAGCCATAGGTTATGGGTTACGAGCTGTGAGCTGTGAGATATGAGCCTATTGTTTGCCATTTGCCTATCTATATGTTATTATACTGAATAAATAACTTCTCAAGCTGGACGGAATCCCGCGGTGAGAAAATTTGGCTAAAATTAAACATTAATTTTCGTTTTTCGCGATTATTTTTTTATATATTTTAGTATTTAAAGTTTTTT
>JAQVNC010000004.1:45774-50105 GCA_028703305.1 Patescibacteria group bacterium
ACTGTAACAATACTTAATATTTCTCGTATAATTAAATGAAAATAGGCAAAGTGGAAGAAAAATTGCTATTATACAAAATTAAAAAGAATGACAAAGAAGCTTTTGTTAAGGCTTATGATTTATATGTTGATCAGCTTTACAGATTTATTTATTTCAAAGTTGGCAGCCGGGAAGAAGCCGAAGATTTATGTTCAGCTGTTTTTTTAAAAACTTGGAATTATATTTTAGAAAACAGCTTGCGCGACCATAAGACTTTAAAGGCTTTGCTCTATAAAATTTCCAGAAATATAATCATTGACCATTACCGGAAAAATAAGGACAGGGAAACCATAAGCTTGGACGGCGACAACGCGATTGAGATTATTGACGAGAAGCAAAGCGCGGTTAGAGGCATGGAATTAAAAGCCGATCTCTTGGTTTTAGAAACTAAATTGCCGGAGTTAAAAGACGAGTATCGCGAGGTAATAATTTTACGTTTCGTCAACGAACTTTCAATCAAGGAAATCGCCGAGATATTGGAAAAATCAAAAGGCAATACCAGAGTTTTAATCTTTCGCGCCCTGAAAGCTTTAAAAGAGCTTTTAGAAGGCGATGAAAAAATAAATTCAAATATTTAATATATATGGAAGACCGAGAACTGTTAAAAAAATTAAATAATTTAAAAACCATTAAACCCGATGATAATTGGAAAAAAAATTATCGGGAGATTTTATATAGCCAAATTTCCGCCGGAGCGACGGTTAATAAATCAGAATCAAATTTAAGGATAATTTGGGAGAATATTATGCCGGGCAAAGTTTTTATCAATATGGCCAAGCCGGTTTGGGTTACGTCTTTGGCTAGCGTCTTAATTTTAGTAATCGGCATCGGCGGAGTTTATGCTTCAAAAAATTCCAAGCCCGGTGATTCGTTATACATCGCCAAGATCATAAGCGAGAAGGCCCAGCTAGCTATAACCTTTGATGAAAAAGACAAAGCTAAATTAGGTTTGGAGTTTGCCTCTAACCGGGCCAAGGAAATAACTCAAGTTTTGGGAGAATCCAAGGAGCCTGAAGAAAAGAAGGTGGAAAAAGTGGAGCAATTATCGCAGAATTTTAAAAAAGAAATCAACCAAGTTAAAAGCAGGCTAACGGCCATTGGCCAAAATAAAGATGAAGATTCGGAAATTTTCGGCGCCAATATAGGTAAAAACGATCAAAGAATGGAGCTGGCCGAACCGGCCAAGCCAACGGTTAAAGAGGAAATTTCATCGGAGAATCAGACGAAACAAATCGCCACGACTACCAAAGAAAATTTAGATAGCCCTAATAAAGCCTTGGCAGAAGCGGAAAAGATGTTTGATGAAAAAAATATTAACGGCGCCATAGATAAATTGGAAGAGGTAAAACAAATAATGGATCAGGAGGCTAAAAATTCCGAATCAGGCCAAGTTAAGGGGGCAAGCGAGACGGCGACAAGCACGAAGTAATAATTTTAATACGGATTAGATTGTTTGCCTAAATGGCGGACAGTCTAATCCGCATTAAGCGGGTTGTGATGAAGTTGGCAAGGTCGACTCGTCAATTTGGCGAGGGCTTTATCAAATTAATTAATCAACTTGCTTTTTAAATTCAAAGTTTCACGATTGATCATCGTGAGCTGCTAAGCAAATCAGCAAGCTAACCCCCCACACTTATATTAATAAGTCGGGAGGTGAATTATCCATGCAATTTGCCTACCCCGCATTCTTATTACTATAAGCGTGGGGGAGGCGGGATTCCGGTTGATTTGCTTTAAAAGCCCTCGGGCTTTAACAATAATTTAAAAAGTAAGAAGCCCCCGCGTTTAACGCGAGGGTAAAGGATAAAATTTTTATGGAAAGATTTAAGAAAATCTTTGCCGCTGGCGTAATTTTCGTCACCGTTCTATCAATGAGCGTAGTCGTGGCCCCAGAGGCCGGCGCTACTGCTTCAGCCGGTGACTTAATCAAGACAAGCAGCTCTTCAGCTGTTTATTACTTGGCCGCTGACGGTAAAAGATACGTTTTCCCTACTGAGCAAACTTATTTTTCCTGGTATAGTGATTTCTCCGGAGTTATGACTATTTCTCAAAGCGAATTTGAGAGCTATGCTCCAGGAGCTAACGTAACTATGCGCCCAGGCACAAAGTTGATCCAGGAAGTCAGCATGGAAACACCATGGAAGGTATTAAGTTCAAAAGTCTACGCCGTTGAACCAGGCGGGAAGAAAGTTCAAATCTCTGACGCGGCCACAGCCGTTGCTTTATACGGAGCTAATTGGGAAAGCAAAATTCAGGGAGTTCCTTCCGCTTTTATTACCAGCTATACCGATAGCGGTAAAACGGCTAGCGCGACCGCTTATCCGGCCGGCAGTTTAGTGAAGTTTGGTACCTCGGCTGATATTTACTATATCAATACTGACGGTACGGCTTCAAAAATCGCTAATGAAGCGGCTTTGACTGCCAACAGATTTAAATTAACCGATGTTATCACTTCCAGCCTTGCTCAACCAACAGCCGGCAGTGAAATCACGGGCGCTTCTGCCACTTTGACTGACACTTCGTCAGGCGCGGGCGGAACCATTAACGCGGGCACCGGTTTAACTGTAGCTTTAGCTTCAGACAATCCGGCCGCGGCTTCTATCTTATCCGATGGAGCTGGCACTTCGCTTGATGGCCAAGGTTTAATTCCTGTCTTGAAACTTAATTTCACGGCAGCTGCTGACGGCGACGTCAAAGTTACTACCTTAAAGTTAACCAGAACCGGCATCAGCGCTGATTCTGATATTGACAATGCTTATCTATATGATGGCGACAGCATTTTAGCCAGATTAGCCGATATGCAGTCAATTTCCAGTAAAGTTATGACCTTTACTGACAGCGCCGGCTTATTCACGGTAACCAAAGGCACGACTAAAACTATTTTAGTTCGCTTTGACTTAAATCGTGAAAGCACTTCAGGCAAAACCATTGGCTTTACCTTAAATGCGGCTACGGATGTTACCACTAACGGCGCGGCCGTCAGCGGTTCTTTCCCGATGACCGGCAATTTAATGTCATCTGCCACGGTAACTGATTTCGGCAACATCAATGTTTCAAGAGTCGCCGATAACTCAACCGCGGTTGATCCCGGCACTACCAACTTTACCGCCGGTCATTATACTTTGACTCCATCTAACCAAAATCTAGAGGTTTCATTCTTGAAATTCCAGATGATTGGTTCAGCTTCAGTCTCTGATGTAACCAACGTTAAGTTATATGACGGCACCACCCAGGTCGGCACCACCCAGCAGTTAAGTTCCGGCAAGATTGTAACTTTTGATTTATCAGCGGCCCCAATCGCCTTATCAAGTTCTCAAACCAAGAACTTATACATTAAGTGTGATGTGGTCAACGGTTCAACCAGAACCTTCTATTTCTCTTTGCAGAAAAAGGCTGATTTAATCGTTAAAGATACCGCTTACGGAATTTATATCACCCCAAACAATGGCACGGTCGGAACTTTCACTTCACAAGACACTTCCACCGTTACTATTGGCTCCGGTTCATTAACCGTGAGCAAAGCGACAGACAGCCCGACCGGCAATATTGCTGACGCGGCGACCAATTTGACTTTAGCCAAATACACCATGAAGGCTGTTGGCGAAGACATAAAGGTTAGCGCGATTTCTTATTTCGTGACCGCTTCAAATGCCGCTGATACCTTGAAAAATACCAAGGTTTTAATTGACGGCACTCAAGTCGGCACAACCAACCCGACTACGACTTTAGGCGGGTCGGCCAACTCTGTCACCACTACCGTTAACTTCACCGTAACCGCCGGTACAACCAAGACTTTAACCATCGTGGGCGATACTACCGGCTCTACGGCTGTTAACGACACCATGACAGTCACCTTGAATATTGGTGCTTCAAACGGTCAAAGAGCGATTGCTTTAACGACCTTTAATGTCCCAAGTTCAAACACCGCGGCCAATCTTTTGACCGTTAAAGCCGGTACGGTTACTACGGCTAAAAATGCCGGTTTAGGCGATTATTCAGCTTCTAACCCGACTGGCGTAGCCGGTAAGACCGGAGTTAAAATCGGTTCATTTACCGTTAAGGCCGGCGCGGGTGAAAATGTCAATATCACCAAAATCACTTTATCCGACGACGCTACCAATGCTTTGGGCGATGAATATCAGAATTTATTGGTTAAGGTTCAGAGAACCGGAGCGCAATTCGGTTCAACTATCGGCACCTTGCAGACTACGACAAGCTACAGCTATGAATTTAGCCCGGCTTCGGCTTTGACCGTTACTAACGGCCAAACTGAGATTTTTGATGTTTATGCC
>JAQVNC010000034.1 GCA_028703305.1 Patescibacteria group bacterium
CTGTATTGAAAATAAAGTTTTTCTACGGCAGAAATATCATTTTTATTTTCTTTCCCCTCTACATTGTGAGTTTTTACATTAACAAAATAACTTTTCCCATTAACAATTATTTCGCAATCATGCAGGGAAGTGTCGGGAAAATCAAAATTAACATCATCAATTCCGAGCTTTTTAGCATTATATTTTGTTTGTTGAGTAATAACTTGCTCAACCAGCCAACTTACCGATCTAGTATGCGCTTTTAATCCATAGGGTAAAATTTTGCTATCCGTAATATTAAAGCTCGGCAGAATTTTTAGTAATTTTAAATATATATTTTTTACAAGTTCTAGATCGCTTTCAATGTTTTTTATCTCATTTTTCATATTAATTATCGGCAAAATAAGCAAATACTGTATAATTATATTATAACACAAAATATTTTATCTTCACAATTTACTCCCCCTCTAACTTCTTTATAAACTCCTCGGCGGCGGACTTTAATGACAAGTCAAGGGCGGCGGCTTTTTCAGCCGCTCTTACGGCCTTGTCTTTTTCTCCGGCCTGCGCGTAAAGCAAAGATAAGCTAACAAAAATTTTAGCATTAGCCGGCTCTAAATCAGCCAATCTTTCATATAATAACAGCAAATGCCCCTGATCATTTTTTTTCGCGTAATAATTAAGCGCCACTTTTATAAAATCAGCCGGATTTAAATAGCCGGCGCCGTTAATATCAAGGCATTTATTTAAGGCATCATAGCCTTCGGCCTCATTCTTAAAATAAATATCCACCTTTGCCAGATAGCAAATTGATTCGGGATATTTTTCATTTAAGCCAACCGCGTATTTTAAAATTTTTATGGCATCATCTTTTTCATTTCTGGTTATATGCATCTGGGCTTTGGAAAAATAAATCGTTACGCGCCCGGGACTGGCTTTTATGGATTTATCAATCGCTTCCATGGCGCGGTCGGAATAAAAAGCAAATTTACTTTGATTATCCTGATTAACAAAAGCGGCCGTATTTAAAGTTTGCGCCAATTGCATCTGCGCCATGCTATCAGCCGGATTTAGCTTAACATTATCTTCGGCCAGCTCTACGGCATATTCCGCGATTGATTTGGCTTGCGTTTTATCCATGCTTAACAACTCGCTTTGCCGGCCGTTAACCGCGTTAATTAAACTGCCGCGGCTATCGCGATCTAAAGGCGTTTCGTAGCTTAAGGCTTTTTTATACTCTAAAACGCCGGCCGCGATATCGCCTTTGGCAAGCTGAATCTGTCCGCTTATCGTGCCGCTTAGCATCTTAAAGACTTTAATATTATATTGATAAATAATAGACAGGAAAATTAAGCCGGCGACGACTAAAACCGCTAATTCTTTATTATTAAAATTCGCCTCAAAATTTAGTTCTTCCTCTTCGCTGCCGTTCGTCAGCCAATAGATATAGCCTAAAGCCAGCATTAAACAGATATAAGTTACCAATGAATCAAACACGGCCAAATTCTGGATAAAATAAGCTATGAATAAACAAATCAACACAATAAATTCAATCGTATTAATTTTACCCTGCTTTTTGCCCTTAAATAAATAATATCCGGCCGCCGCGAAAATAGAGAGATAAGTTAATAGCCCGAGCAAACCGGCGGTTGAAGCTATATCAACTAAATTATTATGCGCCCGGTCAAAGTAGGTTTCAGTCGGAGTATAGCTATAAAATATGGGGTCAAAATATTTATCAAAAGTAATGGCGAAATTGCCATAGCCGGTGCCCAATAAAATATGATTCGGAAAATCTTTTAAAGCCGCTTTCCAAGAAATTAACCTGGTTTGAAAAGTTGCCGCGCTTGAAGAAATTTGCGTCATCGTGCTTAAAATTGAACTGTTTCTTACTAGAGCGCTTTGCGGAAAAGAAAACACCAGCGCCGCTAAAACTACGGCTACGGCTAACCCCGAAAAACTGTAAATTTTTATTTTTTTGCTTTGGCTGTATAAAGCATATAAAATAAAAAATAATAAAAAGCTTAGGCCCAAGCCGACATAAGCTCCTCTGGTATGAGTTACGCTAAAAACTAGAAACATTATAAAAGCGGCCGCCAAATAAAGCGCGCTAACAAGCCAATCCTGATTTTTTTCTTTTTCTTCCCGGCGGCGCCTGAAAAATAAAATCAAAGCGAAATAAATATTAAAAATCGCGTAGCCGGAAACATAAGCCGTGTTGCCGATCGTTGAATACGGAATTTTTAAAAGCGCGTAGAGGCAAACCGCCGTGCCGGCGATTATTGAAGCGATAAATAAATTGCGCCAGTCTTTTAAACCGCGGAAAACCGTAATGACAATTAAGTAAAACAGAAAGAAATGCGCCACATGGAACAGGCCGAGCATTCTTTCAATATCTCCCCAAAAACTTAAATTAAAATCAACGCCGAAAATTGAAGAAATAAACAAAGCGATAAAAAAAGCCGACAGGCCGAAAGTAATGTAAGACGATTTCGGCCGCGTAGCCGGATACTTTATAATTAAGGCCAGCCAAAACACCATTAAAATTTCCACTAAAACATTAAAGAAAATCTGCTTGGAAGTTATGTAAGGAAAAAGCAAATTGGTGAATACCAAAAAAACCGAAATAAAACTTAAATATACTCCGGTTTTTAAAATGTTTAAATAAATTTTTAAAGGCATAGTTTTTTATCTGTCATTGCGAGAAGCGTTTGCGACGAAGCAATCTAACTTATGAAAACATTCACCATTAATGGCTATTTTAATTTAAACTATATATTCGTGAGATTGCTTCGCTCACTCTGTTCGCTCGAAATGACAATTAAATTAATGTTTTATTTTGTCGCTTCTTTAAGCTCTTCTACCCTGCCGGATTTTATCATTTGAATAAATAAATCGGTTTCGGCCCTATAAGAAGGATCCAATTCGGCCGCTTTGGTCGCCGCCTGAATCGCTAAATCGGTTTGATTGGCCTGCAGATAAGCCGCGGCTAAGATGGCGTAATTTCTCGCAACCTTCGGCTCCAGCTCTAATATTATTTTATAAATGCTAATTACCTTTTCATAATCATTTTTATCGCCATATTCTTGCGCCATCGCTAAAAGAATCGTGCTGTTCGGCGGGATATATTTTCTATCTGAAATCGCCTGCGTAATAATATAATCATAGGCCTGATTTAACTGGCCGGCGGACAAATAGGCTCGGCCCAAATAATAATAAGTATCGGCAAAAATCGGATTTAAATTCAGGGCTTG
This sequence comes from Patescibacteria group bacterium, assembly GCA_028703305.1. Lineage (GTDB taxonomy): Bacteria > Patescibacteriota > Patescibacteriia > Patescibacteriales > GWC2-42-12 > JACPHD01. The sequence continues at coordinate 3,234 of JAQVNC010000034.1, forward strand.
CTCTAAAGTTTCTATGGCCAAGTCCGGCTGATCGGAAATAATATAGCTTTCGCCTAAAACATAATAAAGCTGCAGCCGCTCCGGGCTTAAAATTATGCCCTGCTTTAAATTGGCAATAGCTTGGTCAATATATTTTTTATCATTATAAAA
>JAQVNC010000005.1 GCA_028703305.1 Patescibacteria group bacterium
TTTATAACAAAGCGATCTTTTAAAATTAAATATGGCTCACGTTTGATCATCTGTTCAATTTTTATTTTATGATTTTCGGGGTGCAATACTAAACGAGCAACAAACTGCTCAAGGTTCCTTATGGTCGGGCTGCCGGGAATTGAACCCGGGCTACATGCACCCCATGCATGCGTACTACCGTTATACTACAGCCCGAAGAGCTAGACGGGCAGATGGATAATACCATTACACCACAACCCGATTTTAATTTTTGCGTAATTTTATAATAAAATTATACCAAAAAATGAACAATAAAAAAAGAGCTGCCTAAGCGCCCTGTCAATTTTATTTTTTTGACCAAAAAAGCTTCACCAAAATAGTGCCGAACAAGAATTGGCTCGTTCCAATGGGTCCTCTTTAAAGAGGTTATTATCGGCCTGAATAAAAAGCTGAATGCCTCTGATCTAAGCCGCTAATAAATTTAACCCTGAATCCGCGCTCTCTTAAGCCGCGGCCGAAGAAAAACGCGAGAAGCCAATTTTGTTTATTTGATCCAAAACTTGTGTCAGCTTTAGTGAAGCTTTTCCGCAGACGAATTGATTGTTAAATAACTCATCTAACCTAATTATATTATAGCACAATCTATAAAAAAGAAAAGAGCCGGTTCAAGATTGAACCGGCCGTGTAGATAAGCGCCGATATGGCGCTTTAATGAACAAAAAAGGCGCTTTTTTTATTGCCAGGATTATGGCGCAGATTATGCAGACAGGCCAATCTGGTCGCCTGCTCTTTCCCTTGTTTTTCAAGTTGCTTGAGTTTTGCCTGAAAATCAACTTCCCGATTATTATTTTTCTCCGCCATAGTTACTCCCTCCAAGTAATTTTTATGCATTATGCCAGCCATACTGTTTTTGAATTAAGCCGCCGCTCTATCTTTTCCCTGGCACTAAGCGTCTCAATAAGCGGGTGTGTGACTATTAGCGACCCGCCCTTAGCATGTTTTACCTCTTTAACTTCTGGCAGATTGCCTAGCAGTTGCTCTGCCTCTGATTTCGGAATATCTGACATTAGTTCCATAATATCATCTCCTCCCCGTTGGCTTAGGCCTCTTAACCTTCTACGTTAGGCCAAATCTGTAATACCCTGTCCTTGCCATAATGATCAAGCAACTGTTGATGCGCCTTTCCGGCATCAGCATCAGTATCTCTAAGCTGAGCTAAAGTGCCGTCTTTTCCTTCATAAATCCTCCTTATTTCATCCACGCCGACTAACATATTCGGCGCGATGACCGTAGCCACTTTCTCGGGAGAAACTCCTTTTATCATAACGACAACCAATTTTTCCCAAGTAATCTCTCTTCCCCAAATAGCTTTTTTCATGCTCTTTCCTCCTTTTTTTAAAGTTATTTTGTCATTTCCGCGGAGGCGGTAATCCAGAAATTAAACGCCGAATTACCAGCTCCGCGGCATGACTTTTTTTAAAGAACTAAACAAAAATAAAACCGACTCTCCTTTCGGAGAGCCGGTTCATTTTCCCTAGTGAGTCTTAACTTATGATCAACTAGTTAAAACACCACAAAAAACCGCTCTCCGTGAGAGAAAATAAAAGTAAAAGTAAAAGCTGAAAACGGTTTTTTGTATTGTCTTAATCATAGTTGTTAATAAAGGTAATATTACTACCTGTGGATAATTATAGCAAATATTAAATAAAAATCAAGTTTAGAAAAAAATTTTTCTAAAAAAATAGCTAATTTTAAATAAAAAAAGGGAGATGTTGTTTTTTACAATCTCCCTATTTAGCAAAGCCGCTTTTAAATTTAAGTTAGAGCATGGATAATTACGGCGGCCTGATCAAAATACTTCGCGCCGGCGCAAAGCTTTTTTAGCTTTTCGCGATAATTGGGATCTGCTAAACTGATCGGTCTGCCATAAAAAGTTAGGCCAGATCCTTCGCCGTTGTGCCCGTGGCGAATTACCACACTATGGTTTTTGGGGATTGCCGCTCTAGCCTGATCCATAGTTTCAAAAAACTGCAACTTAACCGCCACTACCCCGCCGGAATTGTTTTTCATAATCTTTCCCTCCTTTTTTAAAATGAACAATTATTTTATAATCAAAAAACCGCCCTGGTTTAGGGTGGCTTTTTATATTTTAACTTATTTTTATTTATCTTTTTTAAGCCGCCCTGAAACCAATAGCGATAATGCCATTAATAATAATGGTTTGGCTGATTATGGTTTGTTTGGCGCTTAAATTCATATGTGAATAATTATAGCAAAGATATGAAATTTGTCAAAAAATAAAAAAAAGGGGGGAAATATTAATAATCTCCCCTCTGATGCCGGCGCTATTTATTTCCTATATAATTAACGCCAGGAAATCTTGCCATCTTGTTTATTGCTTCTTCCGTGGATTTAGCGGCGCGAATAGATTCAGCCATCCGCCTATTCATCAATATTGTGTCCTGGTTGCACTGGCAATGAAAGCAATGATCCTCGCCAGCATTTTTAGAATTTCCGCAAGCACATGTCTCATCGCCGCCCAGAACATCATCCAAGCTCAATAACCGCACCTCTTTTTTATCTGCCATCTCTCATCCCTCCCTAATTTTAAAAGGTCAAAATACAAAAAAGCCACCCGTTTTTAAGGGTGGCTTTACTATGTAATCTTACTAAACTATTTAGGACATACGCGAACAAGCCACCCGATAAGGTAGTAACAACAATAGACCCAATAATAAGCTTTTGTTTATGGCTTGTATCATAATAATATAATTTTAATCCAAATTTTTTATTTCGTCAAACTTTGATTTTTTATCACGGCGGCCAGCTGCTTAATTAAAGCCAAGGCCACGGGCGGAGCCAACAGGCTGTAAGATTCAACTCCTTCGTCGTCTTTAACAGCATATGACTTTTCGCCGACTTTAACTTCGCCGTCAGCGCCAAGCTCGTAGACATATTCGGGCGTGATTTCATAATCATCAACATAGTCTTTGGCAACATCAACCGGAATGGCGTTTCTAAGCAAAATCCTGGGCACGCCATGCAGGGTAAAAACTTTTTCTATTAATTTATCATCTAACTCCAGCCTCTCTCTGATAGTTTCAATGCCTAAATTATCTCCTTCTTTGCCGATCATGCGCGCGCCCTTAGATGAACAATCCGATTGGTCGCATTTTAAGAAAAATTCATTGGCTTCTTTGTCAAAGCCGACTTCTTTGGTAGCGAAAAGCTTTAGGTTTCTTGGCGTATGGCAGACCGGGCAGATGACCCTAAATTTCATGCGTTCGTCTAAAACCGATTCCGGAATACTGATGGCTATAAAAATATCCAGGTCGCTCCTATAATCAATTAAATTGCTTAAAAATAAAGAATATGATATCTGGTCAAGTTCGCGCGGAAAGCCGTCAATGAATAATGATTTTTTCGGCCATTTGCTTATTTGCATTTTAATCAAGGCTAAAATAAATTCGGTGGGCAGAAGGGTTTTTTGATCTCGGCCGAGCAAAGCGTTTATGGCGTCGTCAATTGAGATATAGCCGCGATAATTTTTTTCCATAAATTCCATTATTTCGGCTTTTTTGGTTTCATCTTCCATGGCCGCGTGGGCGTCGCGAACGATATCGCCCACGGAAATATGGCCGATTTTATCTTCGCCGAAAATTTCTTTCATCAGCTTGGAATAAGTGCCTTTACCGGAATTCTTTTTGCCCAGAAGATAGGCGACAAAAGTATTGCTTTCCAAATATTTTTTGATTTGAGCGATTTCTTCGCCGGCCTTAGCTTCAAAATATTCTTTGCGTTCAACCGGATCGGATAAATTAAATTTTTTCGTTACGCCCTCGGTTTTAGCCTTAAAATAAGGAAAATCTTTTTCGTAGGTTTTCATAATGTCTTTTTTAAAAAATATACCCCCAGAACAAGCTGACGGTCATGAATAAGTTAATTATTGATTATTTATCTCTTCTAAAGTTTTAAAGCTTTTTTAATTTTTTCACTAACTTGGCCCGGCGTCAAACTGGCTTTTACCAGATAATCCAAAGCACCCATCGCTTGTCCCTTAGCTTTATCTTCTTCGGTGCCTAAATTAGTTAGCATAATCACCGGAATATCTTTTGTGATTTCATCTTTTTTTACTTGATCCAAGACGGAAAATCCGTCCAATTGCGGTAAAATCACGTCCAGCATAATAATATCCGGTTTTTCTTTTTTGGCCAATTCTAAGCCAACAACGCCGTTATCGGCGACAAAAACCTCAAAGCCGTCAGCTTCAAACTTTGTTTTATACATTGAGCTGATCATGGGATCATCTTCAACCACCAAAATTTTCTTGTTATTTTTCTCCATAATAATTTTTATAAAATAAACTACACCCTTTAGGGTGATTACCATAAATTATAACATTTATTAAAAAAATAGCAAGGTTTAGTTGTCATTCCGGCCATTAAGCCGGAATCCAGGGTTCAGCGGCATGGAAATCATTTTATCTTAATCCTCAATCCATCGCTAAAAATTTTAACTGTCCCCTTCTCGTCTGTCCTGAAAATTTTCGCGCCGACTCTTTCCAGCCGTTTTATAATCCTTAAGCTTGGGTGGCCGAAATCATTGTCTTTACCTACCATAATTACGGCCAGCTGCGGCTTAACGCTTGCCAAAAATTCTTCGCTTGATGAATACTGCGACCCATGGTGAGCGATCTTTAAAACATCAACGCTTAAATCAACCCCGCCGGACAATAATATCTTCTCAATTTTTTCGCTCATGTCGCCGGTCAGCAAAAATTTATTTTGGCCGTAAATTAATTTTATGACGATTGAGCTATCGTTTAAATCAGCTAAAGTTTTATTTAAAAGGCTTTGCTCCGGATATAATATTTCCATTTTTGCCCCTTGGCCTAAATTTATAATTTGTTGTTTATCAATAATAGTGAGCGGCACTTTCGTATCGCGCACTAACTTAAGCCAGGCTAAATAATTTGGCGCGCTATGAACCGCGCCGGTATATAAAATTCTTTTTACTTTATATCTTTTTAAAACGTCTATTAAGCCGGTAACATGGTCGTCATGCGCGTGCGTTAAAATCATTAAATCAATCTGCTTATCCCACCAAGATAAATTTTCGCCCAATCTTTTTATCACGGTTTTATCCGGCCCGCCGTCTATCAGCACATTCTGCCCGCCCGGCGCTTTGATTAAAATCGCGTCGCCCTGCCCCACGTCCAAAAAATCAACTTCCAAATTTTTCGGCGCGCTAAAATATTGCCAAAACAAAAACATAGCCGTAGTGGCCGCGGCTATGCCTAAAATTAATAGTATTTTATATAACTTTGCCGGCATAAATAAATTATTATTTTCCCGCCAGCTTGGAAAAATTACTGTTGCTTATGCCGGCGCCAAGATTACGCATAACATTAAAAGCGTCAGCCGGACGCGCCAAAAAATATCTTTTGCCGTCGCTGGGGCTCACATACCAGGCTTCTCCCCGGCCTTCGGTTTGCAAAAATATCTTGCCTTTTTGGGAAGCCGTAAAATTATTGTCATAACCAATTTTTATATTTTTAGCCCAGGGCGCGTAACCGCCGGCGAGCTCCGCCTTATCATTAAAACTATCGCCGTCAGAATCGGTTTTATTTTTATCCGTGCCAATAGCGGTTTCTAGGGCATCGGGCAAGCCGTCGCCATCGCTATCCGCTCCGCTTAAAGCGCTTAAACCAATGGGAATTTTGGCTAAATTGGCGTTAGAAATGCCAATCCCCTGGCCTCTAATTACCTGAAAAGCGTCAGCCGGCCGGCCTAAATAGTACACTTTTTTTTCTTTATTGCTTACATAATAGGCCTGGCCCTGGCTTTCAACTTTTAACAAAATTTTGCCTTTTAGCTGGCCATATAATTTATCATCATTAACGGTTAGGCTGGCAGCCGAAGCGGGAGCCGCCGAATTATTAGCTGCCGCGGGCGCGGCTGAACTGGCTGGAGCAGAAGCAGCCGCTTCCCTTATCTCAAAAACCGCCCCAGCGGTTTTAATATTGGTTTTAGCCGTGCTGGTTGAACTTAAAAAATAATCATACAGGCCGACTGCCAAATCTTTTAGCTCAATTTTATGGTCGACCGTAAAAGCGCCGCTGCCGGAGTCGCTTAGATTATTAACGCCTTGCTTTTTATAATAGATCCGGGAAGAGGCGGTTAAATTAGTGGTCCAACTAAAAATTGCTGTTTTATTATTAACGCTAGCCGACGGCCCGGTGGTAATCGCTAAAACATTGTTAGGCGGCGAAGTAAAAGAAGCTGCCGCGTCTTGTTTTTCCAAAGTGCTATTTTTGGCTGTGATTTGATAAACATAATCCGCGCCCGGGTTTAAACCGTTAAGGGTAACGCTAAAATTAGAACTGTTGGTCGTAACTTCAACTTTATTAGTGCTGATACTTTCGTTTTTCAACCCATAATTAACTTTGCCGGTAGTTAAAACATTAGTGCTCCAGCTTAAAATAGCGGTGGTGGAGCTGGCAAAAACTAATTTTTGATTGGCAAAAGTAAAATCATTAGCTTCGTCAAGGCTATTATAAACCATAACCGGAGTTGAAGTTGAACTGTTGGCCTCGTTTAATTCAACTAAATACTTATTTTTATTGACGACAAAATTTATCGCGGCTTGGCCGGCTTTAGTAAAACTGCCGTGAAAAACATAATGAAAAATATCATCAGGCTTTAAGGGCGCGTTTAAATTCGGCTCGGCGTCAACTACCAAATCGTTGGCGTTAAAACTGGAGTTGGTAATATTATAGCTGATCTCGCTTTTAGCTAAGCCCGCACCATCGGTCAGAGAAGTTTTGCCGGTATTTTTTACGCCGACAGTAATATCAACCGCCTGGCCGACTACGAGCTTAGCCGGACTGAAGCTTATGGAATTAACTGCCAAGTCGGTTTCAGCCGCGGTCAGAACGGTAGTGGTGGCATTGGCAATATTATTTGCTAAATCAACTTCTTTTAAATCATCCTTAGGGTCAACGGTAAAACTTAATCTTTTATCGCCATTGCTGGAAAAATTGCCTTCATATTCATAGTAAAGATAACCGCCGCTGTTAATTAGATGGTTAAGCGACGGCGTTGTACTTGAAGCTTTAGTAATTGTAAAATCAGTAAAATCTTTTATAAAATCCAGGCCGGAGCTGGTATAAAGATTGTAGCTGCTATTGTTTTTTACTTTAACTCTTAAAAGGCAATTTTGTTTGATAGTTGGCTTAACCGGAGTTGTGGTTATGCTTTCAACCGCTAAATCATAACCGACCACATTAACTTTTAATGAGGTTGAATTATTATTAGCATTGCTTTCGGTTAAATAACCGGCCGGGTCAACTTTAAAAGTCATATCAACCGAGCCGATTTTGGTAACCTTCAAATTGATAGTAAAGGTAATATAATCATTGGTTTTGATGGCCGCGCCCTGAGCCGGCGAATAGCTGGCCTGGAAACCAGCTGAATTAGCCGCGGACAAGCTGGAATTAAGGGGAAAATCCATAGTAAAACTGCTACCCAAATTTTTTACTCTGGCCGTAAAAGAGCAAGTCTGGTTGACTTCGCATTTAGCCGAATTCATAATTAAGGACTCGGCTTTTAAATCATAGCTATCCTCTGCCTTAACCGGATTTTTAAAGCCGAAAAGAACAATTAAAGCGACTAAACAAAAAATTAAGCAAAAATTTATCTTTTTCATAATTTTAATTTATTATCTATATTTTACCATTTAGCTCCTCTTTTAACAATTTTGACCGCTGTAATTTTACGGCTATAAAAACGGCAGCAGCGTAATAAACAATTACCCAGCCGTTCCATAAATAATTTATTTCCATATAGCCATAAGGAATTTTTGCCAGATATTTAACCGCCGTTAAAATATACTTGGTTAAAATTAAGCTGGGCAGAAAAAATAAAAACGACAAAGCGGGTAAAACCGCGCTTAGCGGCAAAGCGATTAAAATCAAAACCGTTAAAATCGGCAAAACCCATAAGACGGCCAAATTCGCTAAGGGCGCGATTAAAGAAATTTGCGAAAAATTATAAGCTAAAACCGGCAAAGTAAAAACTTGGGCGGCCAGGGTAATAAGCAGAGCGTCGCTTATGCCTTTTAATTTCGGCAGTTGAAGCTTGCCCCAAAGCGCTTCCAGAATCGGATAAACATAAACCAGGCCGGCAATGGCCAGAAAAGATAATTGAAAGCCAACATCGTCGCGCAAAAGTTTCGGATTGATTAAAAGCATTATAAACGCGGTTAAAACCAGCGCGTTGGTAATTTTATTAAGCCGGCCGAGCTTTAAAGCCCATAGCACTAAAAAGCCCATCAGTCCGGCGCGCATAGCTGAAGCCGGCAAACCGACCAGCACAATATAAGCGGCTAAAAAAATTACGGCCGCGTAAAAAGCTCGGCCTCGGCTTAAGCCTAAGGCCAAAAGCACGGCCATAACAATAACCGCTAAAATACTGACATTAAAGCCGGACACCGCCATAATGTGAGTTAACCCGACTTTCTGAAAATCATCGCGGATAGTTTGCTCCAAGCCTTTTTGCCCGCCAAAAACAATCGGCCGGGCCAAGCTTGACTCCGGCTCGCTTAATCCCATATCAATCAAGCCGGATAATTTAGCTTTAAAAGAAAAAATTTTTTTATACAGCAGATTGCCGCCGCCGGCGCCGATAATTTTTATTTTGGGATAATAGCAAACCGAATAAATATCATACCGCGCCAGATAACGGTCATAGGCAAAACCTTTAAATTCTTCCGGCCGCTCTAACTCGCAGCTTAGCTCCACTTCGTCGCCATATTTATATTCCGGATATAAGCCGGTGGTAACTAAAATTTTTCCGGAAATCTTTTTGCCAGGAAATTTGCTTAACGCCTCTGTTTCAATCTCCAACTTTTGGCTGGACTCCCTAATATCCGGTTCATTATCTATAAATCCCCGCAAGATTACAGAGCCGCCGTTATAATGCCAAATTTTATCCGGCGCATTTCTAGGTAAGCTAACGCCATAGCGCCAAAGGGAAAAAAATAAAATAGACAGCAGCAACAAAAAAACAGGCTTATTGCCCGCCGTTTTTAATTGCCAAAATAAAATAGTCAAAGCTAAAAACAAAATGCCCGCGCCGAATAACTCTATATTAAAACGAAAAATTCCTACCGGTAAAAACGAAGCTAAAGCCACGCCAAAAATAAAAACCAAGCAAGCAATTAAAAAAATTCTAGACTTGGCCAGATTAATGCCTCCTTTAAATAGCATATTATTTTTTCACTTTTTGTCGGCGCAAATACGCTTCCATAAATTCATCCAAGCCGCCATCCAAAACTTTTTGAATATCCGAAGTTTCATAATCGGTACGATGGTCTTTCACCAGCTGGTAAGGCTGCATGACATAAGAGCGGATTTGCTTGCCCCATTCGGCTTTCTGGGCCGCGCCGCGCAATTTCTTCTCTTGGCTTTGTTTTTTTTCTTCTTCAAGCTTAAATAATTTAGCTTTTAAAATCTTTAAAGCCGTTTCCCGATTTTGATGCTGGGAGCGCTGGGTTTGGCAGGAAACGATTAAGCCGGTCGGCAGATGCGTAATCCGAACGGCGGTTTCCACTTTATTAACATTCTGTCCGCCGGCGCCCGAAGAGCGAAAAGTATCTATTTTTAAATCGCTGTCTTTTATTTCAATGTCTTCGGTTTCCGGCAATTCCGGTATAACTTCCACTAAGGCAAACGAAGTATGGCGCATCTTTTCAGCGTCAAACGGCGAAATGCGGACTAAGCGGTGCACGCCGGATTCGCTTTTTAAATAGCCATAAACCCAGCTGCCGATAATACGATAACTGGCGCTTTTAATGCCGGCTTCGTTGCCTATTTGCCTGTCCACTAATTCGGCTTGCCAACCCTTTTTTTCAACAAAGCGCAAAAACATGCGCTCTAAAATTTGCGCCCAATCCTGCGCGTCCACTCCGCCCGTACCGGCATGAAGGGAAATAATGGCATTGCTTCTGTCGTATTTTCCGGAAAACAAAACAAAAAACTCAAGCTCTTCATATGAGCGCTTGAGTTCGCCATATTTTTTTTCCGCTTCATCGGCAACGCTAAAATCTTTTTCTTTAATCGCTTCGGCCACATATTGCTCTAAATCAATAATTTCTTTTTTTAAATTTTCCCATTTTATAATTTCCGATTCATATTCTTCGGCCTGCTTGCTTAAAATTACCGCCCGCGCCTGATCTTGCCAAAAATTCGGTTTGGACATTTCCGCTTTTAACTCATTAATTTTTTCTTTCTGCCGATCCAGGTCAAAGCAACCTCCAGGTATCCAGGAGTCGTTCTCTTAAAATTTCCAAATTTTTTAACAGGTTTTCCATATTATAAAATAAATTTTTTTACCCGCCGAAGCTTTAGCGCAGGCGGGCCATATTTATATCTTAGCTTTTAAAAGCCTAAAAATCAAGCCAATAAAAAAAGCCGCGGTCACCATAAAGACGTCCTTCAGCCGAAGTATACTACTGATTTAATAACTGCTTAGCTTGCGATGGCAAATTATTTAAATCAACATTATCCATATCAAAATTACCAGCGTCGCCTTTTAATAAACTTTCCAGCGGGTTGCCGCCATCCCCGCTTCCCAGAACATCTTTATACTGATCAAACACGCCTTTCAAAAGAGGCGGCAGATAAATTATGCCAATGACAATCGGCACGACAATTATTAAAATTTTTAAAACGCCGAAAATCTGCGCCCAAAAAACATAACTTTTTATATACTTAGTCTGCTTATAAATTTCTTGGCTATACTCCAAGTTTTTTTCAAGCATTTTTTTTATTTCTTCATCCATAGAAATGGGAGATTATTAAAATTATTTTATTCGTACCATCTTACAATAACTTGGCCATTGCCGCCGGCTCCACCGGCGCCACCCTGGCTGGCAACTCCACCGGCGCCTCCGGTTCCTACCGTAACCGTAACATCGCCGCTCACGGCAACCGGATAATCTTCATAACATACGCCACCACCGGCTCCGCCTCCTCCAGCGCCGCCGCTAGCGCCGCCGCTATACCAAAGCCCGCCGCCACCGCCGCCACCGGCAGCAATACCACCGCTACCGCCAGGAATCCAACTATCATAGTAATATACTGAATTACTGCCATTGCCACCCTTACCAAAGATACTGCCACCGCCACCACCGCCACCACCGCCATAAGCGGCATATGTATAATTTTTACCAGCGCTGCCGCCGGCTCCGGCGCCTGGTTGAGCATTTATGAACACAGGGGGCGTGGCATTGTTGGCAAAGCCTCCGTTGCCGCCAGGAGCGCCACCGCCGCCGCCTAGCCCATAAGGAAAACCGTGATTTGTACCTCCACCCATACCGCCGCCGCCGCCAACCGCTGTTAAAGACCCAAAAGAAGAATTGCCTCCGGTAGCGCCATTAGGCCCAAGTCCGCTGGTGTAAGTGCCGGCACCGCCGCCGCCGCCGGCTCCGCACATTGTTATAAAAACAAGATCAACGCCATCGGGTTTAGTCCAAGTCCCGGAAGAAGTAAAAATTTGGGCTTGCGGAGTAAGACCCCCGCCCCCTAAACCATTAACCGCGGTTAAAATATCTTCAGTATTTAAGCTTATATCGCTTGACGGGCCGATTAAGGTATTGATAAATGTCTTTAACAGTCCGGTATCGGTGGCCGGCGAGCCGGTCGGAGCGGCCGTCGGGCCGGTTATGGCTAGAGCCAGATAAACGCCGCCGACCAAGCCGACGGCGATTAAAAAACCGGTTAATAGTTTAAAAGAGATGAGTTTTAGAATTTTTTTTAACATAGGGCTGTATTAAAATTTTAAAATTATTAATTTTTAAATTTAAATTTCCATTTTACATTTTAAAATTTAATTTTTTATTTTTTGTCATCTTACTTCGCACTTTTTAACATATTGCTTTCCGGCCTCCGCCAGCTCATTCATTTGCCGGGAATTATACGGCACCTTGCCTTTCAAATCTTGGTTCACCAAATCATCGTTGCTTTTAAAATTTTGCAGATACCAGGCACGCGCGCTTTTGATTATTTTGCCCATTTTTAAAATATCATCTTTGTTTAAAAGCCCGGGCACTACCGTAGTCCTAAATTCATAAGGCAGGCCGCTTTGCATTATTATTTTAACACTTTTATTGATTTTATCAAAATCCACTCCCGACTCGGTCACTAAGTCATATTTAGCCGCCGGCGCTTTTAAATCCATGGCGATATAATCAATTAATTTTTCTTTAATCAGCTTTTCCAATATTTCCGGGTAACTGCCATTAGTATCCAATTTTACTAAAAAACCCAATTTTTTTATTTTACTGATAAACTCCGATAAATCTTTTTGCAAGCATGGTTCGCCGCCGGTAATAACGACGGCGTCCAATTTACCGGCTCTAGCCTTTAAAAAAACAAAAAGGTCATCCTCTTTAATTTTGGGATGATCTTTTTGTTGCCCGGTTGCCCGGGCATATTTTGACTTGCCGACCTCGGTGGGCCAGACAAGCATAGGGTTGTAGCAAAATTGGCAGCGAAAATTACAGCCTTGGGTAAAAACAATAGCGCTGATTTTCTCCGGGTAATCCAATAAACTAAATTTTTGCAAGCCGCCAATTAACATAAGACGATTGGAATTATTGAGATTTTTAGGATTATCGGGAAATGGCTATCCCCAACATCCCAAATATCAAAGACCTCCCAATAATCTTATTATTCTTTATTTACTTTAAAAGTCTTGCGGTTGAAATATTCCGCTTGCTTGCCGTCATTCCACTGCTGAACCGGCCTTAAATATCCAGTTACCCTTGAGTAGACTTCACAGGCGGTTCTTTTGGCTTCAATTGGACTCATATGGTTTCTCCTTTATCTAGCTTTAAACAAACTAGATTTTTATTTTTTAAATTAAAATTTGTTCAACTTCTTTTTCAACTTCTTCTTTAGCCAGATAGCCTATTTCCTCGTCGCACTTCGGGCAAAAAAAGTGTTCGCCCGCCAGATAGCCGTGCTTGGGGCAAACCGAAAAAGTCGGCGTGATGGTAAAGTAAGGCATGTGGTATTTATTAACTATTTTTTTAACCAAGCTTTTAACCGATTCGGCGCTGGGCAGAGCTTCACCGATAAAACCGTGCAGAACCGTACCGCCGGTATATTTAACTTGGATGTCATCCTGTAAATCCATGGCTTCAAACAGATCGGCGGTATAATTTACCGGCAGCTGGCTGGAATTAGTATAATAAGGCGAGGCTTTGCCGGCCTGAAAAGCTTCTTCGTTGGCCACTAAAATATCCTTGTATTTATCTTTATCAATCCGCGATAAGCGCCTGGTTACGCCTTCGGCCGGCGTAGCTTCAAGGTTATAAAGATGGTTGGTTTTGCCCTGGAAATCCAAAACTTTGTTTCTCATGTAATCCATAACCTGCAAAGCGAATTCTTTGCCTTCCGGCGTGGCAATGTTTTTTCTGATTGGCGCGTAATTTAATAAAGCTTCGTTCATGCCGATAACGCCGATAGTGGAAAAATGATTATTCCAATAGCCGTTAAAGCGCTGTTTAATATTGTTTAAATAATATTTGGCGTAGGGATAAAGGCCTTTATCGGTTAAATCTTCAAGCACGGTGCGCTTAACTTCCAGGCTTTCCGAGGCAATCTGCATTAAATTATCCAAACGTTCAAAAAATTCTTCTCTGGTTTTTGATAAATAGCCGACGCGTGGCAAATTAACCGTTACCACGCCGATTGAACCGGTTAGCGGGTTGGCCGCGAATAAGCCGCCGCCGCGCTTCCTTAATTCCCGATTATCCAGGCGCAAACGGCAGCACATTGAGCGCGCGTCGTCCGGATTCATGTCGCTGTTAACAAAATTGGAAAAATAAGGAATGCCGTATTTAGCCGTCATTTCAAAAACTTTAGTAGCTACCGGCGAGTCCCATTTAAAATCGTTAGTAATGTTATAGGTCGGAATCGGGAAAGTGAAAACGCGCCCCTTGGCATCGCCTTCCATCATTAATTCGGCAAAAGCCAAATTTATCATATCCATTTCCGGCTGAAATTCTTTATATTTTTCCGGCATAATTTTGCCACCGATAATGACATTTTCCTCGCCCGTAGTCGCGCCCGGCGTTAAATCCATGGTGATATTGGTAAAAGGCGTTTGAAAACCGACGCGGGTCGGAACGTTAATGTTAAATAAAAATTCCTGGAGAGCCTGCTTTACGTCTTTATAGCTTAAATTGTCATGCCTGACGAAGGGCGCCAGATAAGTATCAAAGTTGGCGAAAGCTTCGGCACCGGCCACCTCGCCCTGCAAAGTATAGAAAAAATTAATAATTTGGCCCAAGGCGGTGCGCAAATGCTTGGCTGGTTTGGCTTCAACTTTGCCGGCCACGCCGCCAAAACCGCGGATTAAAAGCTCGCGTAAATCCCAGCCGGCGCAATAAGGCGCTAAGAGCTGCAAATCATGCAGATGCAAATCGCCGTTTTTATGGGCTTCTCGGATATTTTGCGTATAAACTTGGTTCAGCCAATAGCTTGAAGAAATCGCCGAAGCTAAATGGTTATTTAGCCCCTGTAGGCTGTAGCTCATGTTGGAATTTTCTTTAACCCGCCAATCGCTTTGTTTTAAATAGCCTTCCATTAATTCGTCCGAATTAATCATGGACTTCATCTCGCGGAGGCGCGCCCGTTGGTCGCGATATAAAATATAGGCTTTGGCGGTTTTAATCTGGCGGTTCTTAATTAAAATCTCTTCAACCATGTCCTGCACTTCTTCAACCGCCGGGATGCTGCGGGCGTGGAATTTTTCATTTATCTGCGCGACCACCTGATCGGCAAACTTTTGCGCCAAAAACTGATCCGGTTTGTTAACGGCTTCGGTGGCTTTATAAATCGCGCTGACCAGCTTAGCCTTGTCAAAAGGCGCGATTTCGCCGGAACGTTTTAAAATTTGGATAATGGGGATTTCTTGCATAGGATTATTTTTTCTTTGCCCGCCTCGCCGCAACTTTAACGGAGGCCGGCCCTTTTGTTTTTATTAGCTTATTTAATTCCCGCCTAAATTCATGTGCGTCTTTGAATGACTCATAAACGCTGGCAAAACGGATATAGGCCACTTGGTCAAAACGCTTTAAGGTTTTCATCACGATTTGCCCGATTTCGCCGGCCGTTACCTCGTTTTTCCTTAAAATTTGCAAATCGCGCTCTATTGAATTAATCAGCTTCTTAAAATTATCATCGGTGATGGGCCGTTTTTCTAACGCCCGCTTTAAGCCTTTAACGATTTTTTCACGGGAATAAGACTCTTTGCGCCCATCGCGCTTAACTACCGCCAAATCCAAAATTTCCACTTCTTCGTAAGTTGAAAACCTAAAACCGCACTTAAGGCATTCACGCCTTCTTCTGATAGAGAGGCCGTCCGAGGCCACTCTGGAATCAATTACTTTTGAATCTTCGTAGTAACAGATCGGGCATCTCATATTTTCTTCTCCTTTGAGGTTTAGATTGGATATTTTTTAGGGTCAAATAAAAAAGCACTTATTTTAGCGTTATTCAGTAGAAAGTGCCTTATCTAAGTTCTTCAACCTTTATCCATATCTTGTAGTCTTTGATTTAATTATACCACTAGATATAGTATGGTCAAGTTTTATTACTTTGGCTAATTTTAGATTAGTTTTTTAGAAAAATTATAACATTTTTCATTTTTAAATCCAATTCATAAATCTAGGGCTGTGGATATGTGGATATGTCATTGTCATTCCCGCGAAAGCGGGAATCCAGAAGCATTTATTGTTCTCTTTTTTTGATTAAGAGAAAAAAGTTATAAAAGTAACAATTATCTCATTTTTATAAACTTTATTTTCTCCTGCCTGCTCATTTTTTTGATCCGCCGCTCCTCTCTGGCGGCCGTTGACCGGTTTTTCTTCCGGCGTAGGCAAATTAATTTTACCGGCCGGCGCCCGCGAGTGTATTTAGCGCCTAAAACAGAACTGTTATGCTCCTTAAGGCGCCTTTTAACGTCCGTGGTTATGCCCGTATATAAGCTGCCGTCCGCGCATTTTAAAATATAGACGAACCACATAGATTATTCTTCATATATTTCCCGCACTCGCCCGACCTCCCCGGTCTCTAACCTTACTTTTATGCCGCGCGGATGGTTCGGCGAATTAGTTAAAATATCCGCCACTATGCCTTGGGTTAATTCGCCGCTAGCTTGATGATGTTTTTGCACGATGGCCACATTAAAGCCTGATTTTATATTATTTCTATTGGTTCCGGGCATAATCAAAAATAAATTATTTTAATTTTCGGTCTTATCGTCTAAGCCCCGCTCTTCTGCCACTTTAAGCAAAGCTTGATATAAAAAAGTATTGGCCTTTACATCTTCGGCTTTAAATTTATTAATCCGCCTGATTATTTCCTCATCATCCAAAGCAACAACCTGATTATATTTAACTACGTAAGAGTCAATAGTGGTTCTATGCATCTGCTTTTGAGGTATTAATTTATCAACCAAATCCTTTAATTCATATAGGATATAAGCATTAATTTTCTCCTTGGGCTTTATTGTTTTCTCCGCGTTATCTTCCGCCTTTATTAAAGTTAATTTGCCTAATTTTTCTTCCATATTTTTTATTAATTTTAAGCGGCCGTACCCGTTACTTCGGAGCAAAATTTTTCCGCTTTATTTAAATCGCCAGCTGCTACTTCCTTGGTTTTTATCGCCAGAGCCGCCACCGGTTTTTTGCCGATTATTTCTTCCATTTCTTTAAACGCTATATCGTCGCCGCTGCCGCCCATGGTGCAAAAAAAAGCGGCTTTTTTAAATTGATTTTTATAATTCTCCAAATAAGTCCTGATCGGCGCCGACATATTCCATGACCAAATAGGCCCACCGATAATTACCAGTTCAAAATCGGCCGGATTTAATTTGGGCGTTTCCAGCTTGGTCAGCCGGCGTTTCATTCCGTCGCGGCCGGCCAGCATATAACCGACGACGCCGGCGCGATTTACCGTGTCTTTAATTTCTTCGGTTTCGGCGTTAATTTTTTTAGCCAGATATTCGGCTAATTTTTTGGTAACTCCGGTCCGGGAATAATAAGCTACTAATATTTTCATAAATTTTTGCTTAATAATTATATACTAATTATATCATCCTTGCAATAATCTTTAATTCCGCTGCAGATTCTATCTATTATTTTCTCTTTATCCGCGCCACTCATAATTTCCGGCTTCATTTTTTTGCTTACGATCGGCACCAGCTTGATTTTTATTTTCTCAGCGATAATAACTCCGGATAATATTAGGCCCTGCTGGGTTTCGGCGGAAAACATCTGATCAAAAATAAAATTGCCTAGAGAATAAAAAACCAATTTACCGTTAATAACTTGCGCGTCCTGAACGACATGCGGATGTCCGCCAATAATTAAATCCGCCCCGGCCGCTATAAAGGCCCTAGCTAATTTTTCTTGATTGGCATTATGAGAAGTCTCATATTCATTTCCCCAGTGCGGCAGGACAATGACAAAATTATTTTTATTCTTTTCCTCTTTTATTAGCTCTTCAACGCCTTTAGCGCCATACAGGGCATTAACCGATATAAGCGCGACCGACAGATCGCCTTGCTGATAGCGCCTGATGCCATCCTCACTGATTTTATTCGGCTCTCCGTTCCAATCAATCCGCGCCTCTTCTAAAATTTCTTTGGTTTTAGCTAACGCCTTTTGCCCTTGGTTATCAGTATGGTTATTAGCCAGGCCGGCCGTGGTGATTTTTAAATATTTTAAAGCTTCTATGGTTTCGCGCGAAAAATTAAAAACCAGGCTATGGTCCTGGGGCCTTTGCGTAACTTCTTTGTCGCTCACAGGGCCTTCTAAATTAAGCCAAGCGATATCGGCTTCTTCTAAAATAGCCTTGTCAAAATTAGCGAATAAATCTATAAAATTATTTTTCTGAAATTTATAGCCAACGTTCCGGCCGAACATGGCATCGCCGGCGAAAAAAAAGCTTATCTCGTTATCGGCTTTAGCGGGCGTTTTGGCAATCTGATTTTCTAAAACCGGTTTGGCGCTTTCGGCCGCGAAATTAAACGCCGGCAGGCTGAACTTTGGCTGCGACAAAAAATTAAAAGCTGAAAAATAAGCGCCGACGCCTAGAAGCGCCGTAACCGCGGCAACGATTAAAACTGATTTGCCTGTTTTCATATATAAACTTTATCATTTCTCCTTCAACATTTCAAATTTGCCAAACTAAAAACACCCCTTTCGGGGGTGCTTATATAATAAGTTTGGTATTTTATTAATCATCAAGCTTTTTTGATAATTTGTCGTTTGAAGACAATATTTCATTCTTCATTTGTTGAATTTCCGCGCTCTTGGCGAATTCTTTCAAATCTTCTTTAGTGGCAATCAGATTAAATTGTTCCTGAGTTAAAGTCATATATAATATGAAAATAAATGAGATTGCTTCGTCGCTACGCTCCTCGCAATGACAATCGGTGGCTACATCATCTTTTTCCGAATAAAGGCAGGGATGCCGAGCTCGTCTTCTTCTTCGGCATCGGCGCTCTTTTTTTGCGCCGGTTCTGACTGCGCTTGCTTTAAGGGAGAAATCTTACTTCTCTTTTTGCCCAGCTGCTCTTTATTTTCTTTATCTTCTTCCGCGATTATATAAGGATTAGGCGTATAAATTCTGTCCGAGGAAATCGTCTCGCTAACGCCAACACGGCGGCCGTCAAAGCCGGTCGCCACCACGGTTATTTTAATCTCATCTTTATATTTATCATCAATCACGGCGCCGAAAATAATTTTCGCGTCTTCGTCAACCGAAGAAGTTATTACCTTGGCCGCTTCATTGACTTCGTGCATGGATAAATTAGGCCCGCCGACAACGGTAAATAATATGCCGCGCGCGCCTTCAATCGACATTTCTAAAAGCGGCGAGCTTATGGCCATCTTAGCCGCTTCAATCGCTTTATTCTCGCCCGAAGCTTGGCCGATGCCCATTAAGGCCGAACCGGCGTTAGCCATGACCGCTTTAACGTCCGCAAAATCCACGTTAATAAGGCCGGGCACGGTAATTAATTCGGAGATGCCCTGAACGCCCTGCCGGAGCACTTCGTCAACTACCATAAAAGCGTCTAAGAGCGAAGTTTTTTTATCAATTACCTGGAGCAGCTTATCATTAGGAATGGTAATTATGGTATCTACTTTATCGGACAGTTCGGCTAAACCGCGTTCGGCAATATTTTTTCTTTGCGCGCCTTCAAAGGCAAAAGGCTTGGTCACTACGGCTACGGTTAAAGCGCCTAAGTCGCGGGCGATCTCGGCGATTGATGGCGAAGCGCCGGTGCCGGTTCCCCCGCCCAGTCCGCAGGTAACAAAAACCATGTCAGCGTCTTTAAGCATGTCCCTAATTTCGTTCTGCGCTTCTTCGGCCGAACGCTTGCCTAAATCAGGATTCATGCCCGCGCCTAAGCCACGGGTTATGGTTTTTCCGATATGTATTTTTTTAGAAGCTTTATTATAATGAAGCGCCTGGACGTCAGTATTGACCGCGATGAATTCCACGCCGCGAATACCGGCGTCAATCATGCGGTTAACCGCGCTGCCGCCCGAGCCGCCGACGCCGATAACTTTTATTTTGGCAAATGTTTCTACAACTGGTTTTACTTCCGCCATATAATATTAGTCTTGGTTAAGTGAATAACTAATTTTATCTTAACCTATTATTATATTTTTATCAAGAGTTAAAAAATGCTTAAAAAATATAGGCTGTATAAAAGATTTATACGCTTATGGTATAAGCGATTTAAACCAATCTTTAACTTGCTCAAGGCCTTTGCCGGCCGCGCCGCCGCTCGGCCAGCTTATTCTTGAATTTTTTT
The DNA here is from genome assembly GCA_028703305.1 of Patescibacteria group bacterium. Classification (GTDB taxonomy): domain Bacteria; phylum Patescibacteriota; class Patescibacteriia; order Patescibacteriales; family GWC2-42-12; genus JACPHD01. The sequence continues at coordinate 19,878 of JAQVNC010000005.1, forward strand.
TGCGCTTGGTTAGCTGGTTGCCCCAAGCCACCAGGCCCAAGGCGGTTAAATAATTAACATCACTAACTTTATCAAGAGCTAAAGGAACATTCTGGTTGGTACCCAAGCAAGCCGGCAAGCGTAATTTATTTTTCGCCACTTCCACTAAATCATTTAATTTAGCGCCGGCTCCGATTAAAAAAACTCCGGCCGGCAACATGCCCGAGCGGTCTATCTTTTTTAATTCATTATCAATTTTCTCAAAAATTTCCTCAACTCGCGCTTCAATAATTTCAGCCACGTATTTTTTGGAAATTACTATGCTGTCTTCGGAAATATTTTCTTCCTTAGCTAGGTCGCTAACGTCAACTTCGTCTTTTTTAGTGAATTTATCGCTTCGAGCCGAACCGTATTCAAGTTTAATCCTTTCGGCTAAATTAATCGGGCATCTTAATCCGATAGCTACATCGGCCGTGATATGCTCGGAACCGATAGGAATAACCGCGGCATGGAGCAGCTCACCTTCTTCAAAAACCGCCAAACTGGTAGTGGACGATCCGATATTAATTAAAGCCGCGCCCAGCTCTTTTTGCTTAGATCCGATAACAACTTCGGCCGCGGCCAAAGGCGATAAGACCAAATCTTCAATTTCCAGGCTGGTGCGGTAAATCGCTTTGGTTAAATTTTTTATCTGGCTTGACAGCCCTTGAATAATTAAAGTTTCAACTTCCAGCCTAACGCCAGTCATGCCAATCGGGTCTTTTATATCCGCTTGGTTATCCACCGCGAATCTAACCGGTATGACATGAAGAATTTCGTAATTCGGCGGTACTGATAAGGCCTGGGCCGCTTCAACCGCTCGGTTAACATCGTCCTCGGTTATTTCATTGTCGCTCCTGCCAACCGCGACTACGCCTTGGCTTTTTTCACATTTTAAATTAGGGCCGTTTATGCCTACCCAGACATTGGTTATTGGCACGCCGATTAATCTTTCAGCTTTTTCCAGGCAGGCGGAAATCGCCGAAGTGGCGTCTTCTATGCTATTAACCACGCCTCGGTTTATGCCCTCGGCCGGCACGGTGACCGCGCCTAAAATTTGCAGTTGTTCTCCCGACTCATTAACCTTCTTTTGTCCGGCTACGAGCCTGATGGAAGTTGAGCCGATATCAAGTCCGGCAATAATGTTGTCTTTCATATATTACTTATTATACAAGAAAATTATCTTAGTGTCCAAATAATTTATTCACATACGGCCAAAATATAATTATGCCGATGGCCATGGCCGCTATTGAGGACAGCAAAACCGCGGCCGCCATAATATCTTTAATCTCTTTGACATAAGTATTAATCCTGGGCTTTAAAACGTCAGTGATGCGTTCAACCGCGCTATTAGTAATCTCCGCTGTTAAAACCAGGAAAATCACCAGTATTAAAATCGCCCATTCAATCCGGCTGACGGAAAAATAAATTCCCAAAATTAAAACAACTAAACTTATAAAAGTTTGAATTTTTAAATTTTGCTCTTCGCGAAAAGTCTTGAACAATCCTTTAATGGCGTAGCCGTAGCTTTTAAACAGCCTCTTTATTCTTATCATAAATATTTTTTTACAAACTCTTCCCCCATTTTTATCATTTTTTTTCTCTCTCCATCCGTCTTGTCGTCATAGCCGATTAAATGCAATAGGCCATGCACTAAAATAAATATCAACTCCTCTTCGGCGCTGTTTTTAAACTTGCCGGCCTGGCGCTTAATTTGATCGTAACCAATGATAATTTCCCCGAGATAATCGCCTTCGCCGGAAAACGACAAAACGTCCGTCGCCTCGCTTAATCCCCGATAAGTAAAATTTAATTTTTTTATTTCAGCATCGTCGACTAAGGCCAGGGAAATTTCTTTATTTTTGCCTATTTTATAGGCCAGCGCGAAAGCCTGAATAACTTTTTCCAATAGCTTTAAATCAATTTTATAATTAGCCTGATTATTAATTTCAATTTTCATGCTGGAATTCTTAATCTTTATAAATTAAACGATTTAACCATCATCTGAAAAATATTAAAATATTCCAAAACTTTTTGATCGCCCGGATTGTAAGTTAAGCTGAATATATAATTCTGTTTTTTATCCATTAAATATACATTTAAGCCATCGGGGGTTTTAAGGCCTTGCCAATTAGCGCCGCTTATCCTGTCTGTTTCACTAATGGTGAAGACGCCAATCTGCTCAATATACCATTCATCAAGCGTTTGCTTGTTAACATTAGGCTGGACTATAATCTGTACAAATTGGTTATCGCCCGTTCTAAACATCAGCGAATCATCGCCGCCGTTAATGCTGATTTGCCAAATCGCGGGATATAACAAATCATAATTAAAAGTTTTATTCTCATAAAGAGAAATACTGGTGCTGGCGGTTAATTTTCCCGCGCCGGCCGGATTATATAAATTTATAAGTTCAGAGCCGTCCGTGTAGCCGTCGCCATCAGTATCAGCTACAGTGGAAACGGTGTTAAAAATAAGCTCTTCCGCGTTGGTTAAACCGTCATTATCACTATCCGCTCCAACGCGCAAGCTAAGTTCTGTCTCTTCCGGTATGGTTTCAGTGGTTGTGGTAGCGGTGGTTGTAGCCGCGCCTTCATTACCAATAGGCAAGGTCGCCATGCCTGTCCCGGTCGCGGTCAAGCCGTCTGAAGATAGAGCGGCTTGGTTAGCCTCGGTCTCGGTTAAACTATTTTCCTCGGTTAATGTCGGCTCCTGGGTAATGGTTACGCTTGGTTTTCTAAATAAAAAATAGTATAAAACAGCCGAAGCTACCAATAAAAATACCACTCCGCTAATAATTATTATGAAGCCGGTGGTTTTGGCGCTATCCTCTTTGACCGGCTGATTTCTGAAACGCCTGGGCATGACATGAATTGCTATATTATCAATTTCGGCCGATGGTTTTGGCGCCGGATCCAATTCGCCGACAAGGTCGGCCAACGCGGATTCTGATTCCGGTCGCTCCGTTTTATGTTTTTTAAAAAAATCAAACATATTATTGTTCTTGATTATTAATTTCAAAAAGCTTGCCCGGCCCTTTTGGGTCAAAGCCGCCTTTAACTTCTTGGCCGTCCTGATAAGTGTCGCCGTCAGAATCAGGATTAAGCGGGTCAGTGTTATAAACTTTTACTTCTTCGCGATCGGTTAAGCCGTCATTATCAGTATCCGGATTACCGGGACTGGTCCCAAGGGCGACTTCCTCTTCGTCGGTTAAACCGTCCTGGTCGCTATCGACCGGCTGGGTAACCGCGGGCTGTTCCAACTGCGCGGCGGCATTATTTTCCGCGGCCGGAGCCGCAACTTCCGGCGTAATTTGGCTATTGGCCTCCTGGCTGACTTCCATGGCGGCCGGCGTTTTACTTTTAACCATTAGCTTCAAGCCGATGTAGCCGCCGCCGATTACAATAATTAAACCGCCAAAAATTAAACCGGCAATCAAACCTTTGTTTTTAAACCAACTGCTATTCGCTGGTATGACTGTTCCCGTGGGAGATAAAGGATTTTCGGCTCTTGGCCTAAACACTTCCGGCTTTACGGCTTTATCCACTTCGGAAAAAATATCTTCGGCTTTAGTTGGCGCTGAACCGGCCGGCCGAACGCTTTCGCCTGCCGCCAAATTTTTACTATCAAGTTCGTCAAACATAAAATAGTATATGTTATTGCGAGCCTGCCTGCCGGCAGGCAGGCGATCGTTTCGCAATGACAAAAAATTAAATTATTTTATTGTTAAATTAATTTCTCCCGACTTATTGCTTTCATTGGCTTTAAGGTCTAAAGCCGTGGCCGCGAAATAGTAAATAACTCCGGCGGTTAAATTATTTATGGTAACTCCGCATTTCCCCGTGGCAACCGAACATTTGCTTTTTTCTAAATTAACCGACGCGCCCAAAGAACCGCTGGTAGCGCCGTAATAAATTTTATAAATTACGGTATCATCAATATTAGCCGTCCAAGTAATTATTGCTTTGCCGGTTCCGGCCTCGCCGCTTAAACCTTCAGGTGTTCTCGGTGCCCAACTATCGGCCGGAGTAAAGCTAACTTCATTGGAATAAACGCTTTCGGCTCCGCTTTTATATCTGGCCGTAACCGCGAAATAATATTTTACGCCATTGGTTAGATTGCTCACTATAAAAGGATTGGCGGTCGCGCCCGGCGTTGCGGCCGGAATTGACTGCTCGTAACTGCCCGGTTTAGTGCCGTAATAAACCAAATATTTGTCCAATTGCTGATCGCTTGGCACGCTAATCGCCTGCCAAACCAGCCCGGCCTTGCCGCCCTGCATTATTTCATTGTTGGTTGCGACGGTTAAATTAACGCCGCCAATATTGGGCGCGCCTTCCCTAAAGAAATAAAACTCTTTTAAAATATTCTGTTCGGCCGAAGAGCCGCGGATTACGGTCGTGTCGCTTAAAATCGCCGGCAAATCATCAGCCGTACCGGCCTCGCCGGCGTCGCGGCAATAATATAAAGCGAAATTAGTGCCGGAACAGCTGCCGGTTGTGGCCGTGCAATTGCCGAAGGCGTCTCGCCATGGCTCCCAACTGCCATCAGCTTTATACGTTGGCCAAGGGTTGGCGCATAAAAAGACATAAACTTCCGCGGCGCTTTCTTTAGATTGCCCGACGGTTGATGATTTATTGACTTTATCCTCTATAATAGTGGCTTTAGCATGAAGCAAAGTATTGGCTTCCTTAACATTCTGGGCGACTATCGTCTGTTCCGGCCTGTTATCAAGCGCGTTGTCGCCGTTTTTAAATTTTACCACCGCTTTATTGTCTATATTCCAATCCCAGCGCCAATTATAAACATTTTCCACCGGCGCGATCGGCTGATTGGCCGCGAAATAAGCCGTGGCCCTAAAAATCTTATCGCTATCTCTGATGGTTTGATCGTCCGCGCCATTATCATCGGCCGGATCATTAACCGCGGTGTTAAATAAATAGCCTGCTGGATCAATGCTTACGCCATTAACCAAACAAATTCCATTATTAGCCGCCGTATTTTCTTTAGTAATGAAAGACCAAATTTTTCCTTTAAAATTTACGCCGTTAAAAACTTTTTCATCAACCGATTTTAAGCCTATGCCCGCCTGATTTAAAACTCCGTTACGCACGGCATCAGTAACGTCCGAGTCGCCTTTTATTATAACATAATATTTTCTTTTTGCCTCTAAAATTTGCTGCGGCTTAAATTCCATGACAGTGGTTTTATCAGCTTTAACATAACCGCTAACCGAGCCGGCGACAGTACAAAAATTTCCGGTCATAGTATCCGAAGCCTGGGCATCTTTACCGAATACTTTATTAACCAAAGGCAGTTTAGCCAGCCAGAATTTTATTTTGGCGAAGATTGACGGCTTATAAGCCGCGGTTAAATATCTGGTATTGGCCGGACATTGGCTCGCGCCATAGTCGCCGGCCACGATAACATTGTTATTAAAAGTATTTATCTGCATGGCTTGGTCAAAAGTGGCTTGAATCAGGCCATTGCGGCAAACATCGTTGGCTCCGCTACCCGGTGCAGTATTGATAACTTTCGGCCTGGCCTGGCAACAGGTATCACCGCCGCAACCAACCGCGTTGGCGTCGCCGCATTCATTATCTTTAGAACAGCCGCAGCAAAGTCCCCGCTTTTCACCCGAACATGACCCTTGGTTGGCTTTACAGGTTAAAAGTGAATTTATATTTTTACAAGTATCCGGATTGGCGTAAGGATCGCAGCAACAGGTGCCGCAGCTTTGTGCCGAAGCGCCTTTGCCGTCTTCGTTTAAACAGGCAAAGCCGACGCATTTATTAATATCGCAGCTTTGCGTGGTGGTGGCGCTATTAAAACAAGTATTGCCGAATTGGGCCGCGGGCGCGCATTTATTGTCGCATTCAGCTTTAGTCTTATAAGTCGGCGAATTAGAGGCGGCTACCGGCGTATTTGAACAGCTGCCGGAACTGCATTCATAATAAGCGCAATAATTATAAGCCGGGTTGCCGGTAGCGTATGGCGCCGCTCCGCCGCGGCAAGCGTTATTTTTTTTTGCGTCAACGCAGCAGCTGCCCTCGCCCTGGCCGCTGCAAATAGCCGCGTCGCTAATTTGGGCGCAGTCGGCGCAGACGCCGGCCGGGTTAGCCGTATCAATTAAACAAAATTTGCCGCTGGTGCCGGAGCAATTACAGGCCGCGTTATGTTCAGCCTGGGTCGCGCCCACGCTGCCGCAGCCGGAGCACTTGCCATAAGTATTAGTGTTGGCGGTTATATCACTGCCGCATTTGCCTTGGCACTTTAAAGGCGAACAGCAATCTTCGCTATCATAACCGATGCGGCAGCAGCATTCGCAGCTGGCGCTATCGCTTTTCACGCATTTATTTTTTTTATTGCAAGTTGAACCGACTGGACAAAGGCTCTGCTCAACCACGCAGCTACCGTCAACTGAAATGTCCGTTTCTTTTAAGCATTTAAAGCCGGTTCCGCAAGCCGAGCAAGCCGTATTATTTTCTACGCAGCGGCCGCCGGAAATACTGGTCCAACCGACCGGACAAGAGGTACTGATTTTCATGATCCATCTATTTTTATTGCTATAAGGCAAACATTCAGCGGTAGCTTCCATGGCCGCGCCGTTGATCATATAATTAACAATTTTAGGCAAACCGCAAGTTTGGTTCTTTTTAAGGCATTTATCTATGCTCGCCCTATATTCGCATAAATCAGTCTTGCAAGCGCTAAAATTATTACAACTATAATCGCAGCTGCCGATTTCAATAACCGCGCCGCCGCCATAGGTTGAGCATTTGCCCGGCGAGTTGGGGCAAAAATAACTTGAAGAGCATTGGCTTAAGCCATAGCTTGAGCAAGCCTCGCCGTCAGAGCATTCGGTTTTGCCGTCGCCGTCAGAATCTTTGCAGCCGCCGGTGGAACAGCATTGCAAATCACCATCGCATTGGTCCGGTTTATTTATGGTACAGCCGTCGCATTGGCCGGTCAGGCGGTTGCATTGGCCGCGAGCGCAACAATGAAAAGTAATCGCGCTGCCCGGCGCCGCGTTAGGTATATCGCATTTTTCTTGATTAACCGCGCATTGGCCCGATTCAGTTGAAAACGTCCAGCCAAAACCGCAAGCTACTGGCGAACCCTGGGCGCAGGTGCCGGCCGCGCGGCAGATGCCTGACCAATAGGTACCGCCGCCGCAACACTCTTCGCCGCTCTCGCATTCTGAACTGCTGGAACATTTGCCGACTCTAAAAGGCAACGGATTGCTAATATACCCTTGGCCGTCAATTATTCTAAATGGGCCGCTGATTGAGCCGGCCGGCACGTTAGTATCAATTTTTTTGTCAGCCCAGCCGCGCACAGCGCCGTCTTTATTATTAAAATATTGGACGCGGCCGGTTCCCTGGCTAGCTCCAAACCTTTCGCCATTAGCGGTTACCGGCCAGCCAACCGGGCCGTTATTCGGATTTAATGAACAAAGACCCGGAGCCGGCGTTTCATTATTAATCGTAAAATCAGCCGGCGCGCTGGCCTTGCCGTCAATATTGGTAACTTCAACTTTATAGGCTCCTAAACTATTTACTTTAGGAACTTTAACTATAATATAAGTATCATGCCACCAATTATTGCGGCAGGCCTCCGGGAAATCAATGTCCGCGTTTATTTTGGTATTCGGATCGGCCGGCAAATAAAATTTTACCGAACTTTTTTGCGCGTTATAAGTTTTAAAATTACGGCCGTAAATAGTTATGTACTGGCCGGACGGGCCTTTGCTCGGCTCAATATATTCAATCGCCGGATTAGCGTCCGCGCTGTTTCTTACGGTAAAAATCAGGTCGTTGGAATTAATACTATTGGTTTGGACAAAAACCGAATTTCTGCCGTCTTTAATATTAGGCACGGTGGCTTTGACCGAAGTATTGGTCCAGCTGGCAATATTATTGGCCGCGATGGCGCTTAAGCCGCTGCCGAAGAAAACCGAATGAGGCGAAAGATTAAAACCGCTGCCCTGCAAGGTAAATTTATCAGCCAAACCGCCCGAAGGCGGATCGGCCAAGCAGAGTCCCGGACGCTTAATGTTATTTATTAAAAAATCTTTAAGCCGGGCGCCGCGGTTATTATCCGTGGTATCAAAATAATTTTTACTGTCAATAACTTTAATCGGCCCGCTAACGGCTCCGGCCGGCACGACCGCTATAATTTGATTGTCTTGCCAGAAACTTACGCAAAGCGGATTAACTTGATTGGGGAAAGTCGCGGCTTTATCATCGCCGGCATTATTGGGATCACCCGTAAAAATTACTTGTCCGGTAGTCGTACCAAAATATCTGCCGCCGATGGTAATAAAATTTCCAATAGCGCCGTTAGGCGTCGAGGAAGCGTCAATCGGGCTGACCCAGGCGATTAAAGGAGTTTTAATACAAGAGCAATTATCGTTGGACGAGCAAGCTAAACTATCGGCGCAATCAACCGCTTGGCAGCCGGCAAGATTAGTATTGCCGTCGCAGCTTTGGCCTTCGCCGGGTTGGTTGGTTTTCTTGCACAAACAATCAGTTGCTGAACAGCTTAAACCAGCAGCGCACCGACCGGCCACGCATTGGGTATCTAGAGAATCTTTTAAACAAGGCTGGCCTTCTCCGGGCAAAGTCGGCGTACCGCCGCCGGGAGTAACCGTACCGCCGCCGGGAATGGTACTAGTTGTTCCGGTGCCGGTGGCGTCCAGCAAATTATTTAAAATAAAACTGGCGATAGCGAATGAAGCCAAGCAAATTGTTAGCCCGATAACCGCGCCGATTAATATTTTTTTGGCTTTTTCAACTTTTTCCGCCTCGCCTTCGGCCGTCATCCAAAGCCAGCCGGCGTAGATTATTAAGCCGACCGCGATAATGCCTAAAAAGCCCAGCACTATTCTTATTATATTAGCCGCGATAATTCTCGGGTCATTAGCCGCGCTTAAGCCCGTGCCGGCGGCGGCCTCAAGCCCTACGTCAGGCGCGGTAGCGGCCATGGCGAAATGAGCCAGAGACAGTAAAGCCGCCAGCAGGCAAAAAGTAAATAATAATTTTTTTATATTCTTAAACATTTTTCACTTTAAGATTTACATTTTTAATTTTTTATTATTGGCAGCTCGCCTGCCCGCTCGGCTGGCCATTGCAGCAGGACGGATTGCCGGTTATGCCTAAGCCGGAGCAAGGTGTGTAGCAATTCTGGTAAATATCTTTTATGCCGGAATTTAACTGAACCGCGTAATTGGTATTTTCATTAAACTGATCATGGTTGATATAAGCGGTGGTTTTCTTGTCGCTGAAATTATCGCTTTTGGTTATCCAATAATTATAAGCCGCGCCGGCGCTTTTAAAGTTTATGCTTGAACTATCCAACGACGAGCTCATTAATAATTTGGAAAAGGTCGCTTCCGGAGTGGCTAATAAATCCACGCCGCTGCCGCCGACCACCGGATTAACCTGATCCACTCTTGGCGGTATAGTATCAATTGTATTATTGGTATTAAACAGCCAATAATAATCATCGCCTTCGCCTTCATGCGCTTGGCTATTGGCGTTATAGGGCGCTAAATTGCTTTGCGCTCTCGGACCCTCGGCCATGCCGTTGGCATTGCCGTCAAACGAATTATCCGCCATATCAACTACGCCGTTATAAGGAAAAATAGCCGCGGCGGTAGTAATATCAAAAGCCGCGGCATTGATAAATGCCTTAATTTGTTTGTCGGCCGGCAAGCAATAAATCGTCTGGCCGCAGGAGTTGGTTCCGCAAGCGTCAAAAGACAAAAACTCCACTGTTTTATAACGGTTGGAAGCATAAAAATTGCCTTCAATTACGCTAGCGGCGGCATTATCAATAATTTTAATATTATTAAAACCGCTATTGCTCTTAAAAATTCCGCTAGCCGAAATCGGGTCAACCGCCTCGGAAAAATTCATCTGTACCACGACGTTTCTTGGCTCGGTAGCGCTAGGCTGGGGAATAATGCTTTCAACTTTTGGCGGCGTGTTGTCAATAAAAGTGCCGATTTCAAACATCCAATCATAAGCTATTTCGCCGATAACGGCGCCAAAGGCCGGATCACCGTTGGCTTTTTTAATATTTTTGCTTAAAGCCACCGAGTACCAGATTTTTTCCGTGGGCGAACCAAGATATTGCGAAGGCTTAAAAATGAAAGTTTTATTATCGTCGGTTTTCATGGCGCTAACGTCAAAGGTAACCGCGCCGGAAACGCCGTCTTTGGTTTTATAAATTTTAATATTTTGCGCGTTGATTTTATTGCCGGAAATAATCGTGGCCGGGTCAATCGCCTCTTTAAAAGTAACCGCGATTTTGGTATTTCTGGGAATTTCTTTTTGGTTGCGTTCCGGATAATGGGAACTTATTATGCCGGAGCCTAAAGCCGAAATTCCGCTGCTTGAACCGCCGCCCGGCATTACGGCGGTATTGCCATCACCCGCGCCTAACAGACTATTAAGCACAAAGCTAACGATGGCGAATGACGCCACGATAATTATTAAACCGATAACCGCGTTGGTTAATACTTTTTTAGCCTGCTCGACTTTTTCTTCGTTGCCCTGGCTTGTCATCCAAAGCCAGCCGGCATAAATTATCAAGCCGAGCGCGATAATACCCAAAAAACCGATAATCACCCTGATAATTTTAGCGATAATTATTCTGATGTCCTGGGTATTGCTTAAGCCGGTGCCCTCCGGATAGGTAATGCCAACGTCAGGCGCGGTCGCGGCTAAAACAAAATTTGATAATAAAAAAACAGCTGTTATCACAATAAATAAACACGCAACCATCTTTAAAATTTTAGCGCATTTTAAGCGAATGAGCATGGGATAAAAATAATTTCTAAATTTGTAAAATTTAACTAAAAAATTCAAAAGATTATAACTCTAAATTATAATTTATGTTTTTTGACTTTTGCACACTTTTATAATAATATTATAACATAAATAAAATGACAAAAGCAAACAGCCATGACCATAAACCAAGTCATAAACAACTTTAAGGAACATAACCCTAAAACTGATACCACTATGATTCAGCTGGCTTATGATTTTGCCGTTAAGGCCCATACCGGCCAAAAAAGAAAAAGCGGCGAACCCTATATCCAGCACTGCCTGCACACGGCCTTTGTCTTAGTCCAGATAAAAGCCGATCTGGAAGCCATTATCGCCGGACTTTTGCACGACATCCCCGAAGACACCGAATACACTTTAGCGGACATTGAAAAAAATTTCGGCAAAGAAATAGCCGATCTGGTTGAAGGCATAACTAAATTAAGCAAAATAAAATACCGCGGCATTGAGCGCTACCGCGAAAGTTTGCGCAAAATGTTTTTAGCCATGGCGCAAGACCTAAGGGTTATTTTAATTAAATTCGCGGACCGCTTGCATAACCTAAGGACATTGGAATCACTACCTTTGGAAAAACGCCAGCGCATCGCCCGCGAAACTTTGGAAATTTACGCGCCGATCGCCGGCCTTTTAGGCATCTGGCGGTTAAAATGGCAGATGGAAGATATCTGCTTTAAGCATCTTTACCCGGAAGACTATAAAAAGCTGGCTTATAAATACGAAGTGGAAAAAAGATTTGAGCATAACCAATACATCCAAAAAGTAAAAAACATGCTGGGCGCCAAACTTAAAGAAGCGAAAATCCCCTTCCATCTTACCAGCCGATTTAAGCACCTCTACAGCATTTATTTAAAATTACAAAAAAAAGAAAGGAAGTTTGACGAAATTTACGATGTTTTCGCCTTACGTATTATCGTGCCTGATATTGCCGATTGCTATAAAACTTTAGGCATTGTTCATTCTCTGTGGCGGCCCAACCCGGAAAGATTTAAAGATTATATTGCTGTGCCAAAGCCTAACGGCTATCAAGCTCTCCATACTACGGTCTACGGCCCGGAAGGCAAATCCACCGAATTTCAAATCCGAACCGAAGCCATGGATGATATCGCCAAATACGGCATCGCCGACCATTGGTCTTATAAAATGAGCGGCGGCCATAGCCGTGACTCAAAAAAACAGCCGGTCTGGGTAAAAGAAGTTTTAAACATTCAAAAGGAAACCGAAAACACACATGATTTTATCAAGCAAATAAAATTTGACGTCTTTCATGACCGTATTTTTGTCTTTACGCCTAAAGGCGATGTCTTTGACTTGCCGGAAGGATCCACGCCGATTGATTTTGCTTATTATGTCCATTCGGATATCGGCAACCAAGCGACCGGCGCCATGGTTAATGATAAAATCACGACGTTAGACCAAGAATTGAAAAACGGAGACTTGGTGGAAATAATCACGGATAAAAAACGCAAAGGCCCGAGCCGAGACTGGCTTAAATTCGTTAAAACCGCTACGGCCAGAAATAAAATCAAGCAAAATTTAAAAAGCTCCATGATGGATAATCTTAAAAAATTCATTCCGAATATAAAATAAGATTATTATTAAAAAACAGCCCCGAAAATTCGGAGCTGTTTTTTATATCTCAATTTATTTCTCCAATAATTTTTTTACTATCTCGCCGACTTTCGCGCCATCGGTTTTGCCTTTGACTTTAGCCATTGTCTGGCCCATGATTTTACCGAAATCAGCAGCGCCCGCCGCCATTACTTCCCGGACAACTTTTTCCAATTCTTCGTCCGACATCTGCTCGGGCATATATTTCTCCAATACCTTTATCTCGGCATTCTCTTTTTCCGCCAATTCTTGCCGGCCGCCCGCTAAATAAGCTTCCGCCGAGTCGCGGCGCTTTTTTATTTCGCTCGCCACAACTTCCAGAGCTTGCTCGTCGGATAACTCTGCCACACCGTCTTTTCTTAAAGTAATTTCTTTATTGCGCGTAGCCGCGATTAGCATCCGTAAAACGGATAACGTTTCAACATCCTTAGCCTTCATGGCTTCTTTCAGATCATTATTTATTTTTTCCAGCAATTTATTCATACTTTATATATTATACTTTATACTTGATACTTCTCCTACCAGCGCTTTCTCGGCTCTTCTTCAAGCTTACCGATCTTCTTCAAATATTCTCGTTTTGATTTTAACTTCATGCCGACTAGCGCGCGTTTTTTCTGCTGGGTTTTATTTATTTTCGGCTGAACATGTTGAATCTGGCGGGCCAAATATAATTTGCCGCTTTGTTGGAGTTTCTTATTGAATCTTCTTAAGAAACTCTCAAAACTTTCTCCTTTTTTTCTTTTAAATTCTGCCATAAGTCCACCTCGCTTTCTATTCGTATGTAATTACATTATTGGTTTGCCTATATTTTCTTCGACGGGCTGCCCAGCCTTTTTTCAATTTCCGCCACAACCTTTTTATAATCAACTATTTCCTGAATGCCTGATTCCATGTCGCGAATTAAAATCGTGCCGTCCATAATTTCTTTTTGCCCCAAAATCAAAGTATATTTTACTCCGGCCTGATTAGCTAATTCAAGCTGGCTCTTTAAATTGTCCTTGGTAAAAGCCTGGCGCACTTTAAAGCCGTTTTTTCTTAGCTCTTCAAATAAAACCATTATTTTTCTTCTAGCCGGATCGCCTAAATGGGCTAAAAACAAATCGCCTTTTTCTTCGTCTTTTAAAGGTATATTTTTTTCTTTTATTTTTAAAATCACCCTTTCTATGCCAATGCCGAAACCGCAAGCCGGAGTCGGCCGCCCGCCCATATATTCAACTAGACCGTCATAGCGCCCGCCGCCGCCTAAGGCATTCTGCCGCGACTGCTCTTCCGGCTTGCCCTCCGTAGCCTCGGCGGAGGAGGGCCAAATTTCAAAAACTGTCCGATTATAATAATCCAAACCCCTGACTAAAGTCGGATTTAAATTATAAGGTATGTTTAACTCATCCAAATATTCCAAAACTTTTATAAAATGATTGCGGCAGTCTTCGCATAAACTATCAACTATCTGCGGCGCGTCAGCGGCGATTTCCTGGCACTGCTTTTCTTTGCAATCTAAAAGGCGCAGAGGATTTTTCGCCAATCTTTTTTTGCAATCGTTGCATAATTTAGTCCGGCGTCCGCGCTCTTTGTAAAAATTTTCCAGCTTAACCAAATATTCTTTGCGACATGAAGCGCAACCGACGCTGTTTATCTGCGTCATGACCTCAAGCTGCAATTCGCGGAAAAAATAATAAGTTATGGCGATAAGCTCGGCATCGGCGACCGGGCTGGCGTCTCCGATACTCTCTAAGTTAAACTGGCTAAACTGGCGGAAGCGGCCGGCCTGCGGTTTATCATGCCTAAAGACCGGCCCAAGCCAAAATAGCTTTACCGGCTGAGGCAGGTTAAACATGCCGTGTTCAATATATGACCTGATGATTCCCGGCGTGGCTTCCGGCCTAAGGGCAATCTTTTCTCCATTTTTATCAATAAAAGAAAACATTTCCTTAACAACAATATCCGAACTGCGGCCGCTGGAGCGCTCATACAGTTCCAAATTTTCTAAAACCGGCGTGTCCATCCGCTTAAAGCCATAAGATCTTGAAAGCTCGGTTGCTTTTTTAATAATCAAATTCCAATATTTATATTCATCCGGCAGGATATCTTTCATGCCTCTTAAGCGAGAGATAAACCTAACTCTTCTGGCCCTAGAAGCTTTTTCCTCGGCTTCTTTATTGTCTTTTTTCTTGAAAATTTTTGGCATAATGTATTTAAATTATAAATTCTAATATCTAAGCTCTAAACAAATCCAAAATTCAAAATACAAATGTTTTAAACAAATGCAATTGATATTGGTTTTGAATTTAGAATTTTGAGCATTAGAATTTGTTTAGGATTTAGAATTTAGATATTATAATTTAATAGCTATACTGTGGCGCTGAAAAAACATCAATTCTATTAAACGGCCAGCCGCGAAGCAAGACTCGGCCGGTAATTAATTTTTTATCCACCGGGCCGAAACTTCTGGAATCTTTTGACGCGTTTCTGTTATCGCCCAAGACATAATATTCGCTATCGCTTAAAGCTGTAGTTTCTTCATTTAAGCCATAGGTTTTATCGCCTGAATTTAAATACGGCTCATCCAGCTTTACGCCCAAAGGATTCTCTTTATTATAAACATAAACGAACCCGTCCTTAATTTGAACTTTTTCTCCGGGCAAGCCGATAACTCTTTTTATAAAATATTCTTCCGGATTTCTAGGATAGCGGAAAACAATTATGTCGCCCCGCGCCGGCTCATGAAAACGATAGCTGATTTCATCAATTATTAAATATTCTTTATCATAAAAATTAGGCTCCATTGAGGCGCCTTTAACATAAAACGGCTGAATTAAATAATATCTGACGGGAATAATAATGGCCAAAGAAATCACCACTACCTTAATTAATTCAAGAACATAACTAAAAAAATTTTTTACCATAAAAAATTGCTTATCTGATAATAAATAAGTCTATAGCATAACTAATATTTTGTCTACCCATTATTATAACAGCTTGTTGTTAAAAAGACAAACCTATATTAACAGGGTTGACATAATCGGGGAAAAAGATAATAATAGATGCGGCAACAAATCAGCTTGGTTGTCAAAACTCATAAACAAATATATAATTATTAAGTAGCAAATATATTATTATGGATAAAAAAATAAATTTATTAAATTCAGAATCAATTCAACCAGAAATCATCGGTAGGCCGGCAAAAAATCCAAGCAAAAAAGCCGGCGCCGGAAAATTTAAACCCCTCGGGTTTATTTTAATTTTTTTCTTGGTTGTTTATGTAATTTTCGCTTTTAATAAATCATCAAACAACGAATCATCTTCCTGGTTTTATAATCTGCCGATTATAAGCCAAATTAAGCATTTGGTGGAAAGCGCTGACACTAAACTAAAGGGCGAAGAAAGCGATCGGATAAATATCCTGCTTTTAGGCATCGGCGGGAAGAACCATGACGGCGGACTTCTGACCGACACTATAATTTTGGCCAGCTTAAAGCCGAGTGAAAAAAAATTATCTTTGCTGTCTATCCCCCGCGACATGGCCGTGCCGATTGAAAATATGGGTTGGCGAAAAATTAATAGCGTTAACGCTTACGCCGAAATGAAAACTCCCGGCTCCGGCGGTTTGGCGGTCAGTCAAACCATAAGCGATCTTTTTCAAATACCGGTTGATTATTATCTAACCGTGGATTTCGCCGGCTTTGAAAAAATTATTGACGACCTGGGCGGCGTGAAAGTTAATGTGGAAAATACTTTTGACGACTATAAATACCCGATTTTAGGATCGGAAGACGCGTCCTGGGATCAAAGATGGGAGCATTTGCATATTGAAAAAGGAGAACAAACCATGGATGGCGCCTTGGCTTTAAAATATGTCCGCTCCAGGCATGCTTTGGGCGTAGAAGGCTCTGATTTCGCGCGCTCGCGCCGCCAGCAAAAAGTCTTGGAAGCGGTTAAAGAAAAAGTAATGTCGCTTAATGTTTTATTTAAGCCTAGCATGATTTCCAAGATAATTTCCGACATTAGTGAAAATTACAGCTCTAATTTAAAAATTTGGGAGATTGTTAAGCTGTGGGGGCTTGGCAAAGATATAAAAAGCGAAAACATAGCGACTCGCGTGCTTGATAATAGCCCGAGCGGCCTCTTGGTTGATACGGTCGGACTGGATGGCGCCTATCTTTTAAGCCCCAGAAGCGGCGACTTTTCGGAAATAAAATATTTGGTTAACAATATTTTTGCCGACGCGCCGGCCGACGATAAACAAAAAGTAAAAAAGGAAGTTGCTACCGTTGAAGTTAGAAACGGCACCTGGTTAAACGGGCTGGCCAATAAAGCGGCTTTGGATTTGGAAAAATACGGCTTTGAAATAGTGCGCGTCGGCAATAGCAGCCAGAAAAATTTCCAAAAATCGGTTATTTACGACCTAACCTATGGCGAGAAAATTCAAGCCTTAACGGTTCTAAAAAACAGGACTAATGCCGATGTTGCTTTAGGCATGCCGCAATGGCTGATAGATGATATGGCCAAAGAGCTCTCGGGCGTTGCTAATCCGATACAACCGGACTTTATTTTAATGCTGGGCCAAGACGCGGACGCGACAAAATCAGGAACGGCCAATACGGAACAATAGAACTGTCATTGCGAGGAGCTTAAGCGACGAAGCAATCTCACAAACAATTTAATGAAATAAACCTTTCTTGCTGGAATAATCTATTAATTTAACAAATAGTACGTTAGATTGCCGCGCTCCCTTCGGTCGCTCGCAATGACAAACATAATTTTTATGCCTGAAACGGAAAAAAAAGAAAACCAGCTTCCTTTAGTCGTTATCTTCGGCCGGGCTAATGTTGGCAAATCAACTTTATTTAATTGCTTAACCGAAAAACGGCAGGCTCTGATTTCCAATATCGCCGGCACTACCAGAGATTCTAACCTGGGCCAAGTTTTTTGGCTCGGCCGCCATCTTGAGCTGGTGGATACCGGCGGCATCATTGATTTGAAGCATTTATCCAAAAAAGGCTCCTCGGCCGACAAAATTGACGACCAAGTGCAAAGGCAAGCCAGCCAATATTTAAGAAAAGCCGACTTGGTCATATTTTTAGTTGATAACAAAACCGGCTTGCTGCCCCAAGACAAAGAGATGGCGCTTTTAATTAAAAAAAACGTTAAGGCTGATAAAATCCTTTTAACGGTTAATAAAGTTGACGCGCCTCGCGATCGCCTGAAAATTTCCGAATTCTATAAATTATCATTCGGCGAACCTTATCCGATTTCCGCGGCCAACGGCTCGGGCACCGGCGACTTGCTTGATATTATTATTGAAAAATTAAAATTCGCGGACGAGGAAACCGA
This sequence comes from Patescibacteria group bacterium, assembly GCA_028703305.1. Taxonomy (GTDB): domain Bacteria; phylum Patescibacteriota; class Patescibacteriia; order Patescibacteriales; family GWC2-42-12; genus JACPHD01. The sequence continues at coordinate 37,688 of JAQVNC010000005.1, forward strand.
AGATATTGGCGAAAAAGAAAACCGGGAGCTTGAAATAAAAACGGCTGAAAAAAATTTAATTAAAATCTGCATTATCGGCAAGCCTAACGTTGGAAAATCCAGCCTCTTAAATTCAATTTTAGGCTATGAGCGGGTAATTGTGAGCCCCTTGCCTCATACCACCAGAGAACCCCAGCACACAAAAATAATTTATAAAGGCCGGCCTATATTATTAATTGATACGGCCGGCATAAGTAAAAAAGGCGCGAAAACCAAAGGCTTGGAAAAATTCGGCATTGCCAAATCATTAAACGCTTTGTCCAAAAGCGATGTGGCCTTAATGACGCTTGATATTAGCGAGGAGATTACCCATCAAGACGCTAAATTAATTGAAGAAATAGTTGAGGCTCAAAAAAGTTTTATTTTTGTCGCCAATAAATGGGATAAAGTTGAAACGCGAGACACAAAAAAATACACCGATTATCTTTATGGAAAATTGCCGTTCGCCCGCTTCGCGCCCATCCAATTCACCTCGGCCAAAACCGGAGAAAAAATTAAAAAAATCCTGGACTTGGCGTTGCAGATAGCCGAAGAAAGAAAACTTCAGCTAAGCGATTCCCAGCTGTCCCATTTTCTTTCGCGCATTGTTAAAATCCACCGGCCGGCCAAAGGCAAAGGCGTGCGCCACCCAAAAATAAGGGAATTCACTCAAACTCAAGCCAACCCGCCAAAATTTGAAATGAAAATTGGCGCTAAAGAAGATCTGCATTTCTCCTACCTGCGCTTTATTGAAAACCGCTTGCGCGAAACTTATGGCTTCCTGGGTACGCCGCTATCAGTTATTGTAGCCAAAAAGAAACGCGTTCACGGCCAACACAGTGATTAAAAATAAAAATATGAATATCGTCGTCGGCCTGGGCAACCCGGGCAAACAATATGAAATAACCCGCCATAATGCCGGCTTTATGGCGATTAACGCCTTGGCCAAAGAGCTCGGCCTAGCCTGGTCAGCTAATAAAAAATTTAAAGCTGAAATAGCCGAAGGCCAAGGGCTGATTTTAATAAAGCCGCAAACTTTCATGAATAATTCCGGGCAAGCCGCGGCCGCTGTTTTATCATATTACAAATTATTGCCAAAAAAACTCGGCATTTTAAAAACCGCTGATGCTGATTTATCAAACATCTTAACCGTAATTCATGATGACTTGGATATTGAGCTTGGCAAATATAAAATTTCCCTAGATTCCAGGAGCGCCGGACATAACGGCGTCCAGTCTATTATTGATTATCTAAAAACTAAAAATTTTAAACGAATCAGGCTCGGCATCCGCACTCCGGCGCTGGAAAAAATTCCGGCGGATAAATATGTTTTAGGAAAATTTAACGCCACGGAATTAAAAATAATCCAAGGCCAAATTTCTCAAATAAAAAAAGAGTTGGCCTAAGCCAACTCCGGCTGAACTTCACGCGGACAAGGCCGCCGCTTTGTCTGGAGCGAAATAATAGTAATAACTTCTTGCCTCCCAAAGCAGGCTTTCGTTATCCGTCACTCCGGCTTTAACCGCGGAAATAATCTTCTCCGCTTCATCCCGGAGACCGCGCTCCAACTTATCATTGCGCGCGGCGGAAAAGTCCAGGTTTTCCAGATATTTAATGAAAGCCTGCTTTTCCGCTTCATCTAAGGGGCCGTATAGAAAATGGTCTTTCTCTATATCCCCTTCGCCCATCCTGGCGACAGGCCTTACTTCCATCGCAAACATATCAGTCCCTCCCCAACAAGTTAGAATGATCAATTGGTTTTTGTTTAAAAAACTCAGCCGATAACGTTTAAAATTCTGTCTAGAAGCCCGGGGATAACCCCGATTTAAGGCTCTAGCCAAACCAGGAGGGAGGTTTAACCTTCACCGCTCCTAGACAAAATTCTAAATACTATCTGACTCTTAATAAATATGTTATTATTAAAATTAATAATTGTCAAAAAAATGAGATAGTTATAAAATTACTTTCTAGCGAAATTTAGGACTTTTCGCTCTAGGCGAGGAAAGCCAGTAAAATGATTGAGTCGTAGCATCGCTACGATGAAAATCATTTTGCGCCAGCTTGACAAAGCTTTGAGCGAAAAGGACAAATTGCAGCCAAAGTAATTTTATAACTATCTCATATAACGCCCAATATGCTACTTGCTTAGAAGGGATGCAAAATTTATAAATAATTAAGGAGGAAAACTATTTATTAATTAGGCCCTTAAGCAAGTAACAGGCTGGACGCTATTCCATAAAATATAAATTTATTTAATAAATTATATTATCACAATCAGGCCTCCATGTCAAGATTTAAATAATCCAACTAATTATCGCTAATATAAAATAAAATTTAAACATGAACGATCTTAAATATTGGCTGGCGCTAAGCCAGTTTTATAAATTCGGGCCGGTTAAATATAAAAAGCTGAAAAGCTATTTTTCTAATATTGAAAATGCTTATAAAGCTTCGGCTAAAGATTATATCCGCGCCGGCATTGAAGAAAAGGTCGCCGAAGAATTCATGATTTTTAAGCATCAGATTGAGCCGGATAAATTACTGGAAAATTTATATAAAGAAAAATTAAATGCTTTAACCATTGAAGACCCGGCTTATCCGAAACTCTTAAAACAAATTTATGACCCGCCTTTTATTTTATATTACCGCGGCTCGCTGGATGCTTTTAACGGTTTTTCATTAGCCGTGGTTGGCGCCAGAAAATATAGCGCCTATGGAGCGCAAGTTACCCAAAAACTTGTCAGAGAACTGGCTTTTAATAAACTAACTATCGTGAGCGGCATGGCTTTAGGCATAGACACTCTGGCGCATTCGGCCGCCATAGAGTCCAGCGGGAAAACTATTGCCGTAATCGGCTCGGGCTTAGACCAGCAAAATATTTACCCGTCGCAAAACCGCTACTTGGCCGATAAAATTGAGGCTCATGGCGGACTAATTTTAACCGAGTATCCAATCGGCACTATGCCGCTTAAACATCATTTTCCCCAAAGAAACCGCATAATTTCCGGATTATCCAGCGCCACCTTAGTTATTGAAGCCGCGGAAAAATCAGGCGCTTTAATTACGGCTTTTCACGCCTTAGAGCAAAATCGGGAAGTTTTTGCCGTGCCCGGCAGTATTTACTCCGGCTCTTCGGAAGGCACCAATCGCTTAATTACCATGGGAGCTAAGCTGGTGGCCGGCGCCAAAGACATTATTGAAACTCTGAATTTGGCCGAGGCGGCCGCTTATATTGAAAACAAAAAAATCATTCCTGACACGGATGAAGAAGAATTAATTCTCGCTCGGCTATCTTACGAGCCGACGCATATTGACGAGCTTAAGCAGTTGACAGAACTTGACACCTCGGTTATAAATAGTACACTTACTATCATGGAAATGAAAGGCATGGTAAAAAATTTAGGGAATATGCAATATGTGTTAGCCAGATAAATTATGTCATTTTAGAGTGGCATTTATTTTTTTATGAAATTAGTCATCGTTGAGTCTCCAACCAAAGCCAAAACCATCGCCAAATTTTTAGGCGCCGGCTTTAATATAGAATCATCTTTCGGCCATGTCCGGGATTTGCCGGTCAGTAAAATGGGCATTGATATTGAACACGACTTTGAACCTAAATATGTCGTACCGGTTAAAGCTAAAAAAAATCTTAAAAAACTTCAGGCTTTAGCCAAAAAATCAGATAAAATCGTTCTGGCAACCGATGAAGACCGCGAAGGCGAAGCAATTGCTTGGCATCTGGCCGAAGCTCTTAAAATTAATCCTAAAGATACTGACCGCATCGTTTTTCATGAAATTACCAAGTCGGCGGTTATAGAGGCTTTAGAGCATCCCAGAAAAATTGACATGAAGCTGGTTAACGCCCAACAGGCCAGAAGAATTCTTGACCGGCTGGTCGGCTATGAGCTCTCCCCTTTCTTATGGAAAAAAGTGGCTAAAGGCTTATCGGCCGGCCGCGTGCAATCGGTGGCGGTCCGCTTAATCGTTGAACGGGAACGGGAAATAAAAAAATTTGTGACCCAAGAATACTGGTCGATTTCAGCTATGCTTAAAAACGCCGGCGAGCTACCATTTTTAGCCAGGCTGAATAAAATTAATGATAAAACCATTGATAAGCTGGAAATTAAAAATGAAGAACAAGCCAAAGAAATTTTAACCGCGCTTAACGGCGCCGAATACATAGTCGCCGATTTGGAAAAAAAACAAACTAAAAAACAGCCGCCTAAACCTTTCACCACCTCAAGCTTGCAGCAAACCGCCAACCGCTGGCTCGGCTTCTCGGCCAAGCAAACCATGATGTTGGCGCAGCAGCTTTATGAAATAGGCTTTATAACTTACATGAGAACCGACTCCTTAAATTTAGCGGATAAATTCTTAAACGAGGCAGCTGAATATTTAAGCGCCAATCTAGGCTCTACCTACGCGCTAAAAACGCCGCGGCGCTTCAAAACCAAGTCTAAGGGCGCGCAAGAAGCGCATGAAGCCATTAGGCCATCCGAAGCCTCGCGCGCTCCGGAATCGGTGGCCAGCGAACTAAGTCCTAACCAAAATAAATTATATAAATTAATCTGGCAAAGGGCTTTAGCCTCGCAAATGAGCGAAGCCATAGTTGATGCCACGGTAGTTGATATTCTCGCCCAAAATACGCCTTACCAATTTAGGGCCAACGGCCAAATTTTAAAATTTGACGGCTATTTGAAAATTTATCCGGAAAAAAGCCAAGAGATAGAACTGCCGGAACTAAAAATAAAAGAAAAACTTGACTTGGAAGAAATAAAACCGGAACAGCATTTTACCAAGCCGCCAGCCAGATATTCTGATGCCGGTTTGGTTAAGGAATTGGAAAAATACGGCATTGGCCGGCCGTCAACTTATGCCCCGACTATCGCCACTATCGTTGACAGAAATTATGTCCAGCGCGACGAGCATAAACGCTTAGAGCCGACCGACATTGCTTTTGTGGTCAACGACTTATTGGTTGAGCACTTTCCTAAAATCGTGGATTATCAATTTACCGCCAAGCTGGAAAACGATCTGGACTTAATCGCCGACGGCGAAGTTAAATGGCAGCCGGTGATTAAAGAATTCTATGAGCCTTTTCACGCAAATTTGGAAAATAAATACGAAGTTATAAATAAAAATGACATTATGCCCGAAGAAAAATCAAGCGAGGTGTGCGATAAATGCGGCGCGCCCATGATTATTAAAACCGGCCGTTATGGAAAATTCTTAGCCTGTAGCGGTTTTCCCGAATGTAAAAATATTAAATCCATGCCCGGCACGGATAAAGATAAAAATGGCCAAGCAGACAGCGAAGAAATAAAAGAGTTAAAAGAAAAATATAAAGCCGAAGTTTGCGAAAAATGCGGTTCGCCTATGGCCATTAAAATCGGTAAATTCGGCCCGTTTCTAGCCTGCACCGGTTATCCCAAATGCAAAAATTTAAAAAATATTACCGGCGGCGCCGGTAGCACCGGCATAACCTGCCCGGTTTGCGGCAAAGGCGAAATTGTGCAAAAGCGCAGCCGCCGCGGCATCTTTTACGCCTGCAACCAATATCCGGACTGCAAAACCGCTTTCTGGGGAAAACCGACCGGAGAAAAATGCCCTGACTGCGGTAGTTTATTAATAGAAGACGCGAAAAAAGGCGAAGTTAAATGTTCCAATAAAGATTGTGGTTTTATAAAATAAACAAAAAACACCCCATTTAGGTAAATTATTCAGATGCGCATACGAATTTGTAGAGAATTTTCAAAAAAATTATTTTTGAAAATTCGCCCAAAATTCGTCTAAGCAGATAATAATTTACCTAAATGGGGTGTTTTTAATAAAATTTTATACTTCTCTTTTACTTCGTTTCTTTTTTTCCGCGCGATTTTTCAAAAGCTCAACTAATTTTTTTATTCCTTCAAAAATTAACGGCAGATAAGATGCGCTATGCTCAATTTTTTCTTTTAACATTTTCACCAATTCATCAAATTTATTAAGCCGATCGCGGGTCTCTTTAACCACTTTAAAAAATTGCTGCAATATCCTGGCCAAATAATAAAGCGCCCAGCAAGAAAATATGGTAAATAACAAAACCGACAAAGCAATAATTATATTTAACAAATCACGGCTATCATTGATTGGCGGCATAAATTTATAAAATTAAGATAAATTATTTGTAGTTTCCTCTATATGATCTTCCGGCTTTACTTCAACTATATTGTTCACATCCGCCAATTCAACCTTTATCCCCCCAACTTTCCCCGCGAACCAGTTATAAATACCGGCCGCGATATAACCCAAACAAAAGCCGATTAAAGCCGTAACCAAAGAAGATAAAACTCCCAATAAAAGTCCGGCGCCAACGTTAAATAAAGTTACTAAAATAACCGAGCCGGAAAAATCTTTTTGCATCATAATATTGGCCATAGTTGATACGGCCACGGATAAAGCTATAAAAAAACCAACCAACCCATAAATTAAAGCTATTATTTTCGCCAACGATGTTTTGTTAATGCTTTTTATTTCTTTCATTGCGCTAGAAATCCGCATAATAATTTAATAATTTATAATTTATCTCTTTCATTATAGCATAAATCTCTTTGACTATAAACCCAGCCGGCTCTTAATCTTATTTATAATCTCTTCGGTCGTAAAATGCGCCTTTACCAAATAATCATTTGCTCCTAAAGCTAAAGCTTTTTTATTATCTTCTTCTTGGCCTAAATTAGTAAGCATAATAACCGGCACGTTTTTTACCAGCCTATTCTTATGGGCGCGAATTTCTTTTAAAACCTCAAAACCATCCATGGCCGGTAAAATAATGTCCAGCAAAACAATCGCCGGATTAAATTCGCCAACCTTTTTTACGGCCTCTTCCCCATTAACCGCGACAGCAACATTAAAGCCTTCTTTCTTTAATTTTTTATAACAGATGTCGCGCAAAAACGAATCGTCTTCAACCAACAATACTTTAGTGCCGCCTGCGCCTCCCTCTTCTTCCTGGTCGATTTTTTCTTCCGTTTGGTTATCGCTCTCGGCTCGCCCGTTTAAAACATTTCTTGCTTTTTTTATTACCTCGCCCGGATTAATTTGGGTCTTAATTATATAATCAATCGCTCCTAAATTTTTTATTTTTTCCAATTCAACGTCCTGACCGGAATTGGAAATTACAATTATCGGAATTTTATTATTACTCTTTTGCAAACTTTCCAAAACTTCATAACCGTTCATTTTCGGCATAACAATATCAAGCAAAATTAAATCCGGCTTGAAACTCTGGATTTTATTAAGGCCTTCTTCTCCGTTCGCGCCGACCGCCACTTCAAACCCTTCTAATTTAAATTTTGACGATAATACGCTGGCTAAAGCGTCCTCATCCTCTATTATTAAAATTTTATTGTTCGCTCCTTCGAAAATTTCATTTTTTTTAATTGGCATATGATTTTATTTAATAAACTATAAATTAGACGTTTCAATAGGCTGTTGCCGGATGGGTATAAAAAAGCTGACTTCCGTGCCTTTGCCTTCTTCGCTTTTTAAACTAACTTGGCCATTATGCTTTTCAACGATATTCTTAACCATGAATAAGCCCAGGCCGGTGCCTTCGGTTTCCAGCTTGACCACGTTCGCCGCCCTAAAAAATTTAGTAAATAATTTCGGCTGATCTTCGGCCGGAATGCCGACTCCTTGATCATTAATTTTAACATGAAGATTCTGTTTGTCAACTTCAACAATAATTTTAATTTTGCCGTATTCGGGAGTATATTTTATCGCGTTAGACAATAAATTTTGTATAACCATAACCATCCTTTCCTTGTCCAAAAATATCTTTAGCGGGCGGGACGGTTTTTTGATTATCAGCTCCTGATGGTTCTTGACCACCAAGCTCTCAACGTTGCTTAGCGCCGCGCTTAAGACTTCTTGGAAATCGGCTTTTTCAAAATTAAAGCCGAACTTGCCTTCCTCAATGCGGGAAACATTTAATAAATCATTAACCAGCCTGATAATTCTCTCATTGCTTAAATAACCTTTGTTTAAAAGCTCCTGCTGCTCTATGCTTAGCTTCCCAGCGTCGCCGTCCAAAATCATTTTAATTACCCATTTAATGGCCGATAAGGGTGTCCTTAATTGATGGGCGGCAATGGAAATAAATTCGGATTTCATTTTATCAATCGCTTTTTCTCTGGTAGTATCATAAAATATTTTCATAACGCCAAGCGGCTGGCTGTCAACGCTTAGCACTTTGGCCGTAATAACTTTGTAAGTTGCTTCTTTATTATCTTCTTTAATGGTAATTTCCTCGGCTATAAAAACTTGCCCCTTAATATCTTTGTCAATTTGCTTGATTTCATAATCTTTTTTAATAATCGGCTTAAAATTAGCGATGCTGAATTTATTGTCCGCGGAAACTTGTTTGCCTAAATCGGCGTTTGATAAGCCAAAAACTCTGGTAGCCGCCGGATTAATCATGCTGATTTTATAATTTTTATCCAAAACAATAATCGGGTCGGTAAAATTGGCGATAATCGCCAAAGTTTTATTTTTTTCCTCTTCCATTTCTCTCCT
>JAQVNC010000006.1 GCA_028703305.1 Patescibacteria group bacterium
ATTCAATTAAATCGCGCGTATTAACCTGAACGGCGCCGACTTTATTGATTAACAAATCATAATAAATGGCTTCCGAAGGTATGAACATAAAAGCGAAATCCATGGTTTTTTCGCCGGGCTTAACGTACTTAGCCGTTTCGTCAATGCGCAATTTTAAATCCTGCTTGAATAATTTTTCAAGTTTTTCCCGTTCTTCGGCTTCGCGGCAATTTAAAATCCTTTCGTAATTTTCCAAAGAAAATTTTGAATCCACCGGAATAATTTTATCTTTAACGAAGACCACCGCGTCAACGATGGTGCCGTCTTTAAACGGATATTGCATCTGATAAGAATTCGGCGGCAAAACATTTTTTAAAGTCTCTTCTAAAAAATATTCGCCCAAGACGCCGCGCTGTTTGGGATTTTTTAAAATGTCTTGCAGATTCTGCAATTGGGCGGAAAAATTCACCACCTGTTTATTAGTCTCGTCCAGCTTGGTTAATTTCTCGGTTACATCGGCGATTAAACGAGCCGATTGGCCGGTGATGTTTTGGATGATTTTCGTAGTCTGGCCGATTTGCTCCTGGTTGGCGCGATGAGTTTCAGCCAGCTTGCCATCCATAGCCTGCCTTAAATCCCGATTCTGCTCGCCCAGCTGCGTTAGCCGCTCCATCATGGCCGCCAATTTTTCTCCGTCTTGGCCGGAAGATGCCTGATATTTTTTCATTAGCATTATTATTACTATAATAACGCCGATTATCAATAACATTAGCAAAAAAATGATTAGTTGATTTAACATAAAATTTTATAATATAAAATAATTTTTTTATGAGTTCAGTTTAACAATAAAACAAAAACTCTACAAGTATTACATATTTTGACAAAAAAAATTAATATTGACATAGTAATCGCGGCCGAGTATAATTTAAACATAAATATTTTTTAAAAAATATGCCTAATAATATGACCATAGACGATTTGGCGGTTATTATTAAAGACGAGTTCGGCCATGTTAATGAACGTTTTGATAAAGTTGATCAGCGTTTTGATAAAGTTGAGTCAGACATTAAAGAATTAAAAGACGGCCATGAACGGCTTGAGTTAAGAATGTCCAACGTCGCCTACCGCTTTGAAGTTGATGATTTAAAAAATCAGCTTAACCTTTTAAGGCAAAGGGTTGATAAAATGGAAAGCAAATAAATTCATCAAAAACTTTATTATATAAAAATAACCCCTTCACCGATTATTTGGTAAAGGGGTTTTGCTATATAAAGAGCGGCTATCATGCGCCCGCCTTGCCAAGATTACGTTTTTAATCTATAATGAATTGCGTTGTTTTAAATAATTCTCTGTCATTGCGAGGAGCGTTAGCGACGAAGCAATCTCACGAACAACAAACTTCTTTCTAAGGCTCAATCTCCGTGAGATTGCTTCGCTCCTTCCAGTCGCTCGCAATGACATCTACTATATTCAATATGCAAAATAGCATCCGAATCAAAGGCGCGCGCGTCCATAATTTAAAAAATGTCAGCCTGGAAATTCCGCGCGATAAACTGGTGGTTTTAACCGGCCTGTCCGGCTCGGGCAAATCCTCTTTGGCTTTTGATACAATTTACGCCGAAGGCCAGCGCCGCTATGTTGAATCTTTATCCGCTTACGCCCGCCAATTCATCGGCCAGATGAATAAGCCTGATGTTGATTCCATTGACGGCTTGTCGCCGGCTATTTCCATTGATCAAAAATCCACTTCCCATAATCCGCGCTCAACCGTCGGCACGATTACGGAAATTTACGACTACTTGCGCCTGTTATACGCCCGCGTCGGCGTGCCTCATTGTCCGACCTGCGGCGAAAAAATCAAACCCATGTCAATTGATGAAATCGTCGGCCAGATTATTGCCGGCTTTATGGATAAGGACATAATAATTTTAGCTCCCCTGATTAAAGACAAAAAAGGAGAGCATAAAAGCATTTTAGACGGCGTGGCCAAGGCCGGCTACTCCCGCCTTAAATATGATGGGCATATTTACTCTTTGGAAGAAGTCCGCGATTTAAACGTGGACAAGCAGAAAAAACATAACGTGGAAATCGTGATTGACCGCTTATCCGTCAATAAAGATAAAGAGGATCTGGCGCGCCTGACCGAGAGCGTGGAAAAAGCCATTGAGCTGGGCAACGGTTTGGTAGCGGTCGGACCGCTTAAGAGCGGTCCGACCGCTAAAACCGTCTCCGAAACCACTTTTTCCAAACTTTCCGCCTGCTCTAAATGCGGCATCAGCTTACCCGAATTGGAGCCGCGCAATTTTTCCTTTAACTCGCCTCATGGCGCCTGCTCTGATTGCTCCGGCTTGGGCACTAAGCTGGAAATTGACCCGAATTTAATTATCAATTCCAATTTAACCATCGCCCAAGGCGCTATCCGCCCCTGGGCCCATAGCACGGCCGGCGGCCAAGGCTGGATGATGCGTATCCTAGGCACGGTAGCGCAGGCTCAAGGCTTTGATTTAAATACTCCGGTTAAAGATTTAACTAAAAAACAATTAGCTATCGTGCTTTATGGCTCGGGCGAAAAAAACTATAATGTTGATTATCAAAGCGACCGTTTTTCCGGTGAATTAACCACTGAATTTGAGGGCGTTATCCCTAATCTGGAACGCCGCTTCCAGCAAACCGAATCCGATTATGTTAGGCGTGAAATTGAGCAATATATGAGGATCTTGGTTTGCCCGACATGCTTAGGCAAGCGCTTAAAGCCGGAGATGCTGGCCGTAACTATCGCCGGCTTGTCAATTTATGATGTCTCGGAAAAAACCATTGGCCAGGAAAAAAAATTCTTTGGCGATCTGGCCGATTCAAAAACAATTTCCGCGCGCGACAAAAAAATTTCAACCCAGCTTTTAAAAGAAATTTGCGCCCGCCTGGAATTTCTTTCTAACGTCGGCCTGGATTACTTAACGCTCGGGCGCGCGGCCAATACCTTGTCCGGCGGCGAAGCCCAGCGCATACGTTTAGCTACCCAGATTGGCTCGGCTTTAATGGGCGTAATTTATATTTTAGACGAGCCGTCAATCGGCCTGCACCAACGCGACAACAATAAATTGATCGGCACGCTTAAAAAATTGCGCGATTTAGGCAATACGGTTTTAGTGGTTGAACATGACGAGGCCATGATGCTGGCGGCCGATTGGCTGATAGATATCGGCCCGGGCGCGGGCGAGCATGGCGGCCAAATCGTGGCCGAAGGAGCGCCGCTGGCTGTAAAGAAAAATCAAAAATCTTTAACTGGCCAATATTTAAGTGGCAAAAAATTCATACCCGCGCCGGCTAAATACCGCGCCGATAGTGGAAAAAGTTTAAAAATTATAAAAGCCGGCGAGCATAATTTAAAAAATATTGATGTGGAATTTCCTTTAGGCATGTTTATCGCCATTACCGGCGTTTCCGGCTCGGGCAAATCCACCTTAATGACCGATATTTTAGCCAATGCCTTAAACCAAAAGCTTTACCGCGCCAAGCAAGCGCCGGGCAAGCATGAAAAAATTCAAGGCCTGGAAAATATTGATAAAGTAATCAATATTGACCAGTCGCCGATCGGCCGCACCCCGCGGTCAAATCCGGCGACTTACACCGGCGCCTTTACGCCGATTCGCGATTTATTCGCAAGCTTGCCTGAAGCTAAGATCAGAGGCTATAAAACCGGGCGCTTTTCTTTTAACGTCCCGGGTGGGCGCTGCGAAGCTTGCGGCGGCGACGGTATGGTTAAAATAGAAATGCAATTTTTGCCTGACATCTATGTTGAGTGCGAAGTCTGCCACGGCAAAAGATATAATAAAGAAGCTTTGGAAATTCATTATAAAGACAAAAATATTTCCGATGTATTAAATATGACAGTTGAAGAAGGCCTGCACTTTTTCAGAAACATTCCGGCGATTGAGCAAAAACTTTTTACTTTAAATCAGGTCGGTTTAAGTTATGTTAAGCTCGGCCAATCAGCCACAACCCTGTCCGGCGGCGAAGCGCAAAGGGTAAAATTAGCCACCGAACTGTCCCGCCGCGCCACGGGAAAAACTTTATACATTTTAGACGAACCCACCACCGGTTTGCACTTTGACGACATCAAAAAACTTTTGCATGTCTTAAATCAGCTGGTTGATAAAGGCAATACGGTTTTAATTATTGAGCATAATTTAGACGTGATCAAATCAGTTGATTGGATCATAGATCTCGGCCCGGAAGGCGGCGACAAAGGCGGCGAAATCGTGGCAATTGGCACGCCGCGCCAAGTCGCCAACAACAAAAAAAGTTACACTGGTCAATACCTCGCAAAAATCTTCAAAAAATAATTTAACTTGTTCTCCGTAGCCTTGGCGTAGGAGAGCCGGACAATATCTAAGTAAAATATTAAAATAATTTCTTATAAAACAATAAAAAATATATTAGCGGCATTGTCTTAATGCCGTTTTTATTTTCCAGCCTGTCTTTACTTATAATAATGCCTTTTTTAAATCCGGCTAATTTAAAAATATTAAAATCCGCTTGGCTGATTTCTTTATCATACCTGATTAAAATCGGCGCTACGCCTTTCCCTCGCTTAACCAAAAAATTAATTTCTTTTTTCTTAATATTGTCGCGCCAATAAGTTATTTTATTGGCCTCATCTTTGGCCAAATGGCTAAAAACCACATTCTCCACTAGATGAAAAAATACCGCCGGATCATGCAAACGCTGGCGCGCCAGCTGATAATAGTTTAGCGAACCGTGAGTATATGAATAGAACAGCCAAAAAATAAACGGATCCTGAAAATAAACTTTTTTGGCTTTACGGCTGTCCGGTTCGCCCCCGTCTGACTGGTAGACGGTTTTTATAACGAACATTGATTCCAAAATATCTAAATATTCAACCGCGGTTAGATGAGTCTTGGCTTTGGTTTTATGGGTTAAAGTTTTATAGCCCAAAGGCGTGCCTAAATTTAAAATCAATTTTTCCATAATCTGCCTGGTTAAAACTATATCCCGATTAGACCTGGCGACATGGGCTAAAAACCAATGCAGGAAATTACTGTAAATATTCTGCCTGATGGCGCCGTTTTCTTTGTAATCGTTGATGGCGGAAATAAAGCCGCCGGTTAAAAGATAAATGTCCAAATAATATTCAAGCCGGCCATGCCGCTTCTGATAATTTTCCCGGGTTAAATCTTTAAAAAGATCGGGATTAATTAAATTGGCAAATTCGCTAAAAGCCAAACTATTAATGGTTATATTTTTTACATCATTGAATTTAGCTTTGGCTTGGCTAAAAGACGAAGCCGATAGAATAACCGTGGCATTAATCAGTTTGGCGGCTTTAGATAAATGATCCATGCCCTTTTGCCAATTTTTTATCATGGCGATCTCGTCAATAAAAATATAGCGCCGCGCCTTGCCCTCGGCTTTTAAACTTAAAAACAGCTTAATCATTTCATTAAGCTGCTCAAAGCTATCAAGATTGTGGCAAGAATAAAAAAAGATATTATTAGGATTAACCCGATCTGCTTCAATTAATTTTTTAATCATGAGCTTCAGTAAAGTGGTTTTACCCGCGCCCTTTAAGCCGGTTAAAAAATATATTTTATCCTGTTTTAAATTTATTTGTTCTAAAGCCGCCGGCTGCCGCTTTAAGCTTTGCCGTTCATATTGTTCAATTGACGGATCAAATTTTAAACTTTCGCCCCTCCACCAGGGATTTTGAATGGAAAGCAGCTCTAAATTTAAATCCATATTGCTAATTATCAAAATTAATCATTTTTTAAATTTTTTAAATGCCTTCTAACATACCAAATCGCGCCAATTATAATTATTGCCACGATAGCCGCGTCAAACTTATGGAAATAAGCTCCGAGCGTATTCCAATGGTCGCCCAATTTTTTACCAATATAAGCTAAAACGTAGCACCAGGGCAAAGAGCCTAAAAAAGTATAAATCACAAACTTGGTAAAATTCATTTTAGCGATGCCGGCCGGCAAAGAAATAAAAGTTCTTACCACCGGTAAGAGGCGCGATAAGAAAATCGCGCCGGAGCCGTATTTATTAAAAAAATTATCGGCCATGGCTAAATCATGATGAGAAATTAAAACATACTTGCCGTATTTTTCTATAAAAGATCGCCCGCCCCAAACGCCTACGGCATAAGCCGCGGCCGAACCGGCGACACAGCCTAAAGCGCCGGCTAAAGTTACGCCGAGCAAACTGAATTTCCCTTGCGCCGCTAAAAAACCGGCGAACGGCATGATAATTTCGGACGGCAACGGCACGCAGGCGCTTTCAATCGCCATCATTAAACCAACGCCCGCGTAGCCTAATGAGGAGATAGCGTTGATAATAAACGAGGTCAAAACTGAAATAATAGATTCTAACATAATTTTATTTTACATTTCTTCCATGGTCTCAATCCCTAATAATCCCAGGCCATTCTCCAGCGTCTGCCTAACCGCCATAATCAGCGCTAAGCGAGCCCGCCTAATTTCCTCCTTGGCCTTTAAAACCGGGACCGCGTGGTAATAATCATTAAGCTCCTGCGCCAATTCAAATAAATATTTGGCTAATTCGCTAGGATTATAATTTTTACCAGCTATGGTTACAATCTCCGGATATTTAGACAGCTTATTTACCAGCGCCAATTCTTTAGCGTCATTTAACGCTTCATATTTTATTTTAGTTGCGAGTTTTGAGCCGCCGGTTTTACGAATTATGCTATTTATTCTGGCTGCCGTATATTGCAAATACGCCGCCGTGTAGCCGTCAAAGCGCAAAGCCTGGCCAATATCAAAAGTAATAACTTTATCGGCGCCGGCTTTAAGCATCTCAAATTTTAAAGCGCCATTAACCAGCTTATTAACCACGCTCGCCAGCTTTTTCTCGCTCCAATTTTTATGCCGCTTTTTAGTTTCGCTTAAAGCTTTTTTCATGGCCTGCGCGCGCAAATCTTCGTAAGTTATAACTTGACCGGTGCGCGAGCTCATCATGCCTTCTGGCAGTTTAACAAATTCATAGCTTAAGTGCTTCATTTCCTGCTTAAAGCCCAAAAGCTCTAAAACTTTAAATAACTGCTTGAAATACAGTCCCTGCCTGACGTCCACTATGTAAATTGACTTGTCTATTTTATATTTTTTAAATTTTTCTTCGGCTAAAGCCAAGTCGGCCACCGGATATAAAGCCGTGCCGTCGCCTCTTAAAATTACCAGCACGCCTAAATCATATTTATTTAAATCCGCGATAATCGCGCCCTGGCTTTTAATTAAAAAATGTTTGGCATAAAGCTTAGCTACCATGTCCAGGCCTTTATCTATGGCCTCGCTTTCATAAAAAATATGTTCAAATTTAACGCCTAATTCTTTATATATTTTATCAAAGCCGTTAATGCTCCAGGTTCTGGTTTTCTGCCATAATTTATAATCCGCTCCGGCGCGGCTTTCAATCTTTTTCATAATTTCCGCCACCTCAATCTTGGCAGTTTCATTATTTTCCAGCTCCGCGCAAGCCTTAACATAAACCTTGCCCAAAAAATAACCTTTGTTAAGCGGCAATTTTTCTTTTTTATAAAATTTATTAAAAGCCCAAAGAGTTTTGGCCACATGAATTCCAAAATCATTTATATAAGAAACCGGTATGGCTTTAAAGCCGTTAGCGCTTAAAATTTTAGTTACCGCCTCGCCATAGCAAACATTGCGCAAATGCCCAACATGATATTCTTTATGCGTATTAGCATTGGAAAATTCCACCATGACTTTTTTATTTTGGCCGAGATTATTTAAGCCGTATTTATTCTTGGCTTTGGCTATTTCCTCAATCACGCCCTGCGCCAGTTTAGCCTTGTTAAATGTAAAATTTAAAAACGGCCCGATGGCTTTAGCCGCTACGACCGTATCATTTAATTCAATCTTGCCGACTAAAAATTCCCCGGTCTCCACCGCGGTTTTTTTTAGTTCCTTGGCCAAATTAAAACAGGGCAAGCTTAAATCCCCGAAAGCCGGATTTGGCGGATAGACTAAATCATTAGCCGACACAACGTTTTTTTTCAAAACTTTATTAATCTCGTTAGCAATATTTTGTTTTACTTTTTCCAATTGATACATAAATTGTCATTGCGAGCGAAGCGAAGCAATCTCACGAACGCAAACTTAAATTATAAATTTGTTTTTTTAACCTCCTCTATATTTCCCCCTAAAAATTTCTTCCCAAAATTTTTAAATTTTTCAATATCATCTGTCGTATAAAAAACCAATTTCCCATTTTTTTCTAATTTTTTTTCAATCTCCTCATGCCGCTTTAAATAGCCGGATAATTTTTCCGCGGCTATAGCGGCCGGATTTATAACTTTAACATTTTTGCCCATTAGCCGGGAAATATCTTTAATCATCAAAGGATAATGGGTGCAGCCTAAAATTAAAGTGTCTATTTGCTTAATTTTTAACGGTTGCAAATATTTTTTTAAAATCATCCTGGCTTCCGGTTTTTTTATCCAGCCTTCTTCAATTAAAGGCACTAAGAGCGGGCAGGCCTGTTGGTAAATTTCTAGATCACTCCTTAATTTTTCCAATTCTTTTTTATAAACTCCGGAATTAATCGTGGCCGTTGTGCCGATAACGCCAAGTTTATGATAACGGCTTAGCTTAACCGCTTCTTCCACGGTCGGCGCCACCACGCCTAAAACACGGCTTTCCGGATAATTTTTCGGCAAATATTCCTGCTGAATTTTTCTCAAAGCTTTGCTTGAAGCTGTATGGCAGGCGATAATAACCAGCTCACATCCCTGCTTAAACAGAAAATCAACCGCTTCTTTAGTATAATTATAAATTGCTTCATCCGATTTGTCGCCGTATGGCGCGCGCGCGTTGTCGCCCAGATAGATATAATCATACTCCGGCAATAACCGCAAAAATTCTTTTAAAACGGTTAAGCCGCCAAACCCGGAATCAAAAACTCCAATCATAATAAGTTTAAAATTTAAAAATCAAAATGAAAAATAGATTAACTCGCCAGGCAAAGATGTTTATTTTGAGCGCATACGAAATTGTAATATTTTTTCTTAAATTATTTTAAGAAAAAATACCCAAATTTCGTCTAAGCGAAAAGTAGACATCTTTGCCTGGCAAATTATGATTAAAATATAAAAATTCTATTTTTTTATTACCTTTACAAACCCTCTTTTCCCTTTCTGCAATAACACACCCCCTTTAGTTATCTTAATTTCTTTATTTATATCTTTAATAACATTTCCATCCACTTTAACTCCGCCCTGCTCTATAAGCCTCCTGGCCTCGCCCTTGCTGGCCGCCAATTTAACTTCTACTAATAAATCCGCTAACTTCCAATCGGCGATAGGCAAATTATAGTTTACAATTTCTTCCGGCACTTCCTTTTTCTGCACCGTTTTTACAAAATGCTCCTCGGCCGCCTTGGCTTTTTTCTCTCCCTGGTTTATTTTAGTTATTTCATAAGCCAGGCGCATTTTTATGTCGCGCGGATTTTTACCTTGCTTAATTTCGCCGGCCATGGCCTTAACTTCCGCGGACGGCAGATTAGTGCATAATTCCAAGCCGGCTTCAATTACTCCGTCCGGCCAGGACATAACCTGGCCGTACATATTTTCCGGAGTTTCATCAAGGTTAACAATATTGCCCTCGGTTTTACCCATTTTCTTGCCGCTGGCATCAACCAAAAGCTTCATGGTCAAAACAAATTTTTCTTTATTTTTCATGGCTTTCATTAAATCCCGGCCGCAAAGCATATTAAATGTCTGGTCATTACCACCAATTTCTAAATCTACATCCATAGCCACGCTATCGTAAGCTTGCGCCACCGGATAAAGAAATTCATGCAAATAAATCGGCTTGGCCGCCTTGATTCTTTCCTGAAACATATCGCGGGCAAACATCTGCTGCGCCGTAAAATTTGATGTAATTTCAATTAAATCTTTAAAGCTTAATTTATCAAGCCATTTGCCGTTATACATTATTTTAGCCGGATTAACGCCGGAAAATTTTAAATAAGCGCCGGCCTGTTTTTTATAATTCTTGGCGTTAGCTAAAACTTCTTTGCGGGTCAATTTTTTTCTGGCCGCGGTTTTATCCGTCGGATCGCCGATCATACCGGTAAAATCACCGATTAAAAATATTATTTCATGGCCTAATTCTTGAAATTGACCTAATTTCATTAAAGAAATAGCATTGCCGATATGCAGAGCCGGCGCGCTCGGGTCAAAACCGCAATACAGCCTAATTCGTTTGCCGGACAATAAAACACGCTCCAAGGCTTCGCGGTTAGGATAAATATTTTCCACTCCTCGCCCTAAAGCCTCATCAATTTTATTTTTGTCGGTAATAATTTTCATAATATTGACTATTATCCGTCATTCCGGCCTCCGAGCCGGGATCCAGGTTTATACGCGCTGAACAAGTTTCTGGATTGTCGTGGCTTCGCCAGATCTCGCGTAGCGATGACGAGGTCAAGCCCGCAATGACAATTATTTTAATTATTTACTCTTTAAACTTTTTAATTCCGCCTGCCAGCCTTTTAGTTTCTCTTTCTCTTTTTTTATAATTTCGGCTGGCGCCTTATCAATAAATTCCTTATTCGCCAGCCTGCTTTCCGCCGCCTTGATTATTTTTTCCAAATTACTAATTTCTTTTTCCAGTCTGGCTTTTTCTTTTTCCGCGTCAACCGCTCCCAATAAATATATTTCAATATCGCCAACTGCCGCATAAATGGCTCCTGATATTTTTTCACCGCTGACTTTTATTTTCAGCTCACTGATTCCCGTGCGCAAACCCTTTATCAAATGCACTTGCGAATCAATTAAATCTTTTTGTTTGCCGGCATAAATAACAGCCTTTATTTTTTTCGCCGGCTCAACTTTATTTCCACTCCTGGCATTTCGTATAGCGATAATTATATCTTTAATTAAATCGAATTCAACTGATACTTTAAAATTAAAATCACTGCCTTTCCGGTCCGGCCATTTTTCCACCATCAATAAACCTTTATTGCCCATTTCTTGCCAAATAGTTTCGGTTACGAATGGTATAAAGGGGTGCCAAAGTTTTAGCAACTCGCTTAAAATATAAATTAATATTTCTTCTTTCTCTTTATTATCTTCAAATTTACTTATTTCCAAATACCAATCAGCCAAGTCGTTCCAAGTAAAAATTCTAAGTTCTTCTCCCGCCTGAGAGAATTGATAATTTTCTAAACAATTAATTGAAGTTTCATATATTAGCCAACTTATTTTTGATAGTATCCATTTATCCGCCAAGGTTATTTTTTTCGCGTTTAATTGAAAATTGGTTATTGGTAATTGGTTATTGCCGATTATAAATCGGCTAATATTCCACAACTTATTTACCATATTCCTGGCGCCTTCAACTTTCTCTTCGTAAAATTTGGAGTCGTTGCCCGGAGCGATGCCGGAAATTAAGCTTAAGCGCAAAGCGTCCGTGCCGAATTTAGCCGCCACTTCAAGCGGGTTCAAATTATTGCCTGACGATTTGGAAAATTTCTTGCCCATTTCATTTCTTAGCATGCCATGGATATAAACGTCCTTAAACGGAATCTGATCCAAGGCATAAGTTGACATTAAAATCATCCTGGCCATCCAAAAAAATAAAATTTCATAGCCCATCTGCATCCAACTCGTCGGATGAAAAGTTTTTAAATCACTTGTTTTTACGGGCTTGTCCGCCGTAGCCTTGGCGGAGGCGGGCCAGCCTAAGGTGCTAAATGTCCAGAGCCCTGACGAAAACCAAGTATCCAAAGTATCTTCGTCTTGCTTCCAACCATCGCCTGGCTCTTTCTCTCCCACATAAATTTCTTCTTTTTTATACCAAACCGGAATCCTGTGCCCCCACCAAATCTGCCGCGAGATGCACCAGTCGCGCAGATTATCTATCCAATTTAAATATACTTTGGCAAATCTGTCCGGCGTAATTTTTACTTTTTGTTTATCGTCTCCATTATGCCCGATTGTCACCGCCTCGCGCATTAAATCTTTTAAACTTTTATCTTTATTAGGAATTTTTTTATTAACATCAATAAACCACTGCGTCATTGGCAAAACCTCTACCGCGTCGCCAAAGCGGTCGGAGGTGCCGACGTTTTGCGTAATATCTTCTTCTTTTTCCAGTAATTTTTCTTTATTAAGCCAATCAATAAATTTCTCCCGCGCTTCTAAAACCGTTAAGCCGGCGTATTCTTTCCCGGCCGCTTCCGTCATTTTGCCATTTTGGCCAATCACCTGAACTAAGCCTATATTATCGCCTTTAGCTTTTTGCTTTTCAAACATTTCAAAATCAACCATGCTGTGAGCCGGCGTCACGCCAACCGCGCCGGTGCCGAATTCCATCTCAACATTTTCGTCGGCAATAATCTTTATTTCAAGAGGCTTAGCCGCGCCGACTTCAACTTTAAAAACCTGGCCGATATATTTTTTATAGCGCTTATCTTTGGAGTTTACGGCTACGGCCGTATCACCGAGCTTTGTTTCCGGCCTGGTTGTAGCTACGGCAATGGGAAAATCTTTAGCGTATTTAAAAGTATAAAGTTTGGCCGGACGTTCAACGTGCACCAGCTCATCGTCCGAGCAGGTGGACTGGCCTTTAACCGACCAATTAACCACCCGGTTGCCCCGATAGATCAATCCGTCATTATACATTTTTATAAACACTTCATTAACCGCTCGCCCGCGCGCTTCATCAAAAGTATAAGCCAGACGCGACCAATCGCAGGATGTGCCCATTTTTCTAATTTGTTTTAAAATTGTGGATTTGGAATCCTCGGCATACTCCCGAATTTTTTCTAGCAGCTTCTCTCTGCCTAATTCTTGGCGTGGATTTTTCATACCTTGCTCCACTAAAACTTTTTCCACTTTAGCCTGCGTGGCCACGGCCGCGTGATCAGTTCCGGGCAAAAGCAAAACCTTTTTGCCGTTCATCCGCTGGTAGCGCGCCATAATATCCATTAAAGAATTTTCCAAAGCATGGCCTAGATGAAGCACGCCGGTAACGTTCGGCGGCGGCATCATAATGGAATATGGATCGCCTTTGAGATTATCGGGATTAAAAAAGCCTGATTTCTCCCATTGGGCGTAAATCGCGTCTTCATAATCTGCCGGATTATATGCTTTTGGCAATTCTTTCTTCAACATATTAATTAAACGTTATATAAATGATTGGGCTAAATTTGGAAAATTTTCGTGCGAGGACTGTTTGAGGCCGCCAGCAGGCGGACGAGTTCCGCAGTAGAAAATTTACTAAATTTAGCCCAATCAACTCATATGGCTCATAAATAATTACAGCATTTTTATAATTTAAGATTAACAGAATTGCCCTTATTTTGCAAGAAAAATAACATATTTATTATCCTCTTGACACCCCTGATTATATAAGATATATTGAATAATTGACCGTTAAACCTCATGCGATTAAACAGATAAAACGCAAACATGTTAACCCAGGAACAGCAAATTTTTGAACAAATTAAAAAAGCTTCCAATATTTTAATCACTTTTAAAAAGACTTGGAACGGCGACTCCGTGGCTTCGGCTTTGGCGCTTTATTTGTTTTTAAAAAAAATGGATAAAACCGTTGAAGTGGTGGCGGAAAAATTCAGCTTGGACAAGCTTTATTCTTTTTTGCCAGGCTATACCGAGATAAAACACGAACTGGATAACTTAAGAAAATTTATAATTTCCTTGGATATTACCAATACTAAAGTCTCGCAAATTAAATATAAGCAGGAAGACAACCAATTAAATTTTATTATCTCGCCCCAAGACGGCTTTTTTAGCGCCTCGGACATTACCTCGGGCGCCTCGGGCTTTAAATATGATTTAATAATCGTCGTGGACACGCCTGATTTAGAATCTTTGGGCCGGATCTATGATAATGACACCGAATTTTTTTACCAGACTCCAATCATTAATATTGACCATAATTCCACCAACGAAGAATTCGGCCAAATTAATTTTATTGAACTTACCGCGGTTTCAACCTCGGAAATAATCTTTTCTTTGTTTGAAAGTTTCGGCCGCGATTTAATTGATGAAAATATCGCTACCTGCCTGCTTACCGGCATGATTGCCGAAACCAAAAGCTTTAAAACCAACAATGTTACTCCGCGCGCGCTTTTAACCGCTTCCCAATTAATGTCCTTGGGCGCGCGGCGCGAAGAAATCGTTAATTACCTTTACCGCTCAAAAAGCATAAATGTTTTAAAACTCTGGGGCCGGGTTTTGGCACGGCTATCCAGCGGCTTGGATAATAAATTGGTCTGGTCAACGCTGGCGGCGGCTGATTTTATAAAAACCAACTCTACGGAAAATGATTTAACCGATGTCATAGATGAATTAATCGTCAGCATTCCGCAGGCCAAAGTCATCGCCGTTATTTATGAAAATCAAAACTCTAACGAAGAAGCCAACGGCGAACCGGCCAAAAAAACCAATTTATTGCTTTATGCCATAAAAAACATTGATTCACTGGGCTTAATAAAAGAATTTAATCCGACCGGCACTAAAAGTTTGGCCCGCGCGATTATTAATTTACCTATCATTGAAGCGGAAAAAACCATTATTAACGCGATTCAAGACAAGCTTAATAAATTACCGCTATAAGGCTTGAAAAAAACCAAACTTAGTGCTAAATTGATAAAAAGGATTAACTCCTTTTTTTCTTTTAGGCCAAGGGCGTGTAGCTCAGCTGGTTAGAGCACGGCTCTTATAAAGCCGGGGTCGATGGTTCAAGTCCATCCACGCCCACCTTCAAAATAAATTTAAATTTGGACAATTAGCTCAGTTGGTTAGAGCGCGTCGTTGACATCGACGAGGTCAGAGGTTCGAGCCCTCTATTGTCCACCTAGAAACGTCATAGAGGTCAGCCCCGTTTTGAAACTTCGGCTCCGAGGAAAGCACCGAGGAGCTTCGAGCCCTGTATTGTCCACCAAACATCGACGAGATCAACCCCGTATTATAGTAATTTTTTACAAAAATTATTTTTGTAAAAAATACACAAATTTCATCTAAGCAAAAAAAGCAATTTCACGAGCCAAACACCTCTTGTTAAATATTGTAATAAATATTATAATATTAACATAAACTACTCACAAAATTTAATTACTATGGCTAATTTTTTTAAAAAACTTTACGGGCTGGACGATAAAATTAATGTTAGGCAAAACGATGGGCTTGAATTTGGCGATCATGAAATTGCCGAACAGCTAAATCAAGAGCCGGAACCGGGCGAATGGCTGGGCGGAGATTATGATGAAGGCCAGCTGTCAATTGATGTTTTCCAAACGCCTGACAGCTTAGTGGTTAAATCCACTATTGCCGGCGTTAAACCCGGCGATATTGATATTTCCATCAATAACGACATGCTGACGATTAGGGGTCGGCGCGAAATCCAGGAAAATATTGCCGAAGAAAACTATTTAATTAAAGAATGCTACTGGGGCGGCTTTTCTCGCTCCGTCATCCTGCCGGTGGAAGTTGAGGTGGAGAAAATTGAAGCCTCCTTGGATAATGGCGTCTTAACCGTTATTTTGCCAAAAGCCAAAAGCGCCAAACAAGTTTCCATTAAAGTAAGAGAGAAATAATTTATGCTGATTAAATTTACCATTGACCGCTTTGAAGAAGATAAAGCCGTTTTAATAGCCGATAGCGGCGCGGCGGTTATTTGGCCGAAAAATAAATTACCGGCCGATATCCATGAAGGCTCGGCTTTAAGCTTTAAGATAGAAGAGGCGGGCGAAAGGGAAAAACTGGATAAGCAAACAGCCAAAGACATAATAAATGAAATAATTAAAAATTCTTAAAATGCTGGAAATTATTAGCGGCAAGATAAATAAAGATAAACTTAGATGGTTGCTCGCGCCGGCAATCATTTTTTTTATTTTGCTGGCCGTAATTTCTTCCGGCTTATTTGTATTTGATAAAATTTATCAAGCTAAAATTTACCCCAATATTTTTATAGGCGATTTAAATCTGGGCGGTAAAACAATTGATCAAGCCAAAGAGCTGATAAATATAGAAATCAATAAAATCAGCCAAGCCGGCGTGGTTTTTTTCCATAAAGACAGCCAAACTATTATAACGCCGGTTATTGCTTCGGCTGACGCCGATTTGGCTATCCAAATTATTAATTTTAATCCCGATCTCACAGCCGAAGCGGCTTTTAACTACGGCCGGCATGATAATTTTTTTATAAATCTGGAAAAAAAAATATCCCTGTTGATTAGTAAAAAACACCTGTTTGTAGAAATATCCACGAATCAAGACCAGATAAAAAAAATACTGGATAATAATTTTGCTAAAACTTTTCAGCCGGCCGAAGACGCCGCGCTAATAGTAAAAAAACTGCCGGATAACAATGCTTATGAATTTACCGTGGCTAATGAAAAATTAGGTAAAACCATAGACTATGAAGAAGCTATCGGGCAAATGATAAATAATTTATCTCAACTTGACGGCCAAGAGATAAAACTTTCTACGGTTACGCAATATCCGAAGATTCTGGCCGAAGACGCTTTAAATATAGATAGCAAAGCCAGGGCTATTTTAGCCGCCGCTCCCCTGGCTTTAACCTACGGAGAAAAAAAATGGATCATTGAGCGTGATCAGCTGGCTGATTTATTGGCGTTAAAATTAAATGATTCAGCCATTGATAAAATCGGCGTCGGTTTGGATAAAATCAAAACCGCCGCTTATTTAAAAGAAAAAATCGCCTCGCAAATAGATCGGCAACCGCTTGAAGCAAAATTCGCAATCAATAACGGCAAAGTCAGCGAATTCCAAAACGGCCAAGACGGCTTGGCGCTTAATCTAGAAGCGACTTTAGCTAAAATAGAAAATGAGATTATATCCGCTAACCCGATTGAATTAGTGGTTGAAGCCCAGCCGGTTTTAATCAGGTCAGGCGATATAAATACTTTAGGCATTAAAGAAATAATCGGCATCGGCACTTCAAATTTTGCCGGCTCGCCGTCCAATCGCCGGCATAATATCAGGGTCGGCGCCGCCGCGGTTAACGGCACGTTAATAAAGCCGGGTGAAGAATTTTCTCTTTTAAAAACTTTAGGAGAAGTTTCCGGCGCCACCGGCTATTTAACCGAATTGGTTATTAAAGAAGGAAAAACTATCCCTGAATATGGCGGCGGCTTATGCCAAATCGGCACGACTGTCTTTAGGGGAGCGACTGACAGCGGCCTGCCGATAACATCAAGGCGCAACCACTCCTACCGCGTCTCGTATTATGAGCCGGCCGGCACTGACGCCACGATTTATGACCCTTGGCCTGATTTTCGCTTTATTAACGACACGCCGTCCTATATTTTAATCCAACAAAAATTTTCCGGTGATATTATCTCTTTTGAATTTTGGGGAACTAAAGACGGCCGGAAAGTGGAAAAAACCAAACCGACGATTTATAATATTGTTAAACCGGCGCCGACTAAGATTATTGAAACCACGGATTTAAAACCGGGCGAAAAAAAATGCACCGAACATGCCCATAATGGCGCTGACGCTTATTTTGATTATAAAGTTACTTACTCAAGCGGAGAGGCTAAAGAAAAAAGATTTTCTTCTCATTACGTGCCCTGGCAGGAAGTTTGCCTTTTAGGCGTTGAAAAGCTTACTCCGCCGCCGGATACGGCTACGACTACGCCGACAGCTTTAACCAACTAAAAAACTGCTTCTATATTTAGAAACAGTTTTTTAAAAGCCCAACTTAAGCGGGCAGGCAAGAAAATTTCCGCTAGGTGAAATCCAGTAGAAACCACATCGCACCTTGCAAGAAGATCCCCATGCTTGTCGTGCCTGGCCCGCTTAAATCGGCCTTATACCCATCTTTAAAGAGAAAGAGTATTAAT
Source organism: Patescibacteria group bacterium (assembly GCA_028703305.1). Classification (GTDB taxonomy): domain Bacteria; phylum Patescibacteriota; class Patescibacteriia; order Patescibacteriales; family GWC2-42-12; genus JACPHD01. The sequence continues at coordinate 17,878 of JAQVNC010000006.1, forward strand.
TAGGTTGATTTTATAGCCTATCACAATTAAATAGTCTTGTCAAGTCATTTTGTTTTTGCTATGCTTATTTAGCAAAAAATACTTAATTTCTAAACTTTACGGCTTCATGCGAAAATTTATACTAAAAAGCAAGTTCAAGCCTACCGGCGATCAGCCTGACGCTATCGCCAAGCTTGCCAAAGGTCTAAATAGCGGCTACCGCGACCAGACTTTACTCGGTGTAACCGGCTCGGGCAAAACTTTTACCATGGCCGGCATTATTGAAAAAATCCAAAAACCAACTCTGATAATTTCCCATAATAAAACTTTAGCCGCCCAACTCTACGGCGAATTTCGCCTTTTTTTTCCTGACAACGCCGTTCATTATTTTGTTTCTTATTATGACTATTACCAACCCGAAGCCTACATTCCGCAAACCGATACTTATATTGAAAAAGAGGCCACTATCAACGAAGAAATTGACCGCTTGCGCCATGCCGCCACCCAGTCTTTGTTAAACCGCGAAGACGTTTTAATCGTAGCCAGCGTTTCCTGTATCTACGGCCTGGGCGAACGCGCCGACTACGAAGCCATGAGCCGGCATTTTCAAGTCGGTCAAAAAATAAAAAGAAACCAGCTTTTAAGGGAGCTGGTTGCCATCCAATATACTCGCGACGAGTTAGAATTTAAACGCGGCAGTTTTCAGGTTAAAGGCGATACTATCAGCATTCACCTGGCTACCGGCGAAGCCGTAGTTCGCATTATTATGAACGGCGATCTGATTGAAAAAATTTCTCTCTTGTCTGGCCGCCTGATTAAAGGAAAAGCCATTAAACCTTTGGTGCGAGGCGGCGAAGCCGAGATGAAATCAATCGCTATTCTGCCGGCCAAGCATTTTATGACGCCAAAAGAAAAAATGGTTCTGGCGCTAAAAGCTATTCGCGCCGAATTGGCCGGCAGGCTGGAAGAATTAAAAAAACAAAATAAACCCATTGAAGCCTACCGTTTGGAGAAAAAAACCAATTATGATTTGGAGATGATGGAAGAAGTCGGCTACTGCAATGGCATTGAAAACTATTCGCGGCACTTAACCGGCCGTACAGCCGGCTCTCCGCCGGAAACTTTAATTGATTTCTTTCCGCGCGATTTTTTAATGTTTATTGACGAATCGCACGCGACCATACCGCAAATCCGCGGCATGTACGCCGGCGATCAGTCGCGCAAACAAAACTTGATTGACTTTGGCTTTCGCCTGCCTTCGGCGCGAGATAACCGGCCGCTTAATTTTGAAGAATTTAACGCCAAAGTAAATCAGGTTATTTACGTTAGCGCCACGCCGGCCGAATATGAAATAAAAAATTCCAAGCAAGTGGCCGAGCAGTTAATCAGGCCGACGGGACTTCTAGATCCGGAGATCGAAGTTAGGCCAAATCAAGGGCAAATTCAGGATTTAATCAAAGAAATAAAAATCAGGGCGGAAAAAAGCCAACGAACTTTAGTTACGACTTTGACTAAGCGCATGGCCGAAGAATTAGCCGCCTATTTGGCGGAGCAAAAAATTAAAGTCCAATATCTTCATAGCGACGTGGAAACTTTGGAGCGAGTTGATATTCTGCGCGATTTGCGTTTAGGCAAATACGATGTTTTGGTCGGCATTAACCTTTTGCGCGAAGGCTTGGATCTGCCCGAAGTATCGCTGGTCGCCATATTAGACGCCGACATGTCCGGCTTTTTGCGCACAGAAACTTCGCTCATCCAAACTATGGGCCGGGCCGCGAGACACCTAAACGGCAAGGTTATTATGTACGGGGATAAAATAACCCCGGCCATGCGCTACGCCATTAACGAAACCAAGCGCCGCCGCCATACCCAAGAGCTTTATAACAAAAAACACGGCCTTACGCCGCGCCAGATTATTGCCGAATTTCATGAGAGCATACTTTAAATGCTTTTAAATAAACTTCGCTCTATTTCTTAATTTCCTATGATACCCTACGGCAAAACGGTGCGCTTCGTCGCGCACTCTTTTTATTAAATGCAAGGCCGGCGAAGCTAAAGGCAGTTCCAGCGGCTTAGCTTGTCCGGGAAAAAATAATTTATCCGGCGCTATGGCCGAGCGCAAGCCCAAACCTTTAGCAATCGCCACAGCCGGAATCTTTAAGCCTAATTTTTTAAAAACTCTCTCAACCGCGTTTATCTGCGCCTTGCCGCCGTCTACTATGATTAAATCCGGCAACGGCCAGCTATTATTAAATCGCCTCTCTAGTACTTGGCTTAACATTTGCACGTCGCCTTGCTTGCCCGCCGAAGCTTCAGCGTAGGCGGGGCCGATTTTAATTTTAAATTTCCGATATTCATTTTTGTTGGCTTCGCCGCCCGAAAACACCACCATTGAGCCGACAGCATCTTTGCCAAAAATGTTGGCAATATCATAACCTTCTATTCTTTCCGGAATTTTAGGCAGCATAAGCAGCTTGGCCAGTTCAACCACGTCATTGGCGTATTTTTCACCGATGCTTAAAACCCTGGCGCCGGCTAAAACCTGCTTCATATTGCTTAACTCAAATTTCAACTTATTCAACACTTCATCATTGATGCCATTTACATTATTTTTTTCCAGCTTATTGATGTTAACTTCTAAATTTTTTACCAAGCTTTTTTTCTTCCCCTCTAAAAATAAAACTAGCGGCTTAATAGCTCGTTTTAAATATTCCTGCCTGGTTATTTTTCCCGCGCATATGCCAAGGCATCTACCGATTTGATAATAAAAACAAGGCCGCTTTTGCTCTTTCCTGGCCGTGCAATAAGGAAAAATTTTCCTAAGGGCGCGGATGGTTTCTCGAGCCGCCAAAGCGCTCGTAAACGGGCCGAAATATCTTCCGGCTTTATCAATCTTTCTGGTTATAAACAGACCAGGAATTTCATCATCCAAAGAAATTTTAATGTAGGCGAAGCGCTTATCATCGCGCAAAAGCACATTGTACTGCGGCTGATATTTTTTAACTAAATTAGCCTCTAAAAGCAAGGCTTCAATTTCCGAATCGGTTTCTATCCATTTTATTTTTACGATTTCCCGAAGCATTTTATTTTTTATCGGCGTATGGCCGGCGCTTTTTTGCCAATAGGAAAGAACCCGGCTTTTTAAATTAGCCGCTTTGCCGATATAAATAATTTCGTCATTAGCATTATAAAATTGATAACTTCCGGGCGCGATTGGAATATTTAATAGTTTTATTTTATTTAAATTCATAAAAATTTACTACAATATACCATTTCCCCATAAAAAAACAACCCACTTTTAAATGAGCTGTTTCTATTATTCATATTACCTATTTCACCTCTATCGCCTGCGTCGGACAGCTTTCGGCCGCGTTTTTGGCGCAAGGCGCTTCTTCTTGGGTAATTATATCCGCCTTGCCTTCGGCGTTTAATTTAAAAACGGCCGGGCACAAAGCTTCACAAGTCCCGCAACCGATGCACAAATTGTTGTTCACTTTGATAGACATAAAAAAGTTATTTATTTAATAATTTTTCCACTTCTTTAACTAATTTTGCCGGAGTAATCATTGATTTTATCAAGCAAGCGGCCGCTCCCAATTTTTTAGCTTCTTTAATATCGCCGTCCTGGGCGCTATTTGATAAAATTACGATCGGCACGTCTTTGGTATTATCATCAGACTTTAAAATTTTAATGGCTTCAAAGCCGTTCATGGCCGGCATCACCATATCCAAAAGGATAACATCAAATTTTTTCTGCTTGGCCAGTTTTAAGCCCCAGGCGCCATTGCGCGCCACTTCAATTTGAAAACCTTCTTTATCAAAACGTAATTTATACATGTTGATAATTGCTTCCTCGTCTTCAATCAACAAAATTTTAGCTTGTTTCCTTTCAACCGCCTGATGCTCAAAATTTTCAATCTGAATAACTTTATTTTTTTTGTCTTTAGCCGCCTGGCTTTGATTATTGAAAATTGCGTCAACTTTTTCCAATAGCTGGCTGGGCGTTAGATTGGCTTTTATGAAATAGCCGTCGGCGCCGGTTGCCATACCCTTATTAACTTCATCGCTTTGGCCTAAATTAGATAAAATAAATATTTTAATTTTTTTTGTGCTTGGCTCTTTCCTTATTTGCGCCAATACTTTAAAGCCGTCCAGTTTTGGCAAAATCAAATCTAAAAGCACTAAATCAGGCTGCTCTCTTTTGGCCAATTCAAAACCTTCTAAGCCGTCATGGGCGATAACAGTGGCATAACCGGCCTGCTCAAACTTAATTTTGTACATGTCGGATAAATATTCCTCATCCTCCACAATTAATATTTTAGGCATATAGTTAAATGTTATAACAAATAATCTAACATTTAGACTGACCTGCCTCCTTAATTTTTCATTATTTTACACCCAAGTAACGCAAGCCACTTTATCCGAAGCTTCTTTAAATCTCATTAGCCTGACGCCCTGGGTATCGCGGCCCAATTGGCTGACGGTTTTAAATGTCAGCCTGATAACCTGGCCTTTTTCCGAAATAATGATTAAATCCTTATCCGCCATGGTTTCCGCGTTGACTATAAAAGCGCTAATCAATTTTCCGGTTTTAGAAGTCACTTTGGCAGTTTTAATGCCCGAGCCGCCCCGGCCTTGGACTTTATACAAGCTAATCGGCGTGCGTTTGCCAAAACCATTTTCGGCAATGGCTAAAAGCTGATATTTTTTAATTTTTTCTTTATCATTTTTGATCACGCCCATGCCAACGACCATATCATCTTTCTTTTTTAATCTAATACCCCTAACCCCGGCGGCATTTCTGCCCATATCGCGGACATCGCTTTCTTTAAACCTAATGGCCTGGCCCTCGGCCGTAACCAATTCAATATGATCGTTGCCGTCGGTCGGCTTAGCCCAAATCAATGAGTCGTCATCTTTTATTTTAATGGCGATTAGCCCCGAGCGCCTGACATTGGCAAAAGCGTTAATTTCAACTTTCTTAACCAAACCTTTGGCCGTGGCAAAAAATAAATATTTGCTCTTGGCTAATTTATCCAAAGGCAGAACCGAGGTGATTTTTTCTCCGCCCGAAAGCTGCAAAAAATTAACGATTGGCGTACCCTTGGCCGTTCTCTGCGCTTGAGGTATTTCATAGGCTTTAAGCTGAAAGACTCGGCCCTTGGTGGTAAAAAATAATAAATCATTATGAGTCAAAGTCGTGAACACAAATTCCACCATGTCTTCTTCTTTGGTGGTTAAGCCGATAACGCCTTTGCCGCCACGGCCCTGCACTTTAAAAGTATCAGGCACGGTTCTCTTAATATAGCCGTCCCGCGTCATCATGACTACGGCTTCTTCATTCGGCACCAAATCTTCCACTGAAAATTCCTTAACGCCATGGGCCAGAACTTTAGTTTTGCGGTCATCGCCGAATTTTTCCGCCAAATCTTTTATTTCTTTTTTAATAATATCTTTTATCCTAATAGTTGATTTTAAAATTGACTCCAGCTCTTTAATCAACGCCCGCTTCTCTTTTAATTCATTTTCTATTTTTAATCTTTCCAAATTGGCCAAAGTTGAAAGCTTCATATCTAAAATCGCCAAAGTCTGGCGCTCGGACAGCTTAAACTTTTTCATTAAATTCACTTTGGCCACCTCTTTATCTTTTGAAGCTTTTATTATTTTTATAACCGCGTCAATATTGTTCAAAGCGATCATCAAGCCTTCTAAGATATGCGCTCGCTCGCGCGCTTTATCCAAATCAAATTGGGTGCGGCGCTTAACCACTTCGGCGCGATGCTTAATATATTCTTCCAAAACCATTTTTAAGGTTAAAACCTTGGGCTGGATGCCGTCCACTAAAGCCAGCATGTTAACATGGAAAGTTTCCTGGAGCTGGGTCATTTTAAACAAGCTGTTTAAAATCTTTTTCGGATAAGCGTCTTTTTTTAAATCAACGACAACGCGCACGCCGTCTTTATCCGATTCATCGCGCAGATCTTTAATGCCTTCAATTTTTTTATCTTTTACCAAGTCGGCGATTTTTTCCACTAAAGTAGCTTTATTTATCTGGTAAGGAATTTCCGAAATAACGATTTGGAACATGCCATTTTTTGCTTCCACTACTTCGGCCACGCCGCGCATAACTATGCCGCCTTTACCGGTCGCGTAGGCTTGTAAAATATCTTTTTGATTATAGATAACGCCGCCGGTCGGAAAATCAGGCCCTTTAACAAACTGCATTAAATCTTCAACCGTAGCTTCGGGGTTGCTGATTAAATGGGTGATGGCATCGGTTAATTCTCTTAAATTGTGCGGCGGTATATTGGTCGCCATGCCTACGGCAATGCCCATGGTGCCGTTTAACAAGAGATTGGGCAGTTTGGCCGGCATAACGCGCGGCTCCTGGTGCGAACCGTCAAAGTTAGGTATGAAATCAACGGTATTTTTTTCAAGGTCAAATAATAATTCCTCGGCAATGGCGGATAATTTAGCTTCAGTATAGCGCATGGCCGCGGCGCGATCGCCGTCCATGGAGCCGAAATTTCCCTGGCCGCGAACTAACGGATAACGCATGGAAAAATCCTGCGCCATGCGCACCATGGAATCATAAACCGCGGTATCGCCGTGCGGATGATATTTGCCCAAAACTTCGCCGACTACCGTGGCTGATTTGCGGAATTTGCCGCCGGCTCTAAGGCCGACGCTCCACATGGCGTATAAAATCCGGCGATGCACCGGCTTTAAGCCGTCGCGCACGTCCGGTAAAGCGCGTGAAACGATTACGCTCATGGCATAATCCAAATAAGACTTGCGCATTTCCTCGTTTATCGGCTGGGGTTCAACCGTGCCATAAAGAGTTTTTTCTCTTTTAGCCACCGTTAAATTAGCGATTGAGCCAGCGCCGTTTTTTACTTCTGGCTCAACCGCCTCCGGCGTTGCTTCCGCTTTCTTTTTTAACGGCTTAACTTCCATTTCTTCTGGCTTAGCCTTTTTAGTTTCAGCTTTTTTTTTCGGCTCTTTCTTTTTATTTTTTTCCTTGATTATTTTTTTTACCATAAAATCTATTCGTCATTCCCGCGTAGGCGGGAATCCAGAAATTATTTATTTACGCTTGTACTGCTGGCGACTGTGCTGCTCGCCATCTCGCCCATCAGCTTGCCCTTAAGTAAATCAATCTGCGCGCTCGTTAATTCCGATTCGCGGGGCAAAGTATTCTGCGGTTGAGTTGCCTGGATTTGTTTGATTTCGGCAACGCCCTGTTTTATTTGGTTCATGGCTCTGTCCAGTTCGGCTTTTGTTTGCTCCCAATTGAATGAGCTTTTCCCGTTATTGTTTGAATTGATTTTAAACTGATATTTTAAATTAAAAATCCAGCCCACAAAAAAAACCACCATAACGCAAGCCACGCCGACTCGCATTAATAAAAGCTTTTCTTTTTCTACGTCCTCATTAGTTTCTTTTTCTAAAATTACAGCCGCTTCGGCCTTACCGGATTTTTTCTTATTTTTAATCTTCACTTCTATCTTTTTTGGCCTCCTGTTAACCATAAAATAACGCTTAAAATAGCCCTCTAAAGAGCCCTAAAATCTACCTAAATTGTAGCAAAAAGAAGTATAAAAGTAAAGTATAAAAAAACTCCGCCGAAACGAAGTTTTATATATACTTTATTTATACGCTACATGCTTAAAATCACCAATTCCATATCTTCTTGCGGCAAATCTTTTTTAGTGATTTTCAGCTTTTCCTCATTTCTGGGCTTAAGGCCAAGCTCTTTTATAAATTTCTCCACCCCGTCAACATCAGCCTTTAAGCCGGGAATTTTATAATGCATCGGGATAACGATTCTGGGCTCAATCTGGGAAATTACTTCAACGGCTTTGGCCGCGTTAATCGTATATTTCCCGCCCACCGGAATTAATAATATATCGGTGCCTTCCAATTTTTCCAATTGCTTAGCGTCCAGGACATGGCCCAAGTCGCCCAAATGAGTGATGGAAATATCTTCCATCTCAATGCGGTAAATAATATTTTCTCCTCGCTCGGCGCCATTTTTTTCATCATGGGCGCTTTCCACGCCTTCAACAAACACATCTTTAATTTCATATTCGCCGGCCGTATTAATTACAAACGGATTGCCGCGGATAGCGCCGATGTTATTATGATCATGATGGTCATGGCTGACAGTCACAATATCGGCTTCAAAATGAGGCACTTTTAAGCCAACATCCGCCGCGAACGGATCGGTAATTAGAGTTACGCCGTCAGGCCCGATTTTATCCTGAAGTTTAAAACATGATTGTCCCAGCCAGGTTATGTACATAGAATGAATTACGAATTACGAATTACGAATTACGAATTTTATGAAATATACTTTATTTTATATTTCCATAATTCATGATTCATTATTCATAATTCAAAAAATTAATTATCTTGAAAAATATTTCCCCTCATCATCATCTTTATTAGCTCCTCCGGCTCCGGCGGTTTTCGTCGGATCTTCCATTAACTCGGCCGCTTCATCTTCTACCTCCTCTTCGGCTTCATCGGTCCCAAGCTCATCTTCTTCATCCTCGGCCAAATACTCATCCGGCGCTACCGCTTCTTCGCGCTTATGCAAAGTCATGCCGCTGACACCCTGGTTTATCATGCTATCATATTGTTCGCGAGTTATCAAGATTTCGCGCGGCTTTGAGCCGTTGCCGGCGCTAACCACGCCGGCTTCTTCCAATAAATCCAAAAGTCTGGCGGCTCTAGCATAACCGATGCTTAAACGGCGCTGTAAATATGAAGCCGAGGCTTTACCCGAGTTAATGATTAATTCTTTGGCTTCAGACAATAACTCATCCGAGTCGGCGTCGCCATCCAGCCCCACGCCGGCAATACCCTTAACTTTTTGCCGTTCGGTTACTTCTTCAAGATATTGCGGCTCGCCGCTTCTGTCTTTTATGTAATTAACAATTCTTTTAATTTCATTGTCACTGACGAACGCGCCTTGTAAGCGCCTGGGCTTGGAAATCTCCGCCGTGGTAAATAGCATATCGCCTCGGCCTAATAATTTTTCCGCGCCCAAAGAATCCAAAATCGTGCGCGAATCTATGCCCGACGCCACGGAAAAAGCGATGCGCGCCGGCATGTTGGCTTTAATTAAACCGGTAATGACATCAACACTCGGCCTTTGCGTAGCTAAAACCAAATGGATGCCCACGGCCCTGGCCATCTGCGCCAGCCTGATTATGCCGGCTTCCACGTCCCGCCCGGCCGCCACCATCAAGTCGGCCAATTCGTCTATGATAAAAATAATAAATGGCATTTTATCTTTGCCCATTTCATTATAACTGCCGATATTTCTTTTGCCGGATTTGGCTAAAAGTTCAAAGCGCCGATCCATTTCATTCAAGCACCATTTTAAAGCATTAATGGTTTTGCCTACCTCGGTGATAACCGGAGTTAAAAGATGCGGCACGCCGTTATAGACCGGCAGTTCCACGCGCTTGGGATCAACCATAATAAAGCGCAAATCGTCCGGATTATTCTGATAAAGCAAGCTGACAATTATGGCGTTTAAGCAAACCGACTTGCCGGAATTAGTGGCGCCGGCCACGAGCAAATGCGGCATCTTAGATAAATCATCAAGCCAGACTTTGCCGGAAACGTCCTTGCCTAAAGCCACCATAATATTGGTTTTTCTATTTTTAAACATCTCGCCGGCTAAAACTTCCCTTAAGCCCACGATGGCTTTAGTTTGGTTAGGCACTTCAACGCCCACTAAAGATTTACCCGGTATCGGCGCTTCAATCCTAATCGGGTGCGCGGCCAATGATAAAGCCAAATCATTGCTTAAAGTGGTAATTTTAGTTAGCTTTATGCCCTCGGCCGGCTTTAAGGTATACTGGGTTACAGTCGGCCCGACATTAACCTCGCCCATTTCCACCGGTATGCCGAAATTTTCCAAAGTCCGCTGGATAACCAGCATGTTATTTTTAATATCGCCTGAAGTCGGCTTGCCGATTTTAGCGTTTAATAAATCCATGGGCAAATCAATTTGCACATGCGTTTGCTTCCAGCCGCTATCCTTAGATTCTTTGGCTAAGGCTTGAGCTTCGTCCGGAGCGTTTTTAATTTTACGCTTTAAAAATCCCGGCACGATATCTTCTGCCTCGTCATCATCTTCGGGCTCGCCCTCCAAAGCTTCAGCGTCGGAGGGCTCATCAAATTCAACTCCGGCGTCCGCTTCGCTTTCTTGGCTGCTGCCGAAAATTTTATTAAAAACAAAATTAATCGGATACAACATTTTGGCAAACCAGCTATCTCGGCCGATTAAAGATTCCAAGCTGGCGTTAAGCATCAGCATTAAGGAAATTAAAATCAAGCAGACCACCGCGATCAGGCTGGCCCAAAAACCCATGATTTTTGTAAAAATCGTAATTATGCCATAGCCAATGTAGCCGCCGCCCGCGCCTTCTTTTATGGCTGACTGCCAATTATCCTGGCCTACCATGATATGAAGCAAAGCGCTAAAAAAGAGAAGAAAAATAAACAAGCCTAAATAATTAGCGCCTCTGAACCATTCTTTATCTCGGTTATACATTAAAAAGCCGACGGCCATAATAGTCAAAGGAAACAGCCATTTGCCCCAGCCGAATAAAAAAATTATGGCTTGCTCTAAATAAGAGCCTAAACCCTCGGCCAGGCCGAACAGGCTTAAGAGGCTAATGGCGCCAAAAGCCAAAATTAGGATAATAAAAATACCCTTTTTCATGTCAGGGTCTAAATCAACCGTAGGCAATTTTATATAATCCAGTGAATTTAATTTTCTTCTGCGCCTAGCCATTTTTTGTCATTGCGAGCCCGCGCCAAGCGGGCGAAGCAATCTCCGATTAATTAAAATAATAGGGCAAATCCACAATCTGTTTTGCCTTCGTTAATAATTATACCACAATTTAATAATAAAAAAACCCGTTCCATAAATTACCGGAACGGGCTATTAATTTCATGGCTATATCAGGCCGGCTTGATCGGCTGTTGCTTTAAAAGCGAAACAACTATCTCAACCAGGTCGCCGATGGTTTTGCAGTCGCACAAACCATCTTCGGGAATATCCACGGCGAATATTTCTATCAGATCAGCCCGGACAACCGTTGTCCCTAGCGTATGCCATTGGTTTTCTCCAAAAACATCTGTCAGTAGCACCCCCTCAGTCAACTCGCCGACAAAATCTTTGCGCTGCGATCTTGCAACAACCTTTAAAACACGGAATAAAACAAATTTTCTGTACATGATACATTCCCCCTTTGAACGAATTTGAATTAAAAGACCATTTAAAACTGATTTTAGATATTAACTAAAAATCCATTAAATGTCAAGTTAAAAAGAATTAAGTACTAATTGCTTTAAATATAATTAAAAATCACCCGGGGGTTCGGGGGTTGGAGTTGGCGCCAAGGCTTACAGAGATTAGATAAATCTACGTGATAGCCAATCGGAAACCCCCGAGACTTTTTGCTTACTTTTTAGTCATAAAAAGTAAGTCCTAGCGAAGCGTCACGAACTAGAAGTTGAGAAAAAAGTATACGACAATATTCAAATGAGTAATATATAAAAATGACAAAATAAATTAACTTTTCCTCTTCATCTTTATAAATAACCCCGTTAATAATATTATTACGCCACCAGCTATTATCAATAAATACTTAAATAATTCTAATTTTTTATCTCGTTCGGCTAAATCCCATTCTTCGGCAGATGCCACCTCGCCAAAAACTTGCGGCTTTAAACCTTCGGCGGATTCTATAACCGCGATATCAGACTGATAGCGCGGTAGTAATCTAAACCCGGTTTGAGTTTTGCTTAAAATGCCGGTTACCGAAACTTTTTGCCCGGCGGTTAAACTTTTTGTATCAATGCCGGTATTTTGCTTGATATAAACAAACATTTCATCACTGCCATCGTCAATATACAGCGAAGTACTTTTTTTATCGGTAATTTCGCCGGTGATGGTTAAAAGCTGGCCGATATTTTCTTCGCTAATTTCTTCGGCTTTTATGGCTAAAGCAGCCGGCGCGTCTTTATGCTCCAAAAAACTAATATTGCTTTTATCTTTGGTTTTTATTCTAAGTTCGCCTTGCGTCTGCGCCAGTTCGCCCATTACTTCAATATAGTCGCCGACTTTTAGCGCTGGGAAATCTTTTTTATAATTATAAATTTGTATACCCGGCGATCCGACAATATAAAAAATTTGCACGCCTAAAATCCCGGGTGGAGCGGCTACTGTGCCTTTAACTTTTACTAAACTGCCGATTTCCATTTGTCTAACTTTCTCCAGCGTTGTTTCCGCGTGCTCATCGGCGTTTCCTGATATACTTGCCGCTTTATATTTTATACTGGCTTCACTGGCCGCCAAACTAATAATATTTTCTTCGCCCGGCGTAGCTTTAGTGGTCCAAAACCATTTATTGTTAGCGCCGCGCGCGTAAATTTCGCCTTGAACCGCGTTGGCGTAGTCAACTTGGTCAGCCAGCTCGTCAAGGTTGTTATATAAAATGACAACGTCAGCGGTATTTTTAAATGCCAGTTTGCTTTTAGCATTATCTAGAACATAAAAAGCGCCGGCTTTTATGAGCTCTTCGCTTTTAAATTCATATTTGCCATTGCTGTTTTCCACCCGCCAATTTAATAAATTTATTTCGGTTACGCCTTGATTTTTTAGTTCCAGCCATTCTTGACCCGTATCAGCGCCACTCGGATTGGGAAAAATTTCATTGATTATTATATTGTCATTGCGAGAAATCTCCTCTATTTTGTCATTCTCGCGCAGGCGGGAATCCAGAACATTTTTTATCTCGCTAACGTTGCTAACCACCTTCACGCTTTTTTCTTTGGTTGATGTGGCCTGCACATCGCTAACTTCCAGCTTCACTTTATATATGCCGATTTTTAAATATGTATGCTCCGGACTAGCTAAGCTATTTTTAAAGCCATCGCCAAAATCCCAACTGAATTTTAATTTATCATCGTCTTGATCGGCCGTGTCCGAACTGTCAAAAATAACCGGAGCATTAACCAGGGCCGGCGATTTAAAGCTAAATTCAACTTCCGGCGGCTGATTGATCGTTTTCAGCGCATTCATCGCCCCAGGCGTGATAGTCTCGCTCCAAACCCATTGGCTTTTTATATTATAATCAGTTAAATTATAGCTTAAACCTTCTTTTACATTTTTATAATCCACTGTAGTTATCGGCTTATCGGCCAGAGGCTCAAATAATTTAACTTCGCCCTGGTCATTATGCAAAACTATTTTAGTTCGCGGACGAAAGAAGGTTAGATATTCTCCGGCTTTTATAATTGTACTAGTGGCCATATTTTCCAAATATTTTTTCTTGTTGTCTTCGTTGCTTATGCTCCAGCCGGTTAAGTTAACTTCTCGCCGGCCCGCGTTATATATTTCTATAAATTCCGCCTTGGTATCGTCGCCAAGCGGATTAGGCAATATTTCGGAAATAAAAATATCATTGGAAAAATCAAAATCCGCCTTGGCCGCCTGGCCTACTTCGTCTTCAGCTTCAACTTCTATAATATTGCTAGCGCCTTTAGTCGGCTTTAACGTTATCGCGAAGTCGTTAAAATTATCATAAGTATTATAGCCGTCATATTTTCTAACTAAGCTTACAGGGTCGTGCGCTACCGGCGCATTATCTTTTGCATTGCCGTCGTTCCAATCCCCATAAGCCACTTGGTCAATTATTCTTTCGCTTGCGTCATATAAAACAACTAAATCGCCGGCATTATTTAAACTGCCGGACGGCTTTTCAATAACTTTATATTTAACCAAACTGCCGGTTAAATTGGTTTTGGCTTTACTGCCGTCTTCAAGCCGCCAGCCGGTCAGATCAATTTTTTTATTAGTTTTATTATATAGCTCAATAAATTCCACTTCATTATCAGCCGGATCAGATACCAACTCGTTTATCACCACGTCGCCAAAATTAATTTTCTGCTCCGGCGGAGGGGGCGCGGGCATATCTTCTGCCATGTTAGTTGAAGTTGCTGTCTCGCTTGGCGCCGGATTTGGCTCAACCGGAATAATTAGCTGCTCATCCGCCGGAGGCGCAGTAGCAACCGTTGAACTTGAATTCTGCGGATTAGGATTTTCTTGAATAAAAAAATCGGCAAGATTATTATTAGTATCAATAAAAAAGTTTCGTTGAATACTAAAGTTTTCACCAGGATTTAAAGCACAATTACCTTCATTGCCTTCGCAATCGGTAGACAGCCCAAATCCGACTTTATCAATAACATTTTGACTATTGTCATAAATAATAACAGTATTATCTTTAGCAATAGTATTTGATTTTGCCCACATAATGTCCGAAACTGCATCACTGATATACCCTTCTTCACTTGTTAATAATAAATAACTCTTTGCTAAAATAAATTTGCCTTTAAACCGACTGCTCGCCAACAAAGAATCTTCTTTACCACCTGAAGTTTTTTTCTTAACCGACCAACCGGTTAAATCAACTGAAAAATTATTCATATTGTAAATCTCAATAAATCTTTTTCCAATTGGATAAACTTGAATTTCATTAATTATAACGCCGCCAGGGCTAACTGCTTCCGCTTTATTTGGGTACAATATTTGGGCATAAAAAAATCCCGCGCTCATAAGCGCCAGGATAAAAATAATTATAAGGCCTCCTATTTTTTTCATATTCAATTATAATTACTATGTGCCGAGGAGAGGACTCGAACCTCCACGGATTGCTCCACCAGCTCCTAAGGCTGGCGTGTCTACCAGTTTCACCACCTCGGCATAATGAGATGGTTTTGTTGCCATCTCATTTTTTTATTCTTAATTATCCTTGGCCTTTTGTCAACCGCTTAGACTAAGGGGCTGTCGCCGAATGCTCTTTCGGAAATAAATTTTCACAATTTCGAGGAAATTTTTTATAAAATTTTTGAGGCGATATTACTATATCGTCGAGGAAATTTTAGATAAAAATTTACCGAAATTTGAAAATTTAGACCGAATACGGCATTCGGCGACAGCCCCTTTATTACCATTATAACAAAATTATGCTATTATTATAATAGATTAATTTATAAAACATAAATCTATGGCTGAAGAAAAAACAACCAAAACTTCGCTTGATCCGGATATTGAAAAGAACAAAACCGTGGCGGCTTTGTCTTATGTCTGGATTCTATTTTTAATCCCGCTTTTAGGCAAAAAACGCTCAAAATTTTCTCAATTCCACGCCAAACAAGGCCTGATTCTATTCCTCTTAAGTTTTATTTCCTGGTTTCCGCTAATCGGCTGGCTGATCGGCTTAGCCATTATCGTTATTTCCATTATCGGCATTTTAAAATGTTTGGAGGGTTCTTGGTGGAAAGTGCCGTACATTTACGACATAAGCAAAAATATTAATCTATAAATAAAATTAGTCAATTCATATTTGATTGGGCTAAATTTGTTTAATTTTCGTGCGAGGACTGTTTGAGGCCGCTTCAAGCGGCCGAGTTCCGCAGTAGAAAATTTAATAAATTTAGCCCAATCATAAATAATCTATAATATTTACTGCCTAAATCTATGTCCGAAAATAAATTTATTAAATTTTTTGAAGAAACCACTATTAAAGACGTGCCTGAAGTCGGCGGCAAAAACGCCTCGCTCGGCGAAATGTATAAAAATTTGGCCGGCCAGGGCATAAAAGTGCCTAATGGCTTTGCCACCACGGCTAACGCCTATAATTATCTTTTAGAGCAGACCCAGCTTAAAGAAAATATTAAAAAAATCCTGGACGGCTTAAATACCAGAAACGTAACCGATTTGGCTAAACGCGGCGCGGCCGTTAGAAAATTAATTATCGCCACGGATTTTCCCAAAGACTTAAGCCAAGCCATTACTCAAGCTTATAAAAAATTATCCCAATTCTATAAAACTAAAAATCTGCATGTGGCGGTTCGTTCTTCGGCCACGGCCGAAGATTTGCCGGACGCCTCGTTCGCCGGCCAGCAAGAAACTTATTTAAATATTTCCGGCGAAGTTGAACTGCTCCTCGCGGTAAAAAAATGCCTGGCTTCGCTTTTCACCAACCGCGCTATTTCTTACCGCGTGGATAAAGGCTTTGACCATTTTAAAATTGCCCTATCGGTCGGCGTACAAAAAATGATTAGATCTGATTTAGCGGCCTCGGGCGTTACTTTTACGATTGACACTGAATCAGGCTTTAATAATGTTGTCCTGGTCAGTTCAATTTTCGGCTTAGGCGAAAATATCGTGCAAGGCAAAGTTGACCCTGATGAATTTTATGTTTTTAAGCCCACTAAAACCATTATTTCCCATTCAATCTCCACTAAAAAAATCAAGATGATTTATAGCGCTGATCTGAAACATCCGGTCAAAGACATTAAAGTGCCGCTAGCCGAGCAGCGCCAACAATCAATTACCGATGCCCAAGTTTTAAAGCTGGCTGACTGGGCCATGCAAATTGAAAAGCATTATGGCCGTGCCATGGATATAGAATGGGCCTTGGACGGCCAAGAAAACGAATTATACATTATCCAGGCGCGTCCGGAAACTATTCATAGCGTGCGCGATTACAGCGTAATTGAAGAATATGTCTTGGAAAAAAAGAGCCGCGTCATCTCTACCGGCCGCAGCGTCGGCAACCGCATCGGCGCCGGCATAGCCAACCGGATTATGGATATTGTTGATATTGCAAAATTCAAGCCGGGCGAAGTCTTAGTGACTGACATGACCGACCCGGACTGGGAGCCGATTATGAAGATCGCCTCGGCTATTGTGACGGATAAAGGCGGGCGCACCTGCCACGCGGCTATTGTCAGCCGCGAGCTGGGCATTCCTTGTATCGTGGGTACCGGCGACGTATCGCGCAAAGTAAAAACCGGGCAGGCCGTAACCATTAGCTGTGCCGAAGGCGATGCCGGCTTTATTTATGAAGGCAAACTGCCATTTAAAATAAATAAAACCAGCATTAAAAATTTAGCCAGGCCGAAAACTAAAATCATGATGAATATCGGCTCGCCTGATATCGCCTTTCTGTCGTCTTTCATCCCTAACGACGGCGTGGGCTTGGCGCGCGAAGAATTTATTATTAACGACCATATAAAAATTCATCCTTTGGCTTTGATAAATTACCCTAAATTAAAAGATAAAAAAGCCAAAAAGAAAATTGATGAATTAACCGCCGGCTATAAAGACAAAAAACAATATTATATTGATAAACTGGCCGAAGGCATAGCCATAATCGCGGCCGCCTTTTACCCCAAAGACGTGATTATCAGATTTTCCGATTTTAAAACCAATGAATACGCTAATCTGATCGGCGGCGCCGAGTTTGAACCGATTGAAGGCAACCCGATGATTGGCTGGCGAGGCGCTTCCCGCTATTACACGCCCTTATTTAAGCCGGCCTTCGAACTTGAATGCGCGGCCATAAAAAAAGTGCGTGATAAAATGAAACTGACCAATTTAAAAGCCATGGTGCCGTTCTGCCGCACCATAAAAGAAGCCGAGCAGGTTATAAAAATCATCGCCGACAACGGGCTAAAGCAAGGCGTTAATAATTTTGAATTATATTGCATGGTGGAAATTCCCTCTAACGTTATTTTGGCCGATGAATTCGCCGAGCTTTATGATGGCTTTTCCATCGGTTCCAATGATTTAACACAGCTTACGCTCGGCGTTGACCGAGACAGCTCGCTGGTTAGCCAAGTTTATGACGAAAATAACGCGGCCGTAAAAAAATTGATTAAGCAAGTTATTGAAGTCTCTAAAAAAACCAAGACTAAAATCGGCATCTGCGGCCAGGCGCCGTCCGACTTTCCCGAGTTCGCCCAGTTTTTAGTGGAATGCGGCATAGACAGCATTTCCTTAAATCCGGACACGGTTATAAAAACCACCATGGCCATATTGGAAACCGAGAAAAAAATTAAATCTCGCAACTCATAATAAATTGTCATTGCGAGCGAGCCCGTACTCGGGCGACGAAGCAATCTCATTTTTCTTCCATAAAAATAAAGGCGGTTATTATAACCGTCTTTATTTTACTTAATATTAGCATAATTATACTAATATCTATTGACAAAAAAAAGAAAGTGTGATATAGTTTAAAAATAATTTTGGTCTTTAAAACCATTTAATTACCCCGAAATTGCTGTTATTTTTATTCGTCATTCCTGCGTAAGCAGGAATCCAGAAATTAACGCCGGCAGTTTCGGGGTAATTAAAGTTTTTCTAATTTTTTTCTAAAGGAGGAGGAGGAGAAATAATGAGAAATAAGTTAGCGACATGGGGCGCGGCAGTCGGTTGCCTGTTGGCGATCGCAATCATAATATTAATTAACTTGAATGCCGACGTTAAGATAGTACTGACGTTGGCGATGATATTGGTTGCCGGCATTGTCATCTTCATGGCAACCTGCCTTATGGATTATTTGGCCGAGTTGTCTTTCAAAAAAAATCGGCCGAGCAAAAGCCTTAGGAAGGCTTAAAATTCCGAACTCATCGGTTGAGCTAGCTTCGCTGGCAAAACCGTAAATATATAAAAGGAGCCGAGGCATTAACTTGCTCTCGGCTCTACTTCTTTTAACCTTATTTTAAGGGGGTGGCAATGAAAAAAATATTAGGAGCAATAGGATTGCTCCTGCTCTGCGTCGGAATTATTGGCTTCATCTATTTAGCTAAAATCGACGGAGCCGAACCGGAACTATCATGGGGATTGGGCATGGGTCCACTTCTGATCGGCTTGATGCTGCTATTGGCATCATCGCAAAGGAAGGAGGACAGTAATGCAAATTCGCTGCCCTAACCCGGGTTGTCAGCAGCCTGTCACTCTACGAGAGTTGACAGAAACGGAAATGGGCGGTTGCGGACGAAATGTGGTATGCCCGATTTGCAACGGGTCTTTTCACATTCTGTTCAGCGGAAAGACAATCTTCTTCCCGCAGGCCACCGACCAATACGGCCGTCCGCGCGTTCTGCGGAGTGTGCCTCAATAAAAACCGCCGAGGATAGCTTTTAAAGCATCCTCGGCTTTTCTTTTTTAAAATTTGACTAAAAGCAATAAGCAAGGCAAAATGAAATTAATAGATCATTGAATGCGTGAAAGGAGAAAGCCATGTCATCACCTTGGTTTATTGTTTCAATTTCCTCGGTATGTATATCCTTAAGCATCGGGCTAATCTCAAGCTTTTTCTTTTATCAATACGGGACAGTAGAATACTGGTGGGCAGTTGCCAAAATTACCTTAATATCGGCTTTTCTGGCTTTCTGCGCTATTGATATTCTATCTGCCTGCGGACATTTAAAGCCCGCACAGATGCTCAAAAAGCCCAGAGCAAGATTATCATACAAAAGAGGGCTCACACTGCTGGTTGAATAACCAGCTTTTTTTATTTGACTAAATTGCCTTAAAAAGAGAAAATGATTATAAGAATATTTTAAAATCACCCTGGGGTTTGGGGTGATGAATAAGCGCCACCGCTTACAGCACGAAGATAAATCAACGTGATAGCGCATTGAGGCACCCCAAAACTTCTTTGGTTACTTTCTTAGTTATAAGAAAGTAACCCCTAGCGGAGCGTCGAGAATGAAAAAATATAATTAAAAAGTAACGGTAAAATATTTAAATGTGTATTAGGCAAATATGTCAGACTGTTTTACATATTCCTACCGTTTCCTCCTGGATTGCGGCTCAAGGGCCGCAATGATAATCATAAATATATGTTTAACTTCCTTCATACTTTTAATCCCTCGCCCATTCTCGCCGCTATCGGCCCAATCCATATTTATTGGTATGGCTTTTTTATAGTACTCGGAATTTTAGCGGCTATCGCCATTGCGATTTATCTGGCTAAAATTTATGGCCTGGAAAGTGAAACGATTATTGACCTGTCTGTTTGGCTGATCGTTGGCGGGCTGATCGGCGCCCGGGCTTATGACATATTTTTGGAATGGCCTTATTTTTCAACTCATCCATTAGACGTTTTTAAAGTCTGGCAAGGCGGCCTGGCTATTCATGGGGCGATCATCGGCGGCCTAATCGCCCTCTGGCTCTTCGCCAAAAAACATCACCATAATTTTTGGCAACTGGCCGGCATAGCGGCGACCACTTTGCCGCTAGCCCAAGCCATCGGCCGCTGGGGCAACTATTTTAATCAGGAACTATTCGGTTATCCGACCAACCTGCCCTGGGGCATACCAATAGATATGGCCCATCGCCCTTGGCAATATATGGATTATAATTATTTCCACCCGGCGTTTTTATATGAAAGCTTGGGCTGCTTGCTGATTTTTATCATTCTTATATATCTTCAAAGAAAAGTCGCGAGCTATAAATTACAGGTTGCCAGCTATTTATTCATGTATGGCGTTTTAAGATTCGCCATGGAATTTATCCGCCTTGACGCTACGCCGGTAATTTTCGGCCTGCGTTTTCCACAAATAGTAAGCTTGCTTATTGTATTCTTGTCTTTAGGCTATTTTTGCTACATTATTTGGCTAAAAATCAGCAAAAAAACCGCTATTGAATAATAAAAGAGCTTATGCTAATATAATTAAGTCTCACGCCAAATTTTATAAAAATTTAAAACTAACTTATGCCTAATTCAGCTTCAGCTAAAAAAGAATTGCGTAAATCAAAAAAACGCCAAACGCGCAATAAAAAAATTGAAAATAATTTAAAAGATTTGATTAAAAAAAGCCGCAAAGCGATTGAAACTAAAGATGCCGGCGCTAAAGAGCTGGTAGCAAAAGCTTTACGCGCTTTGGATAAAGCGGCCGGCAAAGGCGTTATTAAAAAAAATACCGGCAACCGCAAAAAATCAAGGTTGCATAAAAAATTAAACCAAACTTTTAAATAAACTCGAAGAGGCAGTCGTCGAATACTCTTTCGAGTATAAATTTTTGAAATTTCTAGAAAATTTTTTATAAAATTTTTGAGGCAATATATTATATCGGCAAGAAAATTTTAGAAAAAATTTACAGAAATTTTAAATTTAGACAGAATACGGTATTCGACGACTGCCTCTAAAACAAAAAACTGTAAATATATTATAGTTTATCATAATAATATTACAGTTTTTTGTTTTGCATCGCTCTTTCGAATTTATCACTAACTATATATAGTAATACATAGCCCCTCTAGCAGGGGTTTTTGTATATCTGGGGCTGCCGCCGAATGCTCTTTCGGAAATAAATTTTCACAATTTTAAGGAAATTTTTTTTAGAATTTTTAAGGCAATATGATTATATTGGCGAAAAAATTTTAAATAAAAATTTACCAAAATTTGGAAATTTAGGCCGAATACGGCATTCGGCGGCAGCCCCTTTACAGCCCGGCTATCAGCATATTCAAGCCGGTAAGATAATCGCTTTGGCCGGACTTAACTCTAAAATCAATTTCGGCCAGCCGGCTTAGAATATTTTTTAAAACAGGCAAAGTAAAATGGCGCGCCTGCTCTATGCCTTTTTGCGCCACAAAGGGATGGAGTTTAAGCTGGCCGGCAATCTGGCGCTGGCTTAAGCCGGAATCAAGCGCCTGCTTAACTTGAAGCAAAATCCTAAATTGCCTGGTGAACATATTTAAGAGATAGCTGTCGCTTAAACCGGCTTCAATTTGCTCGTCTAACAGCCTGATTGCCAAAGCCTTATTTTTAACGCTTAAAGCATCAGTCAAAGCAAAAATATTTTCGCTGAAATTTCCCCGAACTAACTGTTTAACATCCTCTATTTCTATCTCGATGCCGCCTTGAGTTAATTTTCCGGCCGTTTTATAGCTTAATAATTTATCCAATTCATTGTTGATCTGCCAGCCGTCAGCGCCTACTAAGCCGACCAGCATTTCAGCGGCCTTAAGGCTAATCTTGCCACCGCGCGAAGCCGCTTGTTTTTTTACCCAATTAGCCGATTCGGTATTGCTCAATAGATTAAAACTATAGGCATACTTTTGGCCGGATAAAAACTTAAACAGCTCTGACTGCTTTTTATTCAAGGGCTTTTCTTTGCCGCTTGCATCTAAGAGCATGGGCGAGAGCGCGTTCTTAAATTTTTTCGTCTTAATATTTGACTCCCAGAAAATGATAATATTGTCGCTCTGTTTTAAATTTTTAAAATACTCGCCAAGTTTTTCAAAAATCAGCTTATCTTTATTGATAAAAACATCCTCAATAATAATCAAGCGCTTTTTTGATAAAAGCGATGACGGGCTGATAGCCGCCGCGATTTCAGAAAAATCCGCCTTAGCGCCGTTGATAATTTTAAGGCCGCTGCCTAATTTATCAACCTCTCTAAGATACTTGTCTTTTAATTCATTTAATTTTAAGCGGCTGCGGAAATTATCTTGGCCGTAGAGAAAAATTATCATATTCTTATGGGCTTGTTGTAAATTCGGTTAAATTTTGCTAATATTATAATAGGTTAATAATTATTAAAATTCAAGTTTAACTTATGCAAACAACTCAATGCCCGGTCTGCTCAAGCGATATTATTATTGAAGAAGAAGCATCGGAAAAAGATTTAGTCAGCTGCTTAAACTGCGGCACCGAGCTGGAAATCGTTACTCTGCAACCCTTATTTTTAAACCCGCTCCAGGAAGAATCGGAGGAAGAAAATGACAGCAATTAAACATTAATAACCACTCCGTCAACTTTGACGCTTTATAACAAAGCCGTAATGGCTTTATTTTATTTTAAATTATTTACTTGCTTTTTAAACAAATCTCCCCGTTCTTTATAATTTTTAAACATGCCGAAGCTGGCGCAGGCGGTGGATAAGAGAACTACATCGCCAAATTCAGACTCCGCGCGCGCTATGGCTATCGCCTCTTTCATATTATTTGCCAGCTTCATCTTATTTTTATCAAATTTAGCTTTCAATAATTCTTTTTTTATTCCGGGAGTGGCGCGGCCGTTTAATAAAACAACAAATTTGCATCGTCTTTTTGCTTCTAAGGCCAAAACCTTAAAATTAGATCCTTTATCAGCGCCGCCGAGTAAAATAATTACCGGTTGAGCGAAAGCCTTAAGCGCTATAATCGCCGACTCCGGGGTGGTGGCAAAACTGTCATCATAATATTTCACGCCCTGGCGTTCTCCGGCTAATTCCAGCCTGTGCTTTAGCCCCTTAAAATTCACTACTGCCTTTTTAATAACCTCCGGCTTAATGCCGACAATTTTCGCCGCTTTAACGGCCGCGGCAATATTTTCTTTATTGTGTTCGCCAATCAACTTTGACGGCAATTCTGACTTTTTAAAATAAACTATTTTTGATTTGAGATTTGGAATTTTTTTTGTCATTGGAAATTTGTCATTGGAAATTAAATAATCACCAGATTTCTGCCATCTCGCAATGTTGATTTTCGCGTTAAGATATTTTCTAAAAGAATGATGAAAATTAGGGTTATTCGGATCGGCCGGCGCCAAATGCTCTGGATATAAATTGGTAATCACGGCGATATGCGGGCTAACCGTCATGTCTTCCAGCTGAAATGACGACAATTCAAGCACCACCCAATCGGTTTTTTTAATTTTATCCATAAATTCAAACGGCGCTACGCCAATATTGCCGCCCAGCCAAACCTTTTTTCCGGCTAATTTTAAAATTTCATAAATTAAACTGACCGTCGTGCCCTTACCTTTAGTCCCGGTCACGCCAATAATATTTTTTGTCGGGCACAATTCAAAGAATAACCTCATCGGCGAATTTAAACTTTCAACTTTTAACTTTCTACTTTTTAGCTCATTTAACGGCCAACCCGGCGACCTGAATAAAATATCAAATTTATCCAAGTTTTTATCATACTCTTTGCCTAACTGCCAACTAATTTTAATCATTCTCACCCTCTTTTTTGTCATTCCCGCGAAAGCGGGAATCCAGGGGTGCTTTATCTTAACGTCTTTTCTCGCATCGCAAATCGTAATCTCGCATTTTACTTTATGCTTCAATAAATACTTAATCAAGGCTAAATTTTCCAATCCTAGCCCTAAAATAGCAATTTTTTTATTTCTTAACTCTAACATAATTTTTATAATATTATATCCGGCTTGACAAAATTATTTTTGGCGCATATAAAATTGTAGCAATTTTTTACAAAAAATTACTTTTCTTACCGCTTAATTTTTTGTAAAAAATGCACAAATTTTATCTAAGCAAAAAAATAATTTTGCCAAGCCGGTCATTCCGCCATTGAAATCTTGATTCCGGCATACCGTATCAAAGTCCAGGACAGGCTCCGGCCGGAATGACGAAAAAAATTCTTAATTTCTAATTCGTAATTCTTAATTTTAAATTTCCTCCATCTCCCCCCAATTATCTCCCACGCTGGCGTCTACCTCAATCGGCACTTTTAATTTAATCACATTTTCCATAATCTCTTTAATTTCAGCCACCGCTTCTTTTACTGAATTTTCTTTTACCTCAAATACCAGCTCATCATGGACTTGCAAAAGCATTTTAATTTCATCGGCTTGATATTTTTTATCAATCAGCTCCTGAACCCTTATCATGGCTACTTTAATAATATCCGCGGCCGTGCCTTGAAGCGGCGTGTTAACGGCCATGCGCTCGGCCGCTTTTCTAACCTGCATAACCGACGAATTTATCTCCGGCAAAAACCGCCGCCGCCCGAACAAAGTTTCCGCGTAGCCGCGGCCTCGCGCCTGCTCTATGGTCTCTTCCACAAATTCTTTTACGCCCCGATAAACTTTAAAATACTGGTCAATAAACTCTTTGGCCCTCATATAAGGTATATCCGCGTTTTGCGACAAGCCATGCGGCCCCTGACCGTAGAGAATGCCAAAGTTAGTGGCTTTGGCCTCTCGCCGCATCTTCGGCGTCACCTCGCTTAAAGCTACCTGATTTATCGCCGCGGCCGTGGCCGTATGAATGTCTTCGCCGTCCTTAAAAGCCTTAATCATTTTTTTATCGCCCGACATATGCGCGGCCAGCCTTAATTCAATTTGCGAATAATCCAAGCTTAATAATTTATAGCCCCTGTCGGCCACAAAAGCTTTTCTGATTTCCCGCCCGAGCTCGGTGCGAATCGGTATATTTTGCAAATTCGGTTCGGTTGAAGACAGCCGGCCGGTGGCCGTAACGGTTTGATTAAAACTGGTATGCAGCCGGCCGGTTTTTTCGTTAACCAGCCTGGGTAAAGCTTCAATATAAGTCGTGGACAATTTTACCACCTCGCGGTATTCCTGAATTAAATCAATAATCGGATGCTGGCCTTTTAATTTCGCCAATTCATCGGCGCCGGTAGATAAGCCGGTTTTATTTTTAGAAATGCCCATGGCTGGTATGGCTAATTTTTCAAACAACACTTCCCTTAGCTGTTGGGTTGAATTTATATTAAATTTTAGGCCGGCCATTTCATGTATTTTTTTAGTTAAGCTGTTAATTTTTTTATCGGCCACGATCCCCATATCGGCTAAAAATTTTTGGTCTATCCTTATGCCGTTATTTTCCATAACGGCTAAAACTAAAATCAAAGGCATCTCAATCTCCTCAAACAGCTTAATCAATTTTTGCTTCTTTAATTCCGGCAATAATTTTTTTATTAGACGATTGGTAAAATCCGCGTCTTCGCAGGAATAATTATACAATTTTTCAGTCGGTACTTCGACAAAAAATATTTTTTCCTTGCCTTTACCTAATAAATCTTCCTTAGTGATTTTTTGATGGTTAAATTCGCTAAAAGTCACGGCGTCTAAATTATGCTGGCGGCTGCCCGGGTTTAAAAGATAAGACGCCACCATGGAATCCGCGGCCGCGCCTTTAACGTTGATCTCTAAACTGGCCATGACTTCAATATCATATTTAATATTATGCCCGTATTTTTTTATTTTTTCATCTTCCAATATAGGCTTTAATTTTTCCAGCCATAAACTATTGCTCGACTTATCGTTTTTATAATTAAATAAATCGCTTTTCACTTTTGACTCTTTATTTTTAACTTCCAGATAATAGGCCTCACCCGCCTTCCAGCTAAAGCTTATGCCCAATAATTCGGCCGTTACCGGATTGAAATTCGCCGTTTCGGTATCAAAGGCAAACTCTTTCTGCGCCCGCAATTTTTTTAAAAATTTATCAAATTTTTTATCATTATCAATTAATTCATACTTAAACAACTCCAAATTTCTCTTAAATTTATCAATCTGTTCATAATCATCGCTTTTTATAAGGCGTTTGGCCGCGTCTTGCGCTAAGCCCTGGAGCCTTGGCAAAAGCGAACGGAATTCCAGCTCATTAAACAGCTTAGCCAATTTTTCTTGATCAAACTGCCCGAAGCGCGCTTCATCTAAATCAAACTCAATCGGCGCGTCGCATTTTATAGTAGCTAAGTCTTTACTCATTAAGGCATTATTTTTATGTTGAACCAGCAGTTCGCGCACCCGATCTTTTATTTTTTTTGAATCTACATTTTTATAAACTCCGTCTAAAGTTTTAAAATTTTGCAAAAGCTCGGTGGCGGTTTTTTCGCCAATGCCTTTTACCCCGGGAATATTATCCGACGGGTCACCGCGTAAAGCCTTAAAATCAATCATCTGATCCGGTTTTAAGCCATATCTTTCTTTAACCGCTTTTTCGTCATAAACCACAGAATCGGTTAAGCCGCGCTTCATGGTAAAAACTTTAGTATGGCCATTAATCAGCTGCATGGTATCCATATCGCCGGTCACGATTATTTTCTCTACCGCACTGTCAACTTTATTAGCCAAAGTGCCGATTAAATCGTCGGCTTCAAATCCGGCCAGCTCAAAAATCGGGATATTAAAGCCTCTGGCGATTTCTTTAACACGGGGAATTTGCGCGTATAATTCGTCCGGCGCTTTAACTCGGGTAGCTTTATAATCCTTGAATTGCTCATGGCGGAAAGTCTTTTCTTTTCTGTCTAAAGTTAAAGCTACATATTCGGGCTTAAATTCTTTTAGCGCCTTAATCAAAACGGCCGTAAAACCATAGGCCGCATTAATAATTTCTCCGGTTTTGGTGGTTAAAGGCGGCAAAGCATGAAAGCTCCTATGGATCAGGGCATTGCCGTCAATTATCATAAATTTTGCTTTTTTGGCAGAGTGATTCATATTTTGTGGACCGGAGGGGGCTCGAACCCCTGACCTCCTCGTTGCAAACGAGGCGCTCTACCAGCTGAGACTACCGGCCCATAATCCTAGTCAGTTCAGTAAAACTATTTTTTCGCGCATATAAAATTGTTGCGATTTTTACAAAAATTATAACTAATTATTTTATTAAAAAATAATTTTTGTAAAAACGCCCAGATTTTATCTAAGCAGGAAAATAGTTTTACTGAACTGGCATTAGATCGGTTTATTGTACCTTAAAATCGGCGACAATATCCATTCTAAAAATCCGCCAATCATATTTGTCATAATCAGCATGCCTATAAAAATAGCCAACAAACCCACTAATTTATAACCCAGCCTGGAGCCGCCCTCGGCTCCAAATTGGCGCTCAAAAAATTCTATTCTGCCAAAAGCGTTTAGCATGGCCTCTGATTTAATAACAATCAAAGCGCCAACCGCCAGAATAATAAAACCAACTAAAATATTCATAAAAATTTATTTTAAATAGTTTAATGGATTATATTTTACGCCATTAATAATATATTCAAAATGCAAGTGCGGTCCGGTTGACCAGCCGGTTGAACCCATCAAACCGATAGCCTCGCCCTTTTTAACAACTTCGCCTTTGCCAACATAGAATTTGGACATGTGGGCATAGCGGGATTTTCTGCCCCCGCCATGATCTATTACAATTTGGTTGCCGTAACCGGTGCCCCAACCGGCTACTTCAACTACGCCTGCATCACAAGCATAAATCGGCGTGCCGGTCTTATTAGCTATATCTATGGCATAATGCCTCCAAGAAAAATATTGCGTCAACCTGGCGCCAACCGTTGGCCAGGCCAATTTATTGCTGGCGGTCGGCCTTGAATCTTTTGGCTTAAGCAAATCTTTAAGGATAGAAACGGCTGACGATC
>JAQVNC010000035.1 GCA_028703305.1 Patescibacteria group bacterium
TCTATTACTTTTTCATTATCTTTATATTGCTCCAAAATATCATCAATCGCTTTATGGACTTCGTCATGGCTAACTTCAATTTTTTCCAAATTGCCAATTTCTCTGATAATTAAAGACACTTTTACCCGTTTAACCGCGTCCGGCATTAATTCCAGCATAATCTCATCGCGCGTCTTTTTTAAATGCATTAAATAATCTTCAAACTTCGCGCCTTGGCTTTTAACATTATACTCTAATTCGCTTATCATCACCTCGGCTTCATGCTGAATTAAGCTTTCCGGAATATCGCCGAATTTTGACGCGCCAATAATTTTATCAAGCATGGCCGCTTCGCTGGCCTGCTCTTCTTTCTGCTGTTTTTCCGCCAGTAGACTTTTTTTAATATTGCTTTTTAATTCTTCGGCATTTTTCAAGCCAAACCCCTTGGCAAATTCCTCATTCACTTCCGGCAGTACTCGGCTATAAATCTCTTTGACTGTAACCTTAAATTCGGCTATCTTACCAGCTAAGTTTTTATCATGATAATCGCCGGGGTAAGGCAAGCTGAATTCTCTGACATCATTTTTCTTCGCGCCAACTATTTTTTTATCAAAACCCGGAATAATATAATTCTTGCCGATTATTAAGCCGGCGCCTTTACCCTGGCCGCCTTCAACCGGCACTTTATCTATGAATATTCCAATATCCAAAATTACCCGGTCATTGTCTTTAGCTTCCGTTTCGGAAATAACTTCGCTGGCGCGCATTTCGCGAAGTTCAGCAATCAATTTTTCCGCTTCCTCGTCTTTAACTTCCGCTTTGGTTTGTTTTATTTTTAAATCTTTATAACCGCCTAGCTTAACTTCAGGCAGCATGGTAAGAATCATCTTATATTCCATCGGGTTATCCGGCGCCAATTTCGCAATGTTAACTTGCGGCTGGCCCACAATCTGCCCGACTACATTTTCTTTAATCACCTTATCTATGGTTTTATCAATGGCAATGCGCGCGGCTTCTTCCAAAATTGTCATTTCGCCGATGGTATTTTTTAAAATTTCATATGGCGCTTTGCCCGGACGAAAACCTTCTATTTTAACTTCTTGCGATACCTTCTCAGCGCCGCGCGAAACATAAGGTTTGAATTCTTCAGCCGAAAGTTCAACGGTTAATTCAATTTGTGATTTGCCTAAATCTTTTTTTTCTATTTTCATAAGTAAATTTTTATTATTTTTTTTCCTTAAATATTTTTAATATGGGAAAAAATTTATCTTCTTTTCCCAAAACATAAAAATTCTTGCTATTGTCTTTATCGCTGAATTTAATAAAATCAGCTCCTCTTATAACTAGCATGGGCGTTCTTTCGTTTCCCTCGCCTATCATTAAAACTCCCAGAGCCGCCAGCGGATCAATTAAATTAGCTCTTTCGTATTTTAGCTCGCGCCCGAAAATATCCTTGGTGCCGCGATAATCTTTTAACGGCTCTAGGCCGTAAAAACCGACCGTACTGCCCATAGCGCCGAGATGAAACGGCGCGGAAACGCTATCGGTAATAATTACGCCCAGCTTGTTCAATTTAAACTTTTTCTTTAAATAACTCCGTATCTCTTTAGCGGCTTGATTGATTTTTTCCGGCCGGAGAATGTAATAGCCGTTGCCGTTACTTTCATCAATGCCGGCCGAAGAAACTATAGTGCCATTTTTAATGGTAAAAATCGGCTTATCTGATTTCTTATTCCCGGGTAAATATTTTTCCGCCTCTTTCATCACCAGCTTTTGCCTATCTACTTTTCCGCTTATCTTTACGCATCGACCCTGATGAATGGCTAAAATTTTGGAGGTTACAATCAGAATATCGCCTTGTTTAAGCGACGGTAAAAATTTATCAAACAGCTTAAAGATATCGTCTTTAGGCGGTAAAAAAGCCCTGGTTTTTACCTTAATAAATTCCATTATATTACCTAATTACTGACTTTATTTGCTTGGGCTGAATTTGTAAAATTTTCGTGCGAGGACTGTTTGAGCCCGAGTAATCTCGGGTGAGTTCCGCAGTAGAAAATTTTATAAATTCAGCCCAAGCGTCATGTAGCTATATTAATAATCCAACTATCAGAAGCGCCACAATATTTAATATCTTAATCATCGGGTTTATCGCCGGTCCGGCCGTATCTTTATAAGGATCGCCGACCGTATCGCCGGTCACGGCCGCTTTATGGGCGTCCGAACCCTTGCCGCCGAAATGGCCTTCTTCAATATATTTCTTGGCATTGTCCCAAGCGCCGCCGCCGGATGTCATGGAAATTGCCATAAAAATTCCCGTAATAATTGAGCCGACTAAAAGGCCGCCTAAAGCTTCAACGCCTAAAATGAAACCGACTAAAATCGGCGCGACTACCGGAATCAAAGCCGGAATAATCATTTCGGCGATCGCAGCTTTGGTAACAATATCAACGGTTCTGCCATAATCGGGTTTCTCCGTACCGGCCATTATGCCGGGCTTGGCTTTAAATTGCGCGCGCACTTCTTCAACCACCGAACCGGCGGCTCGGCCAACGGCTTTCATGGCTAAAGCGCCGAAGTAATAAGGTAAAAGTCCGCCGATGAATAAACCGGCTAAAACTTTCGGATCATTAATTAAAAATTGGTAAGTATCAGGAATGCTGTGGGTGAAATCGGCAAACAGCACCAAGGCGGCTAAAGCGGCTGAACCGATGGCATAACCTTTAGTCACGGCTTTAGTTGTGTTGCCAACCGCGTCTAACGGGTCAGTAATGGCGCGAACCTCATCGCCCATTTCCGCCATTTCGGCAATGCCGCCGGCGTTGTCCGTAATCGGGCCGTAAGAATCAATGGTCACGATAATACCGGCCATTGATAACATGGCCATAACCGCGATAGCGATGCCATAAAGTCCGGCTAAGCTGTAAGCGCCTAAAATAGCCGCTACAATTACTATAATCGGCCAAGCGGTTGATTCCATGGAAACCGCCAAGCCGGCAATAATATTGGTGCCATGGCCGGTTCTTGAAGCTTCGGCAATAGATTTTACCGGC
>JAQVNC010000036.1 GCA_028703305.1 Patescibacteria group bacterium
CCATGGCCAGGGCTTTGCTGGTTGGCATTTCACCGATGCTAACGCCGTTTTCATCAATTAAAAAAACCACCGGCACGCGGATTTGCTGGTTAACTCTGAATCTCTTTTCCTCAAAGTCTGGTTTTGGCCTGCGATAGACTCGACGCATTTAAAATGGATAAGAATAATTATATTTATATTTTAGAGTAAAACGACATAAAAGTCAATTTTTAACCTTGACTTTAAGATAATTAGATGATATAAAACTAAATCGGCTTTTTAAAATAAAATAACTGTCAAAAAATATCAAAAGGAGGGTATTATGGCTAGAATTGCTGTTTTAACAATCGCGTATCCTTTCGAATTGGGCTTGTCTGATTTCGTATTGTTTCATCCAGAAGTTAAATTTGACACCTATGGCATAGAAGGCCATGAGGGCAGAACTTTCAGAATCCTAAGGGTGGAGGGGAAAATAAATTTAGCTAACGATCTGATTGTTATTAAGGTTAATTGGCTAAAGAAGGGAAGCTTTTCTTTCAGCCAAACGGCGGCTTTTATGATCAATGTAGACGGCAAATTTTTTTGGATTAACCCAAGCCTTTACATAAAATGCATGCAATTAAATGGCGAACTGATTGATGCAAAAAACAATATAATGCAATGCGGCAGAGGGCATCGTTGGGAGTCGAAAAAACCTTAACCTAAATTACGGTAAATCCACAGAGGAGGAAGGAGAGATGTTATATAATTGGTTGGTCTCGCAAGCGGCGCAGGTGAATTGGTGGGTGGCAGCTATTTTCATTTTGGGCATATTGCCCCAAATATTTTTTAGCTACCGGGATGGAACTTTGTTTTCTTGGCAGCATCAACATGTTGACCTGCCTTTATCTTGGCACTGGGGAGTGATAATCGGCGACCCCATACTGGCAATTTTATTCGCGAGAATTTGGTCAGGTCTTCATTTTAACATTACCAGCATTCTCCTTTTGATCGCCAGCGCGGCCATCTCCTGGCTACTGCACCAATCTTGGAAAGGTATCAGCGGGCATATGTTTAAGAACGGACGTTTAACTCCGGCAGGCTGGTGCCATCTGATTTATTTCGTCGTAGCCCTGGAGTTAATTTTTGAATTCATTTTTACTCCGATGGCCCGCAGCACAGTTTTGGTTGCAACCAACATCCTTTTGCTCTTTGCCCCTTTCGCAGTTTTTGAGCCGGGACTGGCCGAATGGGTTAGTAAAGTTAAACGCAAGCCCAAAACGACCTGGTTTTGGCGGTCGCTCACTTCTCTTGTCCTCATGTGGACAGTGATTCTTATCACCGCTCACGCTAAATTATGGTAAGAGAACAACAAGGACGCAGAATACTTCGCGTCCTTATTTTTTTATAAATAGTGAGCGGGTAACGGGAATTCCGCCTCGCCGCCGCTTCCGCGACGGCTTCGTTGCCCTGGGCAGCGCTGAATGCTCCTAGGGTCGCATCCAGCGACGCTTGACTGCGCTTTTCGCCGCCAGAAATGCGGCTCAAAGCTGGTCTCGCTTCTGCCCGTTCGATTCCCGAATTAACATTTCAGATATACAAAAAGAGCCAGTTTTAACTGGCTCTTTTTGTATATCTGGAGCGGGTAACGGGAATCGAACCCGTATCTCTACCTTGGCAAGGTAATATAATAACCATTATACGATACCCGCAAATTTTAGATTATAGATAACTGGTGCCCGGGGCGGGAATCGAACCCGCATGCCCATAAGGCGCAACATTTTAAGTGTTGTGCGTATACCAGTTTCGCCACCCGGGCGCATAGTGGAGATGAGGGGAATTGAACCCCTGTCTAATAAATTTCTTAAAACATATTTACAGATTAGACCGATTTGTTTTCTTGCTAACGCCGTAAAAACCGGACAAAATCGGCGCCAGCCAGCTTTAACTTTTTAAAATAACCGGCTAAAGCGACCGGCTATTCGATCCTATAATATTACACCCGTATCCGGCGCCTAGGCAACGGCCGGGCGGATGGTTGCGGCTATTAAGCGGCAACAGTTGCAAAAGCTGGCATTTTCCAAGAAAATGTCGCTTTGCTTAATAAGTTTTTGACACTTATTTGTTTTCAAGCGCGGTTTAAAGTGGCGCCCTTGATGAGCACTTCTGAATGTTTTTAAGAAAATTTTATTATCGATGCCTAGCATCCCCGTTTATAAAATTTATCTTCTAAAGGTTTGTTTTGTTAAAGTTCTAATGCTTCTATCAAGCTCCCGTTTCTTTATTACTTCCCGCTTATCGTACTTTTTTCTGCCCTTGCCGACGCCGAATTCTAGTTTAATAAAACTATGCTTAGTATATATTTTAATCGGCACCAATGTCAAGCCTTGTTCATCTTTTTTCCCCAGTAAATGCGCGATTTCCTTCTTTTTCAAAAGCAGTTTCCTGGACCTGGTCGGATCATAATTCGGCCGGTCGCCGGCGAATTTATATAAAGGGATATGGGCGTTAATCAAATAAGCTTCAGGCAAGCTTTTATTTTTATTTTTTTTAAAAGTTACATAACTGCCCTTTAAGCTTACATGCCCGGTTTTAATTGACTTAACCTCATAACCCAATAAGACCAAGCCGGCTTCATAAGTTTCTTGGATATCATAATCAAAATTCGCTCGTTTGTTGAAGGCCAGCACAGGCATATAATTATAAATTAAGTAGTAGAAAATTTAATAAATTTATCCCAAGCTTGACTGTTGTAATACTTACACAATTATTTTGTAATGTTCCACTCCTTTAACTTCTCTACCACCTTTTTGCCGGTTAAATTATTTTCCACATAGTCATGATAAGCATGGCTCTTAACTCGCTCTATTACTTTTTCATTATCTTTATATTGCTCCAAAATATCATCAATCGCTTTATGGACTTCGTCATGGCTAACTTCAATTTTTTCCAAATTGCCAATTTCTCTGATAATTAAAGACACTTTTACCC
>JAQVNC010000019.1 GCA_028703305.1 Patescibacteria group bacterium
TCGTTGGACTCGCCGCTCGCCTGCCCTACGGGCAAGGCGGAGCGGCATCGCCCAACTCGGGATATGCGAAACGCCTTGCGGCCAGAGTACTGGCCTCCAGGCGCATCGCATATCCCGCGCGCGTTAGACGAAATAATGCCCTTTAACAAAAAGTATTTAGGAGGAGGTAAAATCCATAAAAGGAGGTCTCACATGAAAAGAATGAAAAAACGGCTGAGGAAAAAAATGATCAAAAAAGAACAGGAATGGATCAGGAAATTCGGCAGTCCGTGCCAACAATGCGTTGACGCATGCCATTACTTCTGCGATGCATGTGGTGTCGTATCGGGCTATTAACCATTCCCGGGCAACAAACAAAACGTTTGTTTTGTTGCCCACCCCTCCTAAATACTTTTTGTATATTGCCATTCGGCAATAATTCACTAAAAGTGAATAAGGACATTACATCGCCTAACAACACGATAAGCGGCTCGGTCTCTTCCGAGAGACCTCGCGCAAATTTTATTTCGCTTTGCTCAATAAAACTTCGCTTATTGGTGAACGTTAGGCGAAATTTTGTTTAAAAATATTTTTTCAAGTTATATTGAGCCCTTTTGAAATTTTTTAAATAAATAAAAACCGCCTCAACTATTTAGTTTTGGCGGAAGCAGCTGGTCTGCTCAGTCCTAGTTTTTACAACAACCTCCCATCGTACTCCTCAAAGCTTTTATTTTGTATCTTACCGTCAGGATACAGTGTTTGCTTGAGCTTGTCAGGGAGTATCATCTTTACGATCAGATGAGGGCTTCCATCTCCCTTGGGTTCCATCCGTTTTTGAGCAATCACCTCAACCTGATCCCCGTGTTCAAAAAACCAGGACTGAGCTGACTCTTCCGTAAAAAATCCCACTGTTTGTTGTGCCATGTTATCCTCCTTGTTTAAAATTAACAAATTATTGTTCGCGATTTTACAATATAAGCACATTTTCAAGGATATGTCTACAGTGTTAAAATTTCAAAAGGGCTCTATCAATTAGATAAATATTTTTGAACAAAACTCAAGGGGACGCTGCGCTTTTGCCCCGCTCTTTATCAAATAATTTACATAAGGAAAGCGTGGCAAACCCTCGCCTAACAACGCGATAAGCGGAAAAACTCTCAGCCCGAGTTTTTCGCAAATTTTATTTCGCTTTGCTCAATAAAACTTCGCTTATCGGTAAACGTTAGACGAAATTTCGTTTTAAAAAATCATTTTTGTTCTTGTAAATCAAAAAAGGAGGTGAGGACATGGGAGCTGATGTCAAAGGTGAAAGTAAGCTTGTCGGTGGTGGCTACGAGGATGAGCTAAACCCTGATGGATTACTGCCTTGCAGTTTTCCCGATTGGGATCCGTGGGTATGTCGTGATACAAATTGTCATTACTGCCATACAAGGCCTCTTTACACTGAAGTGCGAAAATCGACCAGTGAGAGGTGAAAGATGTCTGAAATAGGGGGGGCGAACTTAAAAAACGCCCCCCAACAATTTTATCGGAACAAAAATTATTTTTTAAAACGAAACTCAAGGGGTCGCTGCGCTTTCTTTTGCCCCTTTATTTTAGTATAATTACATTAAGGAAAGGGTAAAAGAACCCTCGCCTAACAACGCGATATACGGCTCGGAGCTCAGCCCGCTCCTCGCCCAAATTTGACTTATTTTTTATTAATCTGTATTATAAAAATATAAGAAATATTTAAACATATGCGCAAAATAGACCTAAAATCAGTTGTTTGGAAAGAAGGCAAATATTATGTCTCTCAGTGTTTGGAAGTTGAAGTTTCAAGTTTTGGGAAAACTAAAAAAGAAGCTTTGGCCATGTTGCAAGAAGCCTTAGAATTATATTTTGAAGATATTCCGGTGCCGAAAAAAACTGAAGTAAAAAATCCGATAATTGCTTCAGTAAAGCTTCAATATGCCTAAGCCCTACCCACTTCGCATCGTCCTAAAAGTCCTTCTTAATAAGGGCTTCTTTTTTGTTTCCCAAAACGGCTCGCACGCCAAGTATCGTTGCCACCACAGTCCGGAGTTAACCGTAATAGTTCCGATGCATGGCAAAGACATCCGCTATGGCACTTTTAGGTCTATTTTGCGCCAAGCTAATTTAATCGAAGAAGATTTTAAATAAAAAATAAGTCAAACTTCGTATATCGGGATACGTTGAGCAAAACCGCTCCGCCCTCGCTAACGCTCGGTGCTCGCGGTTTTGCTCAACGCGCGCGGGCAGGCCCTCGTTGGACTCGCCGCTCGCCTGCCCTACGGGCAAGGCGGAGCGGCATCCCCCAACTCGGGATATACGGCTCGGAGCTCAGCCCGCTCCTCGCCAAAATTTTAATGCTTTTTTATTTTTTCCCGCCATGGTAAAATAGATAAATATGAAGATATATCAGACAAAATGTTCCGAGCTGGCGGGAACCAACTTCCACGAAGTTAGCCAAAAGGCTTTCGGCTTTTATAACCAAATCCGCCGTAAAACAAAAAGACGACCCTATATTCGGTCGGCTTATTTTAAAAAAGATAAAATTTTTCTCCCTTTATTCTGGAGCCATCTGCAAGAAAAGCTAAACCATAAAGATAAAACCCGCAGATTAAAATATTTCCCTTGCGCCATAGAATTAATTAAAAATAGTCGATTTGACCCTGAATCAAAGGAAAATGTGGACAGACATTCCGAAATTCTACACCGTTTTGCCGGTAAAACAAATGGCGGTCAGTTATTTTTTGTGCAAATTAAGGAAGATAAAAGAACGGGAGAAAAATGGTTGATTTCCGTATTCCCAGTTGTTAAATAATAAAAAAGACCATCCGCCGAATTGGGGCTTATAAACCCCGGCCGAAAGCCTTTTTCATCTATAAGTGTAGCATACATTTATTAAATGTCAATAGCTTCAAAAATGTCTAAAATTAAGGAAAAAATAAAAAAGCATTAAAACTTCGTATATCGGTAAACGTTGAGCAAAACCGCTCCGCCCTCGCTAACGCTCGGTGCTCGCGGTTTTGCTCAACGCGCGCGGGCAGGCCCTCGTTGGACTCGCCGCTCGCCTGCCCTACGGGCAAGGCGGAGCGGCATCCCCCAACTCGGGATATGCGAAACGCCTTGCGGCCAGAGTACTGGCCTCCAGGCGCATCGCATATCCCGCGCGCGTTAGGCGAAATAATTTTTAACACATAACATTATGAACCAAAAAACAATTATCGCAATTTTAGGAGTTGCCGTTATTTTTTTGATCGGCACGACTTCGTATCTCGCAATGACCAAAAACGCAAACCAACCAACGGCAACCACCTCAAATGTAGCTCAACAACCACAGCCAACGCCCGAAGCAAAAAATTCATTTACCAACCCGAACGGCAAATATAGTTTTGAATTACCCTCGGTCTGGCAAGCCGCCATCAATCAGTACAATAACGCCAATTCATTATTTGGCCCAGGCGCCAACAGCCAAACCGGCTTGGGCGGCGTGGAAATTTTTGATAATCAAACCTCAATAGACAATTTTTTGGCAGGCGTTAGCGCGGAGTATTTCAACAAAACAGCAATTACTATTAACGGCATTTCCGGCATACGCACGAGTTATAAAGGCTCTGCCTCCAGCGGGGAGCAGGCGGTCTTGCTTAAAGATGGAAAAATATATAATATCTATATAAATAGTGAAAAATCAGAAGATCTTAAAGCGCTGGAACAAATTTTTACAACCTTTAAATTTACGGAAACATCCGGCAGCTCGGCAGTCGGCCTGGCCAACCCGGCTTCAGCGAATTGCGTTCAGAAAGGCGGCAAGCTGGAAACGCGAAATAATAAAAATGGACAATACGGAGTCTGCTTGTTTGAAGACAATCGGCAATGCGAAGAATGGGCGCTTTTCCGCGACCAGTGCCCGGCGGGCGGCGTAAAAATTACCGGCTATGATAATGACGCGGAAATTTTCTGCGCGATTACCGGCGGCCAAGTTGAAGGCGTCGGAACGAAAACTCCGATGTGCAAAAGAGTTGACGGCACTTATTGCAACGCCCAAGCTAACCTGGACGGCGATTGCCCAAATCCGAACGACCCGAATCCAAGCGCCGGAAACGCGGAAGGCTTATAAAAAATGCTAATATATTATGGCGGATAACATTTATTTATGAGAAACAAAAACATTATTCATCCCAGCGCCGACGAACTTATTTATGAAATAAGGAAAATCGTGGAAATCGGCAATAAAATTGAAAAAACCGGCCTTAAAATTGTCTGGGAAAATATCGGCGATCCGATAGCTAAAGGCGAAATTGTCCCGCGATGGATGAAAGAAATTGTCGCTGACGCTGTGCTAAATAACAACACCAGTTTCGGTTATTCCCCTACCCGGGGGCTATTGGCCGCCCGCGAATATATCGCTCGCGAACGCAATCTTGAAAACGGCGTTCAGATAACTTCTGACGATATTCTTTTTTTTAACGGTCTGGGCGACGCTATTTCCACCATTTATAGCTTTCTTAATAAGAGCGCCAGAATAATCGGCCCCAGCCCGGCTTACTCAACGCATTCCTCGGCCGAAGCGGTACACGCCGGCTCGCAACAACTAACTTATCTCCTTGATCCGAAAAATAATTGGCAGCCGGACATTAACGACCTGCGCCAAAAATTAATTAAACATCCGGAAATAACCGGCATTTTAATCGTTGACCCGGGCAATCCCACCGGCGCGGTTTATCCGCTGGAAGTTACTCGGCAAATTGTAGCTCTAGCCGAAGAATTTGATTTATTTATTATTGCTGACGAAATTTATGCCAACCTCTGCTACGGCGGCGCGTCTCACAAAAGCCTAGCCTTAATGATTGGCGGCGTCCCGGCCATAAGCATGCGGGGCATTTCTAAAGAATTCCCTTGGCCCGGCTCGCGCTGCGGCTGGATTGAATTTTACAACCGCGAAAAAGATCCCCTATTCGCCCGCTACGCTAAAACCATTGTTGACGCCAAGATGCTGGAAGTCTGCGCCACCACCTTGCCGCAAATGGTCTTGCCGAAAATTATGAGCGACGCGCGATATCGGCCGCACCTAGCGGAACGGAACGCCGCTTATTGGAAAAAATCCCAACTCGCCTACTCCATCTTTTCAGAAATTACCGGGCTTACGGTTAATAAAACATTCGGCGCTTTTTATATGGCAGCCATTTTCAATCAAGGCGCTCTGCGCGAAGGCCAATCTTTAAAACCGGCCAATAGCCTGGCCGGCGAAATTATTAAACCGCTGGTTGACTCCCCTAACCTTGATAAGCGCTTTGTTTATTATCTTTTGGCCTCAAAAGGAGTTTGTGTAGTTCCGCTTTCTTCAGGATTTAATTCTGACTTATTCGGCTTTAGAATTACCCTCTTAGAGCCCGATCTGGATTTATTTGAAAAAACCATGATAACTATTGCCGAAGCCGTTAAAGAATATTTAGCCTCATAACTCTAACAAAAAAACCGCCCGGTTTAGCCGAGCGATTTTTTATTTTATGTTTTTGCTTGGCTTTTTATATTTAATCTCTCACTTAGCCAAACAATCAACCTGCCAATCAGCCAAGCTAATTTTAAAATCCAATACTCATAAGGCGAATGCCATTTTTTAAAGTATTTAAGCATGGAGTCGCGAAAATATTTTTGTTTGGCCGCTAAATTAACCTGCTTAAAGCTCTGGCCCATCAAATCAATGCATTCAGCCGTCGGCATATACCAAACTTGACCACCCGCCTGTTTAACGCGCCGGCAATAATCAACCTCCTCAAACCAAAGAAAAAATCTTTCGTCCAATAGGCCGACTTGACCTATCGCTTCCCGCCTAATCATGAAAAAACCGCCCCTAATAGAGTCAACCGGAGCTGACTTAAAATAGTCAAAATCATTTCTTAAATATTTATCTAAAACCGACGGAAAAATATGAGGAATTTTTAAAATAATCGCCAATTGGTCTAAGAGCGTTGGAAAACAGCGCACCTGCTTAACAACACGCGCGCTTTCATCCAGCAATCTGCAGCCGGCCACCCAAGCGCTTTCATGGGCGTTCATCCAGGAAAATATGCTGGACAAGGTATCGTCAAAAACGCGCATATCCGGATTTAAAAGCAAAATATATTTGCCATTTGCTTCTTTAATGGCTTGATTATTAGCCTTGGCAAAACCTAAATTTTCTTGATTAGCTATTAATTTCACTTGCGGATAATATTTTTTAACCATTAGAACAGAATCGTCGGCTGAATTATTGTCAACCACGAAAACTTCAAAATTAACATTCTGGCTTTCATATAGCGCCCTTAAATTGTCTTTTAATTTTTCCCTAACGTTCCAGGAAACAATAATAATTGATAAATCCATACTATTTTATACATTCTAATTCAAAATAAATTTCGTCATAAATATTAAACAGCCAAAAATTAAAAAATTTCTTGAATGGCAATAAATTTCTTAATTTATGACGGCGATCGCCGAAATCTTTAGCTTTAAGCTCAACTTTCAAAACTTTAAATTTAGCTTTGGTGTAAAAATTATATTCATGCTCGGAGCTGAAATACTGAAAGCTGTTTTCCGTAAAAAAATGCTTATGCGTCGGATCGGTGAAAGCGCCGCCGGATTTATAATACGGTACGCTTATTCTAACAATCGCGCTATCCGCGCAAAGACGATGCCACTCCTCCATCGCCGCAATTACGTCATTTAAATGCTCTAAAACATTATCAGCGATAATTTCGTCGACGCTATCGGCGCTGAAGGGATAAGGCGCCAAATTTAAATCATGGATGACGTCAGCCGCCGCTGTTTTAATATGGTCAACCCCGATAAATCCAAAAATTTTTTTATCGCCGCAGCCTAAATTTAATTTAATTCCCATTTTTTATATCTTAAAATTTTATGTCTGATATTACTTAAATTATTAAATTCTTTAAACAAATAAGGCTCAAACAACAAAGCGAAAATCAGCATTTTAAATTCAAACCAAACAATCGCCATTTTATTCAGCGGGCTTTGCAAGCGCCAATATTTTATAAAAATAATCTGCTGGTTTAAAAACGACCACTTTTTTGCCTGACGGCTTTTATTCTTTCGGTTTAAAGCGACCTCTAAATTTTTTTCTCCCATTCCTTTAACCGTCCGATGATGGTAAACCACGGCGTTGCTAACGCATTTAGCTTTAAAATCGGTTAAAAATAAACGGTAAGCCAGATCACAATCCTCTTTATACATAAACATTAACTCGTCAAAATACTGCTCCGCTCTTTTAATTTTTTCCAAAGCGCTTACCCTAAATAAACCGATATTGCCCGAAGGGCCTAAAATATCCAGCTGCTTATTTTCTCTTTGGCTGATTGAATTCTGCCCTAAATCAGTAAATCTTAAGCCTGGCAATAATTTTATGCCAAGAGTATCAATAATATCGGTTTTTATATTATTATTAAAATCCCATTTCAATGTTTTAGGCGCAACCGCGCCAAGAGCCGGCTCACCTTCCATAATTTTAAACAATTTTTCTATAACGTCAGGTAGAAGCTCCATGTCCGGATTTAAAACTAAAAAATACTCCGCGCCGGCTTTAATCGCCTCGTTAATCATCAAATTAAAGGCTTTAGCGAAGCCTAAATTTTTTCCCGGCCATTTAAATGCAATTTCCGGAAAATTTTTTCTAATATATTCGGCATTTTCATTTTCCTCCGTTTCGCTATTATCAACCGCCAAAATTTTAAAATCTTTAAAGCTTTGCGCCTTAAGGCTTGGCAAAAAATACGGCAAATACTTTGCCGTAGATTTGCCGTAAGTTATAAAGCCGATATAAATTTTTGCTGTTTGCTTATCCATGAATTTTGGGGCTGATACCTGGCTGGAAAAAATTATTTTTATCGCGCATATAAAATTGTAGCGGTTTTTTACAAAAATTATTTTTAATAATTTTTGTAAAAAAAATGCCCAAATTTTATCTAAGCAGGAAAAATAATTTTTTCCAGCCAGACCAAGTTATAATTTTTTCTTAGCCAAATTTTTCAATTCTTCGTTAAAATCTTTAATCGCCTGATTGATTATCGGGTCAAATTTTTCATTTAGTTTTTTTTCTTTAACATACTGGCCGGCTTCCAAGAGCGAATCAAACGTGCCGGCATCCAGCCACTTGCCCTTAATCAGGCCGACTTCCAGCTCGCCTTTTTCTAAATACCAATTATGCAGATCAGTAATTTCTATTTCTCCCCGCTCGCTTGGCTTTACTTCTTTGGCGGCTTCAACCACCCGGCTATCATAGATATATAAACCGGGAATAATATAATCGCTAATCCACTCTTTCGGCTTTTCCACGATTTTAACGGCTTTCATTTTGTCATCAAACACCACCACGCCGGATCTTTCCGGATCTGGCACTTTAACCGCGAAAACCTTGCCGCCGCTTTTAAAATTTTTAATGGCTTCGGAAAAATCATCTTCAAAAATATTATCGCCTAAAATCATGGTAACATTATCTCCATCAATAAAATTTTCGCCGATTAAAAAAGCATCTGCTAAGCCACGGGGCGTTTTCTGCACTTTAAATTCCAAACGGATATCATTTCTTTCAAAAATTGAGCCTAAGAGATTTAAAAAATGGCCCGAGTGCTCAGGAGAAATAATAATTAAAATATCTTTTATGCCGGCCTTAACCAAAACATTAAGCGGGTAAAAAATCATCTGCCTGTCATAAATCGGCAAAAGCTGCTTTGAAGTTGTAGCGGTCAGAGGAAATAAACGGGTGGCTGTACCGCCGGCCAAAATAATTCCACGCATATTTTTTGTTATAAAATTAAAAATTTATAAAATTTTACTTTCTAAAATATTCCTTTAGAGCCTCGCGATAGTCTCTTAACGGCGGAAATTTTGTATTGAGTAAAACCGAGCACTTTGGCCTTTTTGCCGAACGGGCCAGCTTATCGCTAGTTATCGGTTTCACCTTAATTTCAATTTCTAGAAACTTAAATAATTCTAGCGCGGCTTCGTGCCAAGTGCAAGCCCCGCCGTTCACTATATGATATATGCCATAGCCATAGCCGCCACTGACTAATTCGCAAGTAGCTTTAGCCAAATCAGGCGTATAGGTAAAACAACTTGCTTCTTCGTTAACCACCTCAAGGCTCGGCTGATTTTTGCTTTGCTTCAGCATAATATCAAAAAAGCTAGGCTTGGCCGCTTCGCTTTCGCCGACAGGTCCGAATAATTTTGACGTCCTGATTAAATACCATTTTAGCCCCTTGCCGCTAAACTCTAAAATTCTTTTTTCACCGTGGAATTTACTCTTGCCATAGCGATTTATCGGCCTGGGTTCATCGGCCTCAAGATAGCCGCGTTTTTTCTTGCCCTCAAAAACATAATCAGTTGAATAATGCACTAGCATAGCGCCGATTTTTAAACAAGCCTCGGCTAAAAATTTAGGGCCGTCAATATTTATTTTTTTAGCCAGCTCATATTCATCTTCACTCTCTTCACATCTGTCCACCGCGTTATAGGCGGCGG
The DNA here is from genome assembly GCA_028703305.1 of Patescibacteria group bacterium. Taxonomy (GTDB): domain Bacteria; phylum Patescibacteriota; class Patescibacteriia; order Patescibacteriales; family GWC2-42-12; genus JACPHD01. The sequence goes on from JAQVNC010000019.1 coordinate 9,499, forward strand.
CGTTAATTACCAGTTCAGGTTTTAAATCAATAATTTTTTTTAGTATCAGCTCCCTGTCGGTAATATCAATTTCTCCCCTATCCCAAGCGATAACTTCATTTTTAGCGGCAAATACTTTTTTGAGCTGCCCCCCAAGATTTCCCTTAGCGCCTAAAATCAATGTCTTCATAAAATAATTTCCTCCAAATATTTTTTAACTTCCAGCTGCTCTTTAAGCGGATTTTCCAATTCAATTGAAATAATATCAGCTAAATAATTTTTATACTTTTTTACATAATCCATTTCTGACAGATCGTCAAGCCAATGGCTGTCGTAGCTATAAAAATCCTGGTTGGTAACATTATCATGACAATGGGTTATTTCTTTTTTTATCGCCGAAATATGATTAACGCCGATCTTATATTTTTTCAATAACTCCGGTAGCTCGGCATATCCCTGATATTTTTTTAAAAAACCATAACTTTCCCAATGGGACAAATCAAGGCAAATGCCGGCGCAATTTTTTAAAACTTCGCTGAAATTATCGTCCATGAATATATTCTCCACGTAAATCCGGTCTTTATATTTTTTATTTCGTTTGATAAAATCAAACTCCTCTTTTTTAGAGTGAATATTAAAAACTTGCGTTTTGAATCTTTTAACCAGATAATCAAGCTCATGGCTTTCCGTATCCTGCTCTCTTAAATGAACATGCGGGATGCTAACTAGCCCGGTATCTTCCAACAGCCGGTAAAGCTCTTGCCTTTCTCCATATTCCAAGCAAGTAGAAAATAAAGCGATTTCTTTAAGCCCCAACTCGTCAATTTCCTTGACTTTATTTTTCCATTCGCCCGGCGTAATGGTAGTCAGGCCAAGTAAAATTTTCTTATTTGCCATATTGTTTTTCGTAATATTTTTGATAATCACCCGATTTTATATTCTTCCACCAAGTTTGATTATTTTTATACCATTCTATAGTTTTTTTCAAACCTTCTTCAAAAAAAACTTTCGGCTCCCAGCCTAACTCATTTTTTATTTTTGAAAAATCAATCGCGTATCTTCTGTCATGGCCAGGCCTATCTTTCACATATTCAATTGAACTTTCATCTTTACCCATAAGTTCAATTATTTTTTTGGTAATTTCAATATTTGGTTTTTCGCTATTTCCACCGATGCAATATGTCTCGCCTATTTTTCCTTTTTTTAAAATTATATCAATGGCTTCGCAGTGATCTTCAACATAAAGCCAATCGCGAACGTTCATGCCATCGCCGTAAACCGGAACTTTTTTTCCTTCCATTAAATTCGTAATAAAAAGCGGAATTACTTTTTCCGGAAACATGTATGGGCCGTAATTATTGGAACAATTAGAAATTGTGGCCGGCAGGCCATAAGTATGGTAATAAGCGCGCACCAGGTGGTCGGAAGCCGCTTTGGAAGCGCTATAAGGGCTTCTGGGTGCGTAGGGCGTGCTTTCATTAAAGATGGGGTCATTTATGCCTAAGTGGCCGAAAACCTCGTCTGTAGAAATATGATGAAAACGCTTACTGCCGTTATTTTTTGCCGCCTCCAATAAATTATATGTTCCTAAAACATTAGTTTTAATAAAATTTTCCGCGTCTAAAATTGAACGATCAACATGCGTTTCAGCAGCAAAATTTATAATAGCATCTGCTTCTTTTACTAAATCATTAGTTAAATCCTTATCGCAAATATTGCCTTTAACAAATTTATAATTTTTGTTATTTTCCAAATCGCGCAAATTTTCCAGATTGCCGGCGTACGTTAACGCATCCAAGTTGATAATATTATCATTTGGATACTTATTCAGCCAGTATCTTATAAAATTTGAGCCGATAAACCCAGCGCCGCCGGTAACCAATATTTTCATATGTTGAGATTGTCATTGCGAGCGACTAAAAGGAGCGAAGCAATCTCACGTACTCGGAGTTTAACCAAAGATTGCTTCGTCGCGCTAGCGCTCCTCGCAATGACAGACAATTATTTATTCTTTAATTTTCGCCAAGGTGTTGGCATATTTATCTTTAAAATCCTTTTTCACGCTATCATAAGGCTTTTTAAAAAAGATGGTGGAAAAATAATTCAAGGTGTA
>JAQVNC010000007.1 GCA_028703305.1 Patescibacteria group bacterium
GGCGCCTAAAATCGCCCCCATATAAGGTATAAAAGAAAAAAATCCCACGAGCAGGGCTAAGACCAAAGCATAATCAACGCCCAAGATTAAAAGGCCGACATAAGACATGACCGCCAAAGATAATGACACAATTAATTGGCCCCTTAGCCAATGACCCAATTTTAATTGAATCCGATTGATCAAGTGCATAATATAGGCTTGATTTTTTTCCGGAGCGATTGACCAAACTAATTTTTTTATGGCGCTTTCTTCAACCACCATGTAAAAAGTTAAAACCAAAATTAAAACAAAAGAAAAAATTCCGCCAAAAATATTAAACAAGGTAAAAAAAACTCCGGAAGCCGTGTTCTGCAAATAAGCGGTAATCACATCAAACGAACTTTTGGTATTATCTATCAGGCCGTATTTTAAAGAATAATCTTTTAAAACGCTGAATTTTGAAGAAACAGACTCATAATAACTTGGGAAATTATTCGCCAGGCCGTTAATTTCACTGATAATCGGCGGGATTATTAAATATAAAGTCGCGGCTAAAACGCCAAAAACTATTAAATACAGCATTAAAACACTGGCTGAACGGGGAATTTTCTTTTTCTTAAGCTTATCAACCCAAGGATCCAGGGCGCTGGAAAAAACCAAAGAGACAAAAAATAAAATTAGAATATCGCTGATCAAATATAAAAAATAGCCTAAAACAAAAATGGCAATAGTTTTAATTATTGTGCCGCTGGTGATAGTTATGCTAATTGGCTGTTTATCTAATTCCATATGCTAATTATAAAACATTGGCAAAATTAGAGCAAACTATTATTTTCATATAGATACAATTCAAAATCACCCGGGGGTTCGGGGTGACGAATAAGCGCCAAAGCGTAAGCGTCTAAAGATTAATCAACATAATAGCGCATTGAGTCACCCCGAAACTTCTTTGGTTACTTTCTTAGTTATAAGAAAGTAACCCCTAGCGGAGCGTCACGAATGTCTAAAATAAAAATAGGATAGTTCATTGTACTATCCTATTTTTTTATATTATAATTTTTTTTATTTATAGCCAGAAGCCTTGGCGAAGGACTACATCCCCATCATTGACGGATCCATACCGCCGGGCATGCCGCTATGATTATGGTCGTCTTTTTTCTCCGGCTTTTCCGCTATTACCGCCTCGGTAGTTAAGAACATAATGGCCGCGCTGGAAGCATGCTCTAAAGCACTGCGCACTACTTTAGTCGGGTCAACAATGCCGGCCGAGAACATGTCTTCAAATTTATCGGTCATGGCGTTGTAGCCTAAGTTCTTATTGCCGGCTTTATACTCTTTCATAATATTATATAAAACCAGTGAACCATCCTTACCGGCGTTGGCCGCGATTTGCTTAATCGGCTCTAAAATCGCTGTGTCCACCAGCCGGGCGCCGGGCGTATCTTCTTTTTTATCGGTCAGTTCATTAAAAGCATTGCCGGCTTGAGCTAAAGCCAAGCCGCCGCCCGCCACTACGCCTTCGGCTACGGCCGCGCGAGTCGCGTTCAAAGCGTCCTCTATTCTATCCTTTTTTTCTTTCATTTCAGTTTCCGTGGCCGCGCCTACTTTTATGACTGCCACGCCGCCGGATAATTTTGCGAGCCGCTCTTGCAATTTTTCTTTATCATAATCAGAATCCGTCACTTCCATTTCTTTTTTAATCGCGGCGACGCGATTTTTAATCGCCTCGGCCGAACCCTTGCCTTCAACGATAACCGTGTCTTCTTTTGAAGCCACCACTTTTCGCGCACTGCCCAAATCGGCGATTTCCGCTTTTTCCAATTTTAAACCGACTTCTTCGGTAATTAATTTACCGCCGGTGAGTATGGCAATATCTTCCAGCATGGCTTTACGTCTATCGCCAAAACCCGGCGCTTTTATGCCTAAAACATTAAACGTGCCCCGAAGTTTATTAACCACGAAAGTGGCTAAGGCCTCGCCTTCAATTTCGTCAGCAATAATAACTAAATCTTTTTTGCCCGACTGCGCCATTTTTTCAAGCAAGGGCAAAATTTCCTGGATTGAAGAAATCTTTTTATCAGTAATTAAAATGCTGGGCTCATTAAATTCCGCTTTCATGGTTTCGGTATTAGTTACCATATAACCGGAAACATAGCCTTTATCAAACTGCATGCCCTCAACCACTTCTTTAACTACGCCGAAAGACTGGCCCTCTTCAACCGTAATCACGCCATCCTTGCCGACCGCTTCCATGGCCTCGGCAATAATGCTGCCGATTTCCTTATCATTAGCGCTGATGGAAGCCACTTGGGCAATTTCCGCTTTAGTGGAAATAGTTTTGCTCATCTTCTTTAAATTGGCTACAACTTCAGCAACTTTAGTCTCAATATCTTTTCTTAAATCAATCGGGCTAACTCCGCTGGCTACCATCTTTAAGCCTTCGGCAATCATAGCCTGCGCTAAAACCGTAGCCGTAGTCGTGCCGTCGCCGGCCGCGTCATTGGTTTTTGAAGCTACTTCTTTGACTAAAGCGGCGCCAATATTTTCAAATTTGTCTTCCAATTCAATTTCTTTAGCCACGGTCACGCCGTCCTTAGTAATAGTCGGTCCGCCATAGCTTTTTTCTATGACCACGTTTCTGCCTTTAGGGCCGAGCGTAACTTTTACCGCGTTAGCCAGCTGATCAACGCCTCTTTTTAAAGCTCCTCTGGCTTTTTCGTCATAAATAATTTGTTTTGCCATATGTGTATTTACTGTCATTGCGAGCAACTCTCTGTTTTGTCATTCCCGCGCAAGCGGGAATCCAGAAATGCGTTGCCATGACAACAAGTTAATTTTTATTCTAACACTGCGAGTATATCGCTCTCGCTTATTATCAAATATTCCACTCCGTCAACTTTTATTTCGTCCGGAGAATATTTTTTAAACATAACTTTATCGCCGACTTTAACGCTCATAGGCGCTCTTTGTCCGTTGTCCAATAGTTTGCCATCGCCCACGGCAACTACTTCGCCTTTTTCCGGCTTTTCTTTATCTATGGTGTCGGGCAAAACTATGCCAGACTTGGTGATTTCAGCCTCGGTAATCGGCTTGACCACGATATGGTCATGTAAAGGTTTTAACTTCATATAAAATCTCGTAACTCATAGCGCGCAACCCGCAACTCTTTTTGTCATTCCCGCGCAGGCGGGAATCCAGGAGTGTACACGCTAAAGTTTATTAATTAATAATTTAATTTAGCACTCTCATTCATCAAGTGCTAATTATTATTGTATTTTACCAGCATTACAGCGATTGTCAAGTATATAAAATTTAGGCTTATTTTTAATAAAAAGCGATTAAGCAAAAGCTAAATCGCTAAATATAAAAAATCTATTATGCAATATTTTTATTCTGGCTTAATTGATGAATGGTGATGCAAAATTTCAAAACTGCCATCTTCTTTTAATCTGACGACATAAGAGAATCTGGCCTTGACAATGTCTTTTTTATCATCAGTCCCCAATTCAAAATTGTACATTCCTGAATGCAAATAAATATCAGGTCCAAGGGTTTGAACTTCGTCATCAACAATCTCGCCGGTAGGTTTTTTTTCAAGGAAATGCTTAAAATATTCCTCTGCTCCACTTCGACCTTTTTTAAATTCTCCGGAAACAGTCGGCAAAAAAGTCGCGCCCTCCGCGTAAAGTTCGGCCACTTTCTTTTGATCGCCGGTTTTGAGAGCCTGATTCCAAATTGAAAAATTACACCTGGCGATTTTTTTGATTTCCTCTATGTTAGCCTCCATAAGTTTAACATTTTTATTATCTAAATTTTCCATATTGTTTTATTATTTTTTATTATTCTAAATTTTTAATTTTCCGCCACCTTCTAATCGCTTTAGTGCGCGCCAATTCGCGTTCAATCGCGGCATTAACTTCGGCAAAATTAACTTCCTCTCCCTGCCTGGCTTTTTCTTTAAGCTCGGAGGCTCTTCTATGCGCTTCTTCGGCCCGGCTCATATCAAGCTCTTCGGCCCGTTCGGCCGTATCCGCCAAAATTACCACTTTATCTCTTAAAACTTCTAAAAAACCGCCAGAAATAGATATAACATCTTCCTGGCCGTTTCTTTTTTTTACATGAATCACACCCGGTATTAAACTTGATACCAAAGGAATATGATTAGGCAAAACCGTAATCTCTCCGGTTCTGGTCGGCAGGATAATCTGGGTAATTTCTTCCTTAAGCACTACCCTCTCCGGAGTCACGATTTCAAATTTTATGAATTTATCAGACATAAATTAATAATTTTATTTACCAACATCCTCTATTCCGCCTTTCATATAAAAATCGCCTTCGCTTTTAGCGTCGTGCTCGCCGGCTAAAATTTCCTTAAAAGCGCGAATCGTGTCGGCCAGTTTCACATACTTGCCGGGATGGCCGGTAAAAGTTTCAGCCACGGCGAACGGCTGGGACAAAAATCTTTGTATCTTTCTGGCTCGCGACACCGTAATTTTATCCTCGGCCGATAATTCTTCCATGCCTAAAATGGCGATAATGTCTTGCAAATCTTTATATCTTTGCAAAACTTTTTGCACGGCCCTGGCTACGCTATAATGCTCCTCGCCGACAACTTTCGGGTCTAAAATAACCGAAGAAGAATCCAACGGGTCAACCGCCGGATAGATGCCTAATTCCGATAAGCCGCGCGACAAAACCACGGTGGAATCCAGGTGGCCGAAAGTCGTAGCCGGCGCCGGATCAGTCAAATCGTCTGCCGGCACATAAACCGCCTGAATGGAAGTAATAGAGCCTTTGTCGGTTGAGGTAATGCGTTCCTGCAATTCGCCCATCTCCGTGGCTAAGGTCGGCTGATAACCCACGGCCGAAGGCATGCGCCCTAAAAGCGCGGACACTTCAGAACCGGCCTGGGTAAATCTAAAAATGTTATCAATAAAAAGTAATACGTCTTTATTTTTTTCATCGCGGAAATATTCGGCGATAGACAAACCGGATAGAGCCACGCGCGCCCTGGCTCCCGGCGGTTCGTTCATCTGGCCGAAGACCATGGCCAATTTGTCTATAACTTTGGCTGATTTCATCTCATGATAAAGGTCATTGCCTTCGCGCGTTCTTTCGCCTACGCCGGCAAAAACCGAAACGCCGCCGTGCGCTTTAGCAATATTATTGATTAATTCTTGAATTACCACGGTTTTACCAACGCCGGCGCCGCCGAACAAACCGACTTTGCCGCCTTTAAGAATCGGGCAGATTAAGTCAATAACTTTAATGCCGGTTTCTAAAATTTCGGTTTTGGTTGATTGCTCGACGAACTTGGGCGCTTCGCGATGAATCGGATAGCGTTTTTCAGTTTTGGCCGGTTCGCCGCCGTCAACCGGCTCGCCTAAAACATTAAAAATCCGGCCTAAAGTTTCATCGCCTACCGGCACGGTAATATTATCTCCGGTATTAATAACTTCATCACCGCGCTTAAGCCCGTCGGTTGTGCCCATGGCAATAGACCTGACGACATTGCCGCCTAAATGCTGCTGGGTCTCTAAAACCAATTTTTGGCCATGATTATTAATTTCCAAAGCGGTGTAAATTTCCGGCAGACCGCCTTCAAAATGCACATCTACAACCGCGCCGATGACTTGCTTAACTGTACCCAATTTATTATTTTTTTCAGACATATATTTTAACTTTGAATTATAAATAATTTTATTCAGCCAAGGCATTGGCTCCGGCTGAAATTTCCGCGATTTCCGAGGTAATGGCCGCCTGCCTGGCTTTATTAAACGACAAAGTTAACTCGTTCACCATATCCGAAGCCGCTTCCGTGGCCTGATGCATGGCGGCCATGCGGGCTGAATGTTCGGAAGCGTTGGATTCCAAAAGCGCCTGATAAAGCTGAATTTCAATTAAACGCGGCAACATCTCGTCTAAAACTTCCGCCGGGCTGGGCTCAAAAGTATATTCATAATTAAACTCTCCGCTATGCAAATGCTTATCCTCTTTGGCTTTAATAAATTCTTTATTAACGCCCAGCCTAACGTCTTGCCCGACAATGCCCAAATATTCGTCAGCCGATTCAATTTCTATGGGCAAAAGCTGCTTGACTCTGGGAATTTGTTTGGCTGAATTTATAAAATCCGTATAAGCCACCATGACTTTATCATATTTTCCGCTTAAGTACTCGCCAATAATTAAATTGGCCACCGGCACAATTTCATTTACCTCACTGGCTAAATCAAGCTTGGGGAAATCGGCTACGACCGTCTGGCCATGGCGATGGATGGCCGCGCCCTTTTTACCGATTAAAACAAATTCCGCTTCCACTAAAGCCTCTTCGCCTATTTTATGGTATTTTTTAATTGATTCATGAACTTTATTAATAATCGCCGCGTTAAAGCCGCCGCACAATCCGCGGTTGGAAGTAATTAAAATAATGCCAACCTTCTTAATTTCTTTTCTAGGCGTTAAAAGCTGATGCAGGGCTTCGCCGGAGCTGTTCATGGAACCTGATAAATTTAAAACCGTCAGCCAGCTTAAGTTGGCGTAAGTCCTGGTGCGCAAAACGGCTTCAATCGCCTTGCGCATTTTTGCCGCCGCCACCATTTCCATGGCCTTAGTAATTTTCTTGGTACTGCCAATGGACTTTATTCTGTTTTTTATGTCTCTGGTTGATGCCATGTAAAATTATTTTATTAAATAATCCAAACCGCTTTTATAATCATTTATTAAACTTTTCATTTCCGCTTCCAGCTTTTCGCTTAACTCTTTTTTCTCCGTGATTTCTTTTAAAATTTTCGCGCCGGACGAGGCCGCGTATTTATATAAGCCGGCTTCAAAATCGGATATTTTTTCTACCGGCACATCATCAGCCAAGCCGTTAATTAAGGCGAAAAAGACTAAAATCTGGTTAGCGACCGGAACCGGCGAATATTGGCCTTGCTTAAATATTTCTTGCAGCCTTTTGCCGCGCTCCAATTTAGCCATAGTATCTTTATCCAGTTCCGAACCGTATTGGGCAAAAGCGGCCAGTTCTCTAAACTGCGCGGCTTCAAGCTTCATCTTGCCGGCGACTTTTTTCATGGCCTTAATCTGGGCGTCCGAGCCAACGCGGGAGACGGATAAACCGGCGTCAACAGCCGGTCGGCTACCTTGATAAAATAATTCCGGCATTAAATAAATCTGGCCGTCGGTAATGGATATAACGTTGGTCGGAATATAGGCCGACATATCACCTGACTGGGTTTCAATAATTGGCAAGGCCGTGATTGAACCGCCGCCGAATTCCTGGCTTAATTTACAAGCGCGTTCTAAGAGGCGTGAATGCAAATAGAAAACATCGCCAGGATAAGCTTCTCGTCCCGGCGGGCGGCGCAGTAATAGAGAAATTTCGCGATAAGCTACCGCGTGTTTTGATAAATCGTCATAAACTATTAAAACGTCTTCGCCTTTATCTAAAAAGTATTCGGCCATGGCGCAGCCGGCATAAGGCGCGATATAAAGTAAAGAAGCCGGATCAGAAGCGCCGGCTAAAACCACAGTCGTATATTCAAGCGCGCCGAACTGCTCCAATTTGCCAACAATACCGGCAACTTTTGATTCTTTTTGTCCGATCGCCACATAAATGCATTTCATGTTCTGACCTTTTTGGTTAATAATGGCGTCAATGGCAATGGCGCTTTTGCCGATCTGGCGGTCGCCGATAATTAATTCTCTTTGGCCGCGGCCGATTGGAATAATGGCGTCAATGGCTTTAATGCCGGTTTGCACCGGCTGCTTGACTTTTTCTCTGGTAATTACGCCCGGGGCGATTTTTTCCACCGGATAAAATTTATCCGCTTGGATTTCACCCTTGCCGTCAAGCGGCACGCCCAAAGGATTAACCACGCGGCCAATTACGCCGTTACCGACCGGCACTTCCAAAATTCTATTTAAGCATTTAACTTCGTCGCCTTCTTTAATGCCAAGATAATCGCCTAAAATAATCGCTCCGACACGGTCTTCTTCTAAATTTAAAGCCATGCCATAAACCGAACCGGCGGCGGATTTAAACTCTAACATCTCCGACATCATCACCTCGGAAATACCTTCAATTCTGGCAATGCCGTCGCCGATTTCAATTACTCGGCCGACGGTTTCATGCTTAACTTCGGCCTTAAATCCGGCAATCTGTTCTTTAAGTTGTTCAACGATAAAATCTTTGGTAGTGCTCATATATATAATTTAAAATTTATAATATCAAATAAAATTTAATGGCCGTAGAGCCCCGCCCGCCACGCAAGACGAGCTTGCGAGGCGTTGCGGGCAGGTTTGCTCGCTATTAAATTTTATTTGATACAATATATTTTTTGAAAGTATTGAAAACTTTTTCTAAAAAAGTTTTCAAAGGTTTATTTTATTAATTTATCTTTTAAATCAACTAATTGCGTTTTTAAACTTCCGTCAACCACTCTATCGCCATATCTTATTACCACTCCGCCTAAAATATCTTTATTAATTTCCCGGCTTAACATAACTTCTTTGGCGCCGGACAATTTAACAATATAATCTTTCAATAATTTAACGGCCGGCTTTTCAAGCACTTTGGCGCTAACCGCCCGCGCTTCCACTATGCCGTGTTTATTATTCCAGATTTTTATAAATTCAGCTGTGATTTTTTCCGCTTTGGACAGCTGATTATTTTCCGCTAAAATTTCCACGAATTTTTTAATAACAGCTTTAACCTGATTAGGCGACTTGCCGTCAACCGTTTCATACAAACTTAAAGCAAATTGTTTTATGGTAATTTTCATGTTATTTAATCATCTTTTTAATCATTTCTCTGTCTTTTTTTTCATCCATTTTTTCGCAGATTACTTTTTCTACTGCGGCCATAACTAAATCCGCCACTTCTTTTTTAATCTCTTTTAAAGTAGCCGCCTTTTCCGCCTGCATTTTCTGCTTTTCCTGATTGATAATCGCTCCGACTTCTTCTTTAACGCGCTTAATCTCCGCTTGCTTTTTAGCGTCCGCGTCGCTAGCGGCTTTTTCCAAAATTAAATTAGCCTGCTTTTTAGCTTGGATTATAACTTTATTAAATTCTGCCTGCGTTTCTGATAATTTTTCCTCAACTTTTTTAGCGTCATCCAGGCTTTTGGCGATTTTATCAGATCTTTCGCTCATTACTTTAGCTAGCGGCTTAAAAGCGAACCAATACAGGACTGAAAAAACAATGGCGAAGTTTATAACTTGGGCGATAATCAGCCTAAGGTCAAGATGAAAAGTTTCAATTAAATTTTCCATATATTAGCAATAATTAATTAGTGATCTAGCCACTATCCCGAAAAATCGGGACAGTACGCCAAATTACTAGCTGATGCTAAAGGCGATAACCAAAGCGTAAATAGCGATAGCTTCGGCAAAAGCGGCCGCGATTAACATGGTGATTAAAACTTTGCCCGAAGCTTCGGGATTGCGGCCAACCGCCTCTACGGCTTTAGCGCCGATCATACCAACGCCCAAGCCCGGTCCAATCGCGCCTACCGCGATAGCTATGGCTTTAGCTAACATGACTGTGTCCATAGATTTATTCTCGTAACTCGCAACGCGCAACTCGTAGCGCGCAACAAAATTACTTATATTATTTATAAACGTTACGCGTTATGAGTTACGCGTTACGCGAATTAATGTTCTTCTTCGGTCGCCATCATGGTTAAATAAGTCAAAATCAACATGGTAAAAATTAAAGCCTGAATCGCGCCAACCATGACTTCCAAAAACATAAAAGGCACCGGCAAGCCGAAAGCTAAAATAGCGGCCATGGAGGCGACTAAAACTTCGCCGGCGAAAATATTGCCGAAAAGCCTGAATGACAGGCTGGCGACCTTAGCCAATTCGCTGATAATTTCCAATAGTCCGACAAAAACTTTAATCGGATTAACTATTAACACCGACGGGTCCTTTAATACTTTTTTGGGAATTTCCAATAATGCCTTAAGATTGATAAACTTATTAAAATATTTCCAGGCGCCAACGGAGATGATGCCAAAAATATGGCTGGCTATTACGCCGATTAAAGCTAAGGCCAGAGTGGTATTTAAATCGGCCGTGCCGCCCCGAAAAAATGGCACAAATACTTTTTTACCATGTTCGGAAACCACCTGGCCGACCGAACCTACGCCGGGGAGCAGCCCCAGCCAATTATTTAATAAAATAAAAACAAAAAAACTTAAAACGAAAGGAAAAACTTTTAAAGTCTTTTTTCTTGAACCGGTAACCGAATCAAAAACATCAAACAGCATTTCTATGCCCGCCTCCATGAAATTCTGGATGCCGCGGGGTATTAATTTTATTTTAGATTTAAAATATAAGCCGAAGATGACAACCAATAAAACCACCAGCCAAGTATTAAGCAAAGAATTGGTTATCTGAAAATCGCCAAAATGAAAAATAGGTTCGGCGTAAAGAGTGTGTTCGCTAATAATTTGGTTAGTGTCGGCTGGCATAGTTATGAAATAAAACAAAAAATTTGGTTAGTTTAAACCAAGCGTTTTAAAAATATTATTTGCCTATTTTTTTAATTCTTTAAAAGCGTTAACAATAAGTCCGGCGATAGAAATTATAAAAGCGATGCTGATACAGCTTAAAAGCAGCCAAGGTTCGCTATGATATTTTTTATCAAGCCATTTGCCTAAATATAAAGCGATAATAATCGGCGCCGCGATCCAAACTGACAGCTTCAAGAACATAATCATAGCCGGCTGCCACCAAACGACCCGATTGCTCTTTTTTAATTCATTGCCAGACATATTTTTAAAAAAAATAATCGGGACTACCGATGAATAATTTTCCGAGTATAAATTTTCGCTATTTATACACACCTATCCACTTCTTTTATACCTTAAAAATTAAAAACAGTCAATCCCCCGATATTTTTAAATATTGAATAATTTTCTGGCATTATTTGTGCTAATTTCAGCTATTCTTTCAAAACTTAAATTTTTAATCTCCGCTATTCTTTCAGCGACTTTTTTAACTAAGATCGGTTCATTTCTTTGCCCGCGGAAAGGCTCCGGCGTCATATAAGGGCAATCGGTTTCAATCATAAATTTATCATTGGGTATGCGACGGATTAAATCGTCCCATTTGGCGGAAAAAGTTATTAAGCCGGTAAAAGATATATTTAAGCCGAGAGTAAAATATTGCCAAGCTAATTCTTCGTCGCCGGAAAAGCAATGCATAACGCCCCAGGCTTTGTCTTTTGGCATAATGTCTTTATAATCTTTTCTGAATTTTTTTAAAATTTCCAGCATATCGTCGTGGGCTTGGCGGCAATGGATAATGGCCGGCAGTTTTAAATTCTTGGCCAATTCAAGCTGGCGCAAAAAAACTTCTTTTTGCCGACGCTTAAGCGCCGCCGGATCAGCCGCCGGGTCAAGATGATAATAATCCAAACCGATTTCGCCAATCGCCACTACCTTTTTAAACTGCGCCAATTTTTCATAAACATCATAGCTGAATTCTTCTCCGCGCGCGTTAAAATCATAATCATCGCCGGTAGCTTTCTGCTCGTGCGTATGGATCGGGTGGAGTCCTACCGCGGCATAAACCCCTTTTTCATATTTATTGGCGTATTCCAAGGCGCGCTTGGAAGTTTTTGTTTCCGAGCCGACTAAAATCATCCAGGTGTCCGCGGCTAAAGAACGGCGTATTACCTCGTCGGCGTCGTCTTTAAAAGCGCTAAAATTTACATGCGCATGGGTATCAATCAGCATAAGTCATTTTGTCATTGCGAGGAGCGTCAGCGACGCGGCAATCTCACGAACATTAATTATATTTAATACTCACCACTATTTCCTGATAATTTTTATATCCTCCATATCTCTTAAGTCCACCAGCCTTGAAGATTTAGTTCTTTTACATTCACCCGCGTCAATTACTAAGTCGGGCGGATATTTAAAATATTTATCAAGATTTTCCACTTTAGTTAAAGTTTTATCGCCTTTCTTGTTTAAACTGGTGGAGACAATCGGAAAACCGGCCTCATTTATTATTTTAATTAAAAAATCATTATCCGGCAATCTAACGGCTAAACTATTTAAGCCGCCGGTTAATTCGACCGGCAGATTCGGCCGGCGTTTTAAAATTACCGTAACCGGTCCGGGCCAAATCTTTTTTAAATATTCCAGCTGCGTTGAATTAACAAAGCAATATTTTTTTAGCATGCTAAAATCGCTGATTAAAATTAACAGCGGCTTCATTCCCCTCTCGCCTTTAATTTTATTTATCTTTTTAATCGCTAAAATATTGCGGCAATCACAGCCCAAGCCGTAGACCGTGTCGGTCGGATAAGCGATTATCTGGCCGTGGCTTAAAGAATCAGCGATTAAATCAATTTGCTCTTGGGTTGTATTATTTATGTCTATTTTTATGGTTTGCATAATAATTATAGCGTCGTTATCGGCCTTGATTGGGTTATATAAAATTTGCCTTTAGCGAAAGCCCATTCTATGTCCTGCGGCTTTTTATAATGTTTTTCAATAGCCGCGCAAATTTTTGCCAATTCAATAATTTGCTTGCCGTTAAATTTTTGCTTTTCTTGAATAGCTTTTGGCGCGACCGTATGCTTAATGCCGCCGCCGGCTTTTCTAACTATCATCATTTCTTGTTTAGCCACATTAATATCAATAATAGATAGATCGCGCTTATCAATAACATAAGCGTCCGGCGTCACCTGCCCCGAGACGATGGCTTCACCCAGCCCCCAGCCGGCTTCAATAATCATTTGATTTTTATCGCGCGTTACCGGATGAACGGTAAAGGCAATACCGGAAATCTCCGAATCTATCATCTGTTGCACCACCACGGCCACGCTCACTTTAGTTTTAAGCATTTTTTTCTCTTGGCGGTAAAAAATCGCGCGCGGAGTAAAAAGAGACGACCAGCATTTTTTTACGTTTTCCAATAAATTTTTCTCGGTCGTGTCTAAATAGGTTTCAAGCTCACCGGCCCAGGAAGCGACCGAAGAATCTTCGGCCGTGGCCGATGAACGCACGGCCACGAATTTAGATTTCAGTTTTTTAAACTCAACTAAAATTTCTTTTTTAATATCAGCCGGTATGTCTTGATCATCAATTAAATCACGAATAACATTTGACGCCTTATCAACCGAATTGATATCTTTATAATTTACTTTTTTTAACACCGCCGCGATCTCCGCATTCAAATCGGTTTCTTCTAAAAACCTGTCAAAAACATTTGCCAATAGCACAAAGCCTGGCGGCACGCTTAAACCGGCATTAGTTATTTCTCCCAAGCTTGCTCCCTTGCCTCCGGCTTCACTCACGTCTTTATAGGAAAGTTGCTTAAAATTTTTTATAAACATAATTATTTCAGCAAATTAACAATAATTTTTATAACAGTATCTTTATCTTTTGGATCGCTAATGGCGGTTAGCAATGCCAACGCCACCAAAGCATTATCATTAATTTTTTTCTCGCCATTATCTCGATAAAGAAAATTATTTTTGTCTAAAAAATAAACAAACAAAAAAGAAGCAATACGCTTATTGCCGTCAATAAAAGGGTGATCTTTAATTATTAAATACAAAAGATGCGCGGCTTTTTCTTCAAAACTTTTGTATAATTCATTGCCGCCAAAGGTCTGCCAAAGGTTAGCCAAAATACCTTCCAATTTATTAGCGCTTTGATGGCCAAAAATATCGCTGGCTTGTTTTTTCTTCACGAGTTCAGCTTTTATATTTTTTATCACTTCAAGCGCTAGCTCGTAAGTTAATTTGTATTTAGTTTTTCCGGCTCTGGGCAAAGCTAATTTATCTTTATCGTATTTTTCTAAGATGGCCAATGAGCTTAAATAATATGCCAATAGATTTAGTATCTCCTGCTCTTGCCCGGCCAATAATTCATGTTTTGCCTTTTCACGCATAAACGAGATCACGTTTTGCAATTCGGAAAATTTTTCCCTGGCTTCCAGCAATCTTTTTTCATTGATCGTATAGCCTTGGGCTAAATGGTCTTTTAAAGTTTTCGTCGCCCAAATGCGAAATTGAGTGGCACGCTTAGAATTTACCCGATAACCGACAGATAGAACAACATCTAAGCTATAGAATTTTACCGGTTTATCAGAATTTGCAATGTGCAAATTTTGCACATTGCTTTTTTCTTTTAACTCGCCGTTTTCAAATATATTTTTAATATGTTTAGTAATAACGCTTCTTTCTACATCAAAAAGCAACCCAATCTGCGCTTGTGTCAGCCAGACAGTTTGTTTTTCCATCTTAACATCTAATTTAGGCCCTCGTTTTGTCTTATAAATTATTATCTCGCCCTTACTTTTATTGTTTATTTTCATATATTTATTTTAAATTTTTTATTATTCTCTTATCGGCACCAACTTTCGCTAAATTGCCGTCGCACAATATTTGCGATTTTGTCTTTCTTTCTTTTAAAAAACTTTATGCTTTTAAATAACTATCCAATTCTCTCTTAAACTGCTTAAAATTTTTATAATAAATTGTCTTAACTCCTAATTTATTAGCTTCCACTAAATTAAAATCCTGGTCATCAATCATTATAGCCTCTTCCGCCCTAACTTTGAACTTTTTTAAAACATATTTTATTGTTTTATCCGAAGCTTTTGGCAGTTTCAAATCAAATGAATTAATAATATTTTTAAAATACTTTCTGGTTTCCATTTTTTTCAAAGTCTCGTTAAATTGCCCGGGCGTATTTTTAGAAAGCAGTAAAATTATAAAACCGGCTTCTTGCAGTTTTAAAATATAATTAAAAACCGGAGTATTCTTTTTTTGAAAAGACAGATGTTTTTTTCTTAAATCCCGCCAGCTTTCTTTAAGCCCCAATTCTTTAACCGGCAATTCAAAAGATTGCCGCTCGGTTATTTTGCCTAATGCCGCCGGAGAAAAATATTTATGATATACAATATCGTACAAATGGCTAAAATCCATTTTGTATTTTTTGGCCAGCCACCGGCAAGTATCTTTATAACTGCCAAGCGTTAAAACCCCGTAATAATCAACGATTATTAATTTAATTTTACTTTTTATCATATTACTTTAAAATTTTCACTATCCCCTTATCCGCATCCACCTCCACCAAATCACCATCATGCAAAACTTGAGTGGCGATTTTTGTGCCGACGACACAGGGAATTTTTAATTCCCGCGCCACAATGGCGGCGTGGCAAGTTATACCGCCGTCATCGGTAACAATAGCAGAGGCTTTTTTCATGGCCGAAACCAAACTGGGGAAAGTCGAATGAGCGACCATAATATCTCCTTCTTCCATTTTATGCATTTCTTCAGGCAGATTAATAATCTTAACTTGCCCTTTAGCTTTGCCGATAAACGCCACCGTACCTTTAAGTTCGGAGCTTTTCTTGATAATAATTTTTTCTAATTTTTGCTTTTTTAAAAAAATTTTAGCTTGTTCACCCGTGTAAATTTTTATTTTTCCGCGACGGCTAAACATTACGCTGAATTTATATCTTTGATTAAGCTCGTCCGGAGAAAACTTTTTATAATTTTTAATCTCCTGGCCGGCGACATATTTCATCTGCATTAAAGAAAAACCCTCTCGCCGGCCTAGCTCCTTTAAAATTTTATCATGAATATATATGCCATAAAATAAAACGTCTTTTCTAAGAGCCTTTAGCCAGATGATTTGCGCCGCGACATCAAAGATTTTAATTTCTTTTTTGTTTAAATTTAGAATTTTTATCAATTGATTTCTTCGTTTAATAGTGTTCTCTCTCGCCGCTATTAATCTTCTGACTTCCTTTTTAGGATTAACTTTTTGCCTGATTAAAGACGACCAAATACTTAAATAATAATCTAAATTATAGGCCGGTCCGATATAAGTATACGGCGCCCAGCGCCATTTTTTATAATGGGCGATTATTTTATTGTATAATTTTTTATTTATGTTTTTGAGTTGGCTTTCAATTTTTATCAAATCTTTTTGCTTGAAAATTTTGCAAGCGGTTCTATCCGCCATGATTAATTCCAGAATAGCCAGCATTTCTAACTCTTCTTTTTGGGCAAAACTTTCTTTTTCCGGCGTAGTTAATATGCTAAAAACTTCAGGAAGATTTAATAATAATTTATTTTGCTTAATTTTATCTTTTATTAAATTTATCAAATAATCGCTTAAATCCTCGCCATCAGAATCAACGAACCAGGTGGTGGCTAAGGCATACCCGTGAGAAAGATACATTAAATTAAAAAGCTGATAAAATATCTTTACTAGCTGCCGGCTGGATAATTTTTCGTATTTTATTTTTTCAATCTTTTTAAGCTTATCAAAATAAGCCTGATTATATTCCGTGGCCTTATTTTGTATTTTTTTTATCCTCTCGGGGCCGCTAATAATCTCTTTGATAATATTTTTTATAAAATTTCTTAATTCATTTTTTAAAAAATAAGTGCCGGTATTATCGCCGTTTTCAAATACGGCGAAGCTTTGATTTAAATAATTCTTTTTAACGGTCGGCTTTTGAAAATTAAAAATCGATTCCATCGCCTCAGACATCATGATGTATTCTATCTGTTTAATCTCAAAATTTTTCCGCCAAATTTTATTATTCATATTTATTTTATATTATCTCCTTAATCCTATTAAGTAGCCCGGGCAGTAAAGGTAGAATGGCTTTAGTGTAGCTAACCAAAAACGGCGCGACTTTTGAAGCGTCGAGCCAGTGGCCGAAAGCGGTTTGAGAAATATATAGTAAAGCCAGACCTATAACTAAGCCGCCTTCAACAAAGCCTAAGGCGGCGCCGGCCAAACGGTTAATTGTTTTTAAAAAAGGAATTATGGAAATTAAATCAAAGGTCCGATCTAAAAGCGCGAAAACAAAACCGATTAAGCGGTTTATTAGAGTAAAGAGCACGATAAAAACTATAATTTTTCCGGCTATTTCATGGCCGAAAAATAAATTTTTAACCCAATCAAAGGCCGTTAAATAAAAAATAAGGGCCAGCCATAAGCCTCCGACCAAGCCGAATAAAGAACCGACTGTTCTTATTAGGCCGAAAAATAAGCCGTAAAAAATAAAACCGGCCAAAATAATAAACAAAACGATGTCAAAGATTGTCATATGATTATATTTGTCATTGCGAGGAGCGTTAGCGACGAAGCAATCCCACGTATTATAATCTTTAGCAAAATATTACCACCTTAATTTTAAGTTATCATTCGTGAGATTGCTTCGCTCCTTTTAGTCGCTCGCAATGACATCTTTAAATTAAATTCTGGGGAATAACGGCTCGCCTTTTTTAATCTGCTTCGCACTAAATTGCTTAATAACTTTTTCAGACACGGTCGGCATAAACGGCTTTAAGAGATTAGCCGCATTTAATATATCGCCCGCTATCGGCTCTAAGATATTTTTTATGGCTGCTTCGTCTTTTAATTTCCATGGTTTTTTGTCGCTTAAAACCGCGTCGCCGGCCCTTAATTTATCCCATAGAATTTTTAAAGATTCATCAAATTTAAAAGCTTGCATGCTGGCCGCGCATTCTTCATTTAATTTTTTATCGCTGCCAATCCGCAAATTTAATTTAATTTTATTAGTTTCCAATAAGTTGGAAACGCGCGCCGCTAGATTGCCCAAGCCATTGGCTAAATCAGCATTATATTTATCATCAAATTTTTCCCAACTGATATCGCCGTCATGGCCAAAAGCCGTGGCGCTCATAATTAAATAACGGGTGGCATCAACGCCATATTTTTTTACTAAATCAGCCGGCGCGATCACATTGCCTAAAGACTTGCTCATTTTTTGCCCGTTGATTTGAAAGTAGCCGTGAATAAATATTTTTTCCGGCAATGGCAAATCTAAAGATAAAAGCATGGCCGGCCAAATCGTAGCATGCACGCGCAAAATATCTTTGCTCATAAGCTGCGCGGACGCCGGCCAAAATTTAGGCGATTTTCCAGCTTCGCCAGACCAGCCTAAACCGGTTAAATAATTTAAAAAAGCGTCGGCCCAAACATAAACCGTGTGCGATTTATCCCAAGGGATAGGTATGCCCCAATTAATATTTTTGCGGGAAAACGACACATCTTCCAGCCCTTCCTTTTCATAAAAGCTGACGATTTCATTTTTACGATTAGGAGGCAGAATCTTTAATTCATCTTTTTTTATTTTTTCCAATAATTCATCCTGATATTTGGATAATTTAAAAGTATAGCATTCCTCGCTCATTTTTTCCGGCGCGATTTTATGGTCCGGACACAAGCCGTCAACCAAATCGCGTTCGCTTTTATATTGTTCGCAGCCGCGGCAATACAGGCCATCGTATTTACTTAAATAAATATCACCTTTATTATACATATACTGCAAGGCTGTTTGCACCGCCTTCATGTGCGCCTCGTCGGTGGTCCGCAAAAAATTGTCATTGGAAATATTTAACTCTTTCCAAGCTTCTTTAAAAACGGCGGCGACTTCATCAGCGTATCGTTTTGGCTCTAATCCCATTTCTTTGGCCTTACTTTCAATCTTCGCCCCATGCTCATCCGTGCCAGTCAGGAAAAAAATATCTTCGCCCAAAGTCCGGTGCCAGCGCGCCAAAACATCGGCCGCGACGGTCGTATAAGTATGGCCGATGTGCGGCTTGTCATTAACGTAATAAATCGGCGTGGTAATATAAAATTTTTTCATATTCTTGCGTTGTCATTGCGAGGAGCTTCAGCGACGAAGCAATCTCACGAATAAAAATATTTATAAATAATTGCCACCTTCATTTAAACAATTCATCAGTGAGATTGCTTCGCTCCTTTCAGTCGCTCGCAATGACAGGAATATTATTTTCCCACAATTACCACAAATTCCCCTTTTTGATCATTAGCGCTGGCTTTTATTTTTTCAATAATTCTTTCAATCTCGCCGCGATAAACCGTTTCGTGCATTTTTGAAAGTTCTCGGCAGACCACGACTGAAGTTAAATCTATCGGCTTGGCTTCAAGCTCTCCCTTTTTATTGATTTCTTTATTTTCTTTAGCCGCCTTTTTTAATTCTTCAAGAAACTTGATGATGCGGTGTTTTGATTCATACGCCACCACCGGCCATTCGCTTTCCATAATCTTATGGATAAAAGTCTGCCGGCCTTTTTTATGGGGCGGAAAACCCATAAATATAAATTTATCGGTGGGCATGCCGGAAATTGACAGCGAAGCGGTTACGGCCGATGGGCCGGGCACGGACTCTATTCCTACGGCTCCGTCCAATTTTTCCAAAATCGCCTGGATTAATTTTCCTCCCGGGTCGGAAATTCCCGGCGTACCGGCGTCCGATACCAAGGCCAAATTTTTTCCGGCCGCGAGCATTTCAATTATTCGCTCCACTTTATTTTCGCTGGAATGCTCGTGATAAGAAATCGTCGGCGTTTTAATATTATAGTGCGACAATAATTTTCCAGTGACCCGCGTATCCTCGCATAAAATAAAATCAACTTCGCCTAAAATGCGAAGTGCCCTTAAACTAATATCCTCTAAATTGCCGATCGGCGTGCCGACGATATATAAAGTTGCCATAAATAAAAACTTCTTTTATAAATAAGCGAGGCTTGGTAAATTATTTTTATCGCGCATATGAAATTGTAGCGACCGCAGGGAGCCCAAATTTCATCTAAGCAGAAAAAATAATTTACCTAAGCCGAGCTGCTTTGCTCTTACATTATTTCTTCTTTTCGTTCTTTTACGTATTTAGTCCAGTCTTCGGCAATGTCAACAAAAATTTTAAATGGCGCTTCAATAATAAAATCCAAAACGAAAACAAAAAAATTGATGCGGGAAAATTTTTCATTAAGCCATTTGCCGACTTCAATAATCGGAATGTAAAAGAAATCTATAATAAAACTAAAAATATTTTCCCGTTTTTCAACAATATACATTTCACGCGCCACCTTTCTGATTCTTAAGCTAAAAAAGCTTACTAAAGTCAGGAAAAATAAGAATATTATAATGCTGACAAAAGTAAATTGGATTTTATCCAAAATATAAATTACCAGCCCGAAAGTTATAAAAAAAGTAACGGCGTAAATTACCGCGAAAACAGCGTTAACGCCGGGGCGGCGCTTGACCGGCTGCCTTAAAACTATCGGCTCTTTACGCTCTTTTTCTTTAAAAACAATTTCTTCAACGCCCTGGACAATTTTTTGCGTATTGGCTTCAGACGGCATCCTGGTGAACAGCACTATTATAAATAATAATAGCGGCGGAAAAATTATATTTATGGCCAAAGAATTATAATTCAAAACTTCGCCCAGCCATAAAGTGAACGGCACTTCAAGTATAAAGGCCAAAACCATTTTAGTTAGAAATATATAGATAATGCTCCTAACCGCGGCTCGGCGCAATTTAATTTTAGCCTCATGATATCTTTTTTGCGTAAATTTTTTAATCAGCCGGGGGAAAGCTTTGGGGTCGTCTTTAAAGCTTTCATAAACTCCCACCGGATCATCCGAAACCACGTCGTTTAAAATCATGAAATAAACCGCGTAACGTTTAATAATTTTATTGACTTGCGCGGCCAGCGGATGGTTCATTTGCGCGTCAACTTCTGATTTCATGGCCTCTAAGCGATCGGCCAAATATTTTATTTCCTGCTCACTCGCTTTAGACCAGTTGGCGCTATAATATTTAACCAGCAACAACTCTAGCATGTCATTATCAAATTTCATAAAAATCCGGTGGATGCCAAGATAAATTTGGATTTCCCTATCCGCCTGATAAGCCGAGCCGTTTGGCAAGACAATATTCCCGGACAACAATTCATAAATATTGCTGATGGCGGTCTGCATGACCGGATTATCGTTTAATCTATCTTCAATTTCCGCGGCCGCCAAAGTAAAGATCCATTTATCAATTTTATCTCTAACTTTTTCATCAGCGATCTTTAATAGCCCTAGAGACCTTAATTTTAAATACTTGCTTATAGCAGCGGCTATTTCCCCAATTTTAGCTTCCGGCAATTTATTATTCGGCAAATAACCGGCCCTGATTAATTCAACCAATAAATTTTTAGCCAGCTCCTCCACGTCAACATTAACAGTTTTTAACGAGCCTTCTATTATAATCTGCCTTTTTAAATTTCTTAGAATGGCGTTTTTTCTTAATAAATATTCCTCTTTATAATCAACCGAATTGCGAATTTTTTCATAATAAAAAGACAGCCGTGAAATCAACTCGGAAACTTTTATTTTCGGCGCGTCATCATCATCTTCCAGCACCTTATTTTTTTCATGGTAAATTACTTGAAATAATTTTTTAGCGTTTTCGTTAGGGGTAAAAATTATTTCTTCTTTTTTGGAAATAGTCGGATTTAAAGACATATTATTTCTGTAAATTTTAGCTAATTAAACATTTATACAATAACATTTATCGCTTAAAAAATCAAGGCGGGAAAATTATCCCGCCTTGGTGATTGACCAATTGAATATCCGGCTATAATTTAAGATATTTTTTAATTTCTCTCTTAAGCCACCAGGTTTTATAGGCCAGATAAAAAAACATGTAAGCAACGATTATAACCAGAAGGCCGATTACCAGCCTTAAGAAAAAATCCGTCCAAACGATTAGCACCGCGGCAATAACCAAAATTACGCCGGAGGCTATAAAATGAATAATCGTACCGTTGATTGTCGCGTTGATTTGTTTAAATAAATTTTGCATAAAATTTATGGCTAAATATTAATACCTTTATTATAACACTTATTCATAACTTTTAACATACTCAAATAATTTTTGCCTTTTTAAAATTACATAGGCTAAGAGAAACAGGGGCACGGCCGCTAAAATTAAATTTACGCGCGGATATAAAATCCATAAAGTTGTATCAATAACGATCCAGTGATAAATGTAAATCGCTAAAGTAGAATCGCCCAGCAGCCTAACTAAAGCCAAAATTGAATTAATTGCCCTATTGCCGGTCCGCTCCAAAAAATAAAAAACATAAATCAGCAGATACATAAAAGCAAAACTGGAAAAAACATAAAATAATTTTATCGGGTACATCTGGCCGGAAAAATTAACCGAGCTGAAATTATTAAATTGCAATACTCCGGAAATCATGGCCAAGGACGAAAAAACCAAAAGCAGCTTGCCTTTATGCTTTTCAAAACCCAGCATGCTTAAATAAAAACAGATTAAAAATGGCGTTAGCCAGAGGATCAAAGGAAACATAATATTATTTCTGGCAAAGAGTAAATCCGCCGCCGGGCCGGTTGGCATCGGGAAAAAATAACCAAAATAAATAACAGCGGCGATTAGCGCGGCAATGCTTGATTTCGCGTATTTAGTTCTGGATAAATATAAAAATAGCGGTGAAATAATTAAAAAAGCGCCAATGGTTAAAATAATGGAAATCGGCACGGTAAAAGAGCGCAGAGATAAAATATCAATCAAATTCATTTTGCCCGCCGCCGTAAACTGCCAATAATATGGTTCAACGGAAAAATTATAAATATATAATTTTATTATATTATATAAAAAATACACGCCAATCAATTCGCCGCCCCGCTTGAATAACTTTTTCGCGGCCGTCAGCAAGTCGTATTTAGAATAAGCCCAAAAAACCACTCCGCCGGACGTGGCAATAAAAAATAAAACGCTCGGATATAAAAACTCCTTAAAATAAAGGGCGCTCCCGGATAAAATCAAGCCGGACCAATCCAAAAGATGTATTAACATTATGGAAATAATCGCCCAGCCTTTAATATAAGAAAAATAATAATTGCGTTTAGTTTTTATTTTAGTTGGTTGTCCCATATAAAGCCGCGAACATAGCCATGCTTGATAAAAATACGATAGCAAAAGCCAGCCAAAGCATAGCGCGCGATAATAAGCCGCTCTTATGCTTGCCCATTATTTTTTTATCGCTGGCGATTTTATTAATTAAAAACAATAAAGGCACGGAAACTACTCCGTTAATCACGGCGGTAAAAACCAAAGCCTTTATCGGGTCAATGCCGATATAATTAATCATTAAACCGATTAAAGTGGCCATGGTAATCACGCCGTAAAAACCATGCGCTTTTTTAAATTTTAGATTCAAACCTTCTCGCCAATTAAAAGCTTCCGAAACCGCGTAAGAAGCCGAGGCTGAAAGCACCGGTACGGATAAAAGCCCCAGGCCGACTACGCCGAAAGCAAAAATAATTTTTGCCCATAGCCCGGAGTTGGGGAAAGTATTAACTAAAGGCTCAAGCGCCCTGGCGGCGTCGGCCGCGGTTCCAATCTCGGTAATGCCGTTATTATGAAGAACCGTACCGGCCGCCACGATAATGCACCAGGCCGCTATTTGCGAAAACAACATGCCTAAAAAATTATCCAATCTCAAATTTTTTATGAATTTTTCGGTTATTTTAGGCTTGCCATGATTAAAAATATGATGGTTTTTCTCCTCCTCAACCTCCTCTGAAGCTTGCCAAAAAAACATATAAGGAGAAATTGTCGTGCCTAAAATTCCGACGATGATAAACAAAAAGCCAAAACTAAATTCAATGTGCGGTATAAAGGTAGTTTTTAAAATTTCCAGCCAAGGATTATTAATCAAAAAAACCGTAATCGGATAAGCGATTAAAGCCAAGGCGCACCATTTTAAAAAATTTGAATAAACTTTATACGATAAAAAAATTTCTAAAAATAAAATCAGGGCGGTAAAAAATAAAGCTAAAACGCTAAAATTTAATGGAACTAATAACTGCATAGCTTCAGCCATAACGCCGATATCAGCCCCGATATTTATGGTGTTGGCGGCTAAAATTAAAAGTACGGCCGCAAACAAAACTTTTTTGCTGTAATGCTGCTTTATAACCGCCGCTATGCCTTTGCCGGTAACCGCGCCGATACGCGCGCAAGCCTCTTGAACCGCGGTGACCAGAGGCAGAATAAAGACTATGGTCCAAAGTTGGCTATAGCCGAATTTAGCGCCGGCTTGCGTATAAGTCGCGATGCCGGACGGATCATCGTCGGCCGCGCCCGTAATCACGCCCGGTCCGATAATCTTAAAAATCTTTTTTATTTTTTGAGTTATTTTCATGCTGTTAATTATACTATATTTTAAAATTTACCGCTAATTGTTAATAAGATAAAAAAACAGAGGCTTATGCCCCTGCTTTTTATATTATTTTAACTTTTTTATTTTCCCCGCCCGGCTTTTATCCTGTCATTTTTAGTTAAATACATCTTGCGCAACCTGATGTTTTTAGGAGTAACTTCCAAATATTCATCATCTTTCATAATGCCTAAGCCTCGTTCCAGAGTAATTTCGTAAGGCGGAATAAGCTTAATGGCCTCATCCGCGCCCGAGGCGCGCATATTGGTTAACTGCTTGCCTTTAATCGGGTTAACGTCCAAATCGTTGCCTTTGGCGACGTTGCCGATGACCATTCCTTCATAAACTTCAACATTGGCACTGATATATAAAGTGCCGCGCTCTTGCAAATTCCATAAAGAAAAAGCCAAAGCTTTGCCCGAGACCATGGATACCATTGAGCCTAATTCGCTTTTGGCAATTTCACCGACATGCGGCTTAAAGCCGGCCACATGCGTGCAAATTATACCCTCGCCCCTGGTATCAACCACAAATTCATTGCGATAGCCCAAGAGACCTCTGACCGGTATCTCAAACACCATCCTTATGCCGGCATGTTCCGGATTCATTTCTTTCATCAAACCTTTTCTTTTAGCCATTTTCTCAATTATCACGCCTGACATTTCCTGCGGCACGTCAATAGTGACTTCTTCAAAAGGCTCTAGCTTAACGCCATTCTCTTCTTTGATAATTACTGTCGGCTGGGAAACTTGAAGTTCAAAGCCTTCACGGCGCATATTTTCAAGCAAAATAGCAATATGCAATTCGCCCCGGCCGTAGACTTTATAAAAATCTCCGTCAGCGAAATCAATTTTTAAACCCACATTTACTTCAAGCTCTTTCTCCAGCCGCTCTCTTATCTGCCGGCTGGTGACATACTTGCCTTCCCGTCCGGCGAATGGCGAATTATTAACTAAAAAATTCAAGGAAATAGTGGGCGGATCCACTAAAATAGCCGGCAAAGCTTCCTGGGCGGCGTCCAAACAAATAGTTTCACCTATATAAATATCAGGGAGTCCGGCGACCATGACAATATCCCCGGCCGCGGCCTCTTTAACTTCCTTTCTTCTTAAGCCTTCAAAAGTGAACAGTTTGGAAATTTTTCCGGTTCTTACTTCTCCGTTTGGTTTTTTAATTATGACATTATCCGCCTGTCTGGCCACGCCTTCATAAATTCTGCCGATCGCCAACCGGCCGATAAAATTATCATAAGCCAAATTAAACGTCTGGATCTTTAGGGGTAGCTTAGCCTCTTCGGTCGAAGAGGCTGGCTTGACTTTCTCCAAAATAACATCCAAAAGCGGATTTAAATTATCGCTTATGTCCGCCATATTCTTTTTAGCAATGCCTTGGCGGGCGATAGCGTAAACGGTGGTAAAATCAAGCTGCTCGTCATTCGCGCCCAAATCCAAAAACAATTCATAAACTTTTTCCAGCGCCCATTCAACCCTGGCTGCCGGCTTATCAATTTTATTTATCACCACGATCGGCTTAAGCCCGAGTTCCAAAGATTTTTTTAAAACAAACTTAGTTTGCGGCATGGGCCCTTCTTGGGCATCCACGACTAAAAGCACCGAGTCAATTGAGCGCAAAACCCGCTCTACTTCCGAGCCGAAATCAGCGTGCCCCGGCGTATCAACAATATTTATTTTCGCTCCCTTATATACAACCGAAGTATTTTTTGAATAAATCGTGATGCCGCGTTCAAGCTCCAAAGCGTTTGAGTCCATGCTTACGCCCGACTCGGTCATGCCGGTTTGCTGCATTAACCTGTCCGTTAAAGTGGTTTTACCGTGATCCACATGGGCGATAATGGCGATATTTCTAATTTCCATAATAATATTTATTTTTGCTTGGGCTAAATTTGTAAAATTTTCGTGCGAGGACTGTGTGAGGCCGCCAGCAGGCGGACGAGTTCCGAGAGGAGTAAATTTTATAAATTTAGCCCAATCTTCATGTCGTTAAAAGTCTAGACAGTTTTTATAAATAAAAAGCGCCCTAGAAGCCAGGCAACTTTATTCGTTAATATACAACTTATTTTTAAAACAGTCAAGCGAAGCTTATTTTTTAAGCCTATTTACCTCCTGATTTTTTTACCGGCTGTTTTATCTTTTTTCCAAGATCGGAAAAATTCCTTAAGCCCTGCCATCTTTTTCTAAAATCTTCCGCGTCCAGGTAGCCGGAAAATTTATGGTACTGGGAATGAGTATTTTCCACCCGCCTGGCATATTTTATCGGGCACCAAAATCTTTCCGTGCGGCCGCCGATTTCCACCGCGTAACGAAAAACATTATTAACATAACTGCAGTAAAGGCAATTAAATTTTTCCAGCCAGTTAAGATAAGGCAAAAGCTGGCGGTCGTAGACAAAAAATTCTTTTTTATCAACCAAGGGGATGCCGTAAATTCTAAAACAAACTTGATGGTAAATTTCCAGGCAGATGCTGAAAAATACTGTCGGGAAAAACATGCCGTAAATAAACGGCATGCTAAAAATATATTTAAAATTAAGCGGCCAAATTGTTTTAAAAACCCCAATCCGCCAGCTTTTTAGCTGTTCGCGCCTTAGCTCAATTTCTTTTTTTAAATTTTTTCTTCCGACTACTGATTCAATGGCGCTGTTAAAAGCTCGGCGGACTTCGTCATTTAATCTTTCCAATTTATTGGCGCCGATTTCTTTGCTCTCAATAATGGACTGCTCTACTTTTTTAATTCTTTCTAAAAGTTCTTTTCTCATAATTTATTATAATCAAATAAAAATTTTATGGCCGTAGGGCTTTGCCCGCCATAAAATTTTATCTGATACTTTATATTTTTTGAAAGTATTGAAAACTTTTTCTGAAAAAGTTTTCAAAAGTTTAAACGTGCCAACGTTTTAATTCAAAATCATAGCCCGGCTTAAAAGCCAATTTAACCGCTTCTCGGCTCGGCTTAACTTTAAACTTTTTAACTTTGGTTAAAATTTTACCATGGTCGGCATAGGCCGTGGCTTGGCCTCTCTCTATTTCAACGGTTATTCCCTGATCCGGAACAACGGCGCGCAAAGATTTTTTGGCGCAAACGGATTTTATGGCCAGCTGATTGGCGCCTAAAGAAATAATAGCTCCGCCGGCCGCGTAATTATAAGCCGTACTGCCCTGGGGCGTGGAAATAATAATGCCGTCGCCGTCAAACTCATGTTTGGGAAAATTTTTATCTCCCCTGATAGTGCCGATAATGCGTTCATTGCCTTGAGTTGCTTTAATATAAAAATCATTAAAAGCGTAAAAACTTTTTACTTGGCTCGAGCCCGCCGCGATAAAATCGCCTTGCAGCATGTTAAGCTTAATTAATTTGCAAAGGGAAAAATTTAAAAAAACTTCGGCTAATTCTTCGGCCGAATCAATTTGATTTAATAAAAATCCGCTGGTTCCGCAATTAATGCCGAAAAAAGGCTTATTGTATTTTCTAAACAAGCTGATGGCGCGAAGCAAAGTGCCGTCGCCGCCGGCCGCCACAAAAAAATCCGCTGGCGCCGGCTTATTAACAAGCTTAACCAAGCCGGCCAACCCTTTACCCTTAAACCACTTATTTATCTCTTGGCTCCGCTTATCTTGATTTGTCAGAAGGAAGGCTTGTTTCATTATTGTATATTCCAATCATTTGCTTTAAACATAATATTAAGATACCATAAAAATAGCTTAATGCATAACTATCTATCAACTATGAAAAAGCCAAAATATAAAAGGATTCTTTTAAAAATTTCCGGCGAAGCCATGAAAGGCAAGCGAGAATACGGCATTGATCCGGAGTATGTTTCTTACCTGGCTAAAGAAATAGAGGCTGTCCATAAAACCGGCGCGCAAATCGCCATTGTGGTGGGCGCCGGCAATATTTTTCGCGGCGTGGCCGGCTCTAAGCATGGCCTGGATCGAGCCACGGCCGATTATATGGGCATGCTGGCCACTGTTTTTAACGCCATGGCTCTGCAGGACGCTTTGGAAAAATTAAATATCACTACCCGCCTCTCTACCGCCATTGAGATGAAACAAATCGCGGAAACGTTTGTCCGCCGCAAAGCTTTAAGGCATTTGGAAAAAAATCGCATTGTTATTTTGGGCGGCGGCACCGGTCTGCCTTTTATCACCACCGACACAACCGCGGCCATGCGCGGCCTGGAATTAGGCTGTGAAGCGATTTTTAAAGCGACTAAAGTTGACGGAGTTTATGACGATGACCCGATGGAAAATCCCAAAGCCAAAAAATTAGCCAGCTTAACCCTGGAGCAGGCTTTTCAAGATAATAAAATAAAAATTATGGATAAATCGGCCATTTCTTTGTGCCGCGCCAATAATCTTCATATCATTGTTTTTAAGCTTGATAAAAAGGGCAACTTTAAGAAAGCGGTTATGGGAGAAAAAATCGGCACGACTATTTGCTAAAATATTGAATTATAAATTTAAAAAAAAGACGATTTAAAATCGTCTTTTTTGTTAATTCGCATTTTAAAGCTATTTTTCCATAACCGCCGGCTCCAGCCCCAATTCCAATTTTTTCGTTCGCAGGCCAAAAATCTTTACCGTGATATATTTGCTTATATATCTCATTAAAAAATTTATATAATATTTCATTAAGTCAAAAGAATTCTTCGGCGCTGTAACGTTTTTAAACTTGCCGTATCTTATGGCCTGCAGCACGCTTTCGGCGGTTAAATCCACCGCTTCAATAATGGCAAAATCGGTATTAAGCTTTTTTAAAAAATGCACATCGGCCGTGGCGATCACCGGCTTTTGAAACCGGGCGGCAATGGCTTCGGCCTTTTTATTCTGATGGTTCATTTTTTTAGAACAAGCGCAGGAATGCTCAATCGCGTCAAATAAATTAATATATTTTTTTAAACTCCTCGCCCCTAAAGATATAAGGCGATTGTAAGTCGGATGCGGAGCTAAAACAAATATTTCCGGATGCTTCTCTTTATAGGCATGAAGTTCTTTTAAAGTTTTGACTTTTTCTATGGTCTTGTCGCAATTTAAAATAACCACGTGCTTATTTAAAACACGGCCCAGGCCGCGTTCAACTCCGGGAATTAAAAGTATGCCCTTCTTTTTGGCATAATTGGCAAATTCTTTTTTGAAAACAAATTTTTTATGGGGCGTAAAACCTAAAACCTTAAAGCCGAATTTTTCCGCCTCGTCAATCAAATTATAAACATTATAGTTTATCAGATGACCGTCTTTTTTGTCTTCGCTGGTATGGATATGCAAACTGGCTTTTAACTGCATGTGATAATTATATCTTAAATTTTTATTTATAACAAATTACCGTAAAATTAGCGCCCTAAAGTAATATTGTCAAATATGATTTTTTCCCAAAGCGCCTGGCCAACGGCCGAAGGATGAAACTTATCCGCGGCGTAATAAGGCCCGTTTTTTAAAAACATCGCCCGAGTCGGCTCGGCAATATCAATATATTTGGCGCCATAAGCCGCGGCCAGTTCTTCAATTATTTTATTAAATTCCGCTGTTTTACTTTCAAAATAATAATTATTCGGCGGCAAAAAAGCTTCACCGCCGATAAACGGCAAACTAATGGCGTAAATTTCAGCTTCGGTTTTTTTACTTAACTGCTCTAAAATATATTGGTAATTTTTCTTGAATTTTTCCGCGCTGTAAAAACCATGGATGTCATTAACGCCGATAAGCAAAGTAATAATTTTTGGCTTAGCGGCAATGGCCGGCTCCAATAAATTTTCAATCAAATCATCCGTGCGATAGCCCGGATAAGAAAAATTATGCAAAGTTATTTTGCCGCTCTTAGACAAATCTTCAGCCAATAAATAAGGAAATGATTCCTCATATTTATTT
This sequence comes from Patescibacteria group bacterium, assembly GCA_028703305.1. Classification (GTDB taxonomy): domain Bacteria; phylum Patescibacteriota; class Patescibacteriia; order Patescibacteriales; family GWC2-42-12; genus JACPHD01. Next base: position 29,921 of record JAQVNC010000007.1, read on the forward strand.
AAACCCATGCCGGAAGTTAAACTATCGCCTATCGCCGCGTAAGTTAAATTGCCGCCCGCCGCCTTCTCATTAAACATATAAAAGCCTTGGGCCGTTGGCGCTTTTAAACCGATACGGCCAAATATAAAATAAGCATAAACATTGGCTAAATATAAATATAAGCCAATGGCTAAAATGAAAAATAAAATAATAATAAATATTTTTTTCATAAATTCACCATGGCTTATCTTAAGGTCCAGCCGCCGTCAACAATAATCGTTTGGCCGGTAATATAATCGGATTTGTCAGATGCCAAAAAAACCACCGCGTTGGCGATATCCTCCGGCTGGCCCATTCTGGCCGCGGGAATCATGCTGATAGTTTGCTGTTTGATTTTTTCATCCGGCTGGCTGGCGCCCGGAGTTTCAATAGCGCCCGGCGCCACCGCGTTAACCGTTATCTTTTTCGGCGCCAATTCTAAAGCCAGCGCCCTAATCATACCATTAACGCCGCCTTTAGAAGCGCAATAATGTACTAAGCCCTCAAAACCGATAAAAGCCGCCACTGAAGAAATATTAATTATTCTGCCTCCGGCCGTCATAACTTTAACCGCCTCTTTTGAGCAGAGAAAAACACTTTTTAAATTAACATCCATAACCTTGTCCCAGTCAGTTTCTTCCATCTGCTCAAAAGGCTTAAAAGGATAGATGCCGGCATTATTTACTAGAACATCAACCTGCCCGAATTCTTTGGCGGTTTGGCTAAAAAGCTCGGCCACCTGATCTTTATCCGAAACATCGCACTTTACAGCTTTAGCGTTAGCGCCTGTTTTTTTTAATTCCTCGGCCGTATTTTCGCAATCTTTTTGGCTAATATCGCTAACGATTACATTATAACCGGTCTGCGCTAAAGCCGTGGCAATACCTCTGCCAATGCCTTTGCCCGCGCCGGTAACGATTGCTGTTTTATTTGCCATAATAAATTATTTAATAATAAATTTTAACATCAACCTCCTTAAAGCCCGAACTATTCGGTAGCCACGCCGTCAAATTCAGCTTCATTGGCCGAAGCTTCAGCTTTGGTGGCGCGCACGATGCCGTCTTTATGGTGCGCCGGCGAATAAATAGTGTAGAGCTTAAGATCCTCCGCGTCCGAAACATTGATAACATTATGCTCGGCTCCGGCCGGCACAACTATGGCCGAGCCGTCGCCGACTTCATATTCGTTGCCATCAATAATTACTTTGCCCCGCCCTTTTTCAAAACGAAAAAATTGGTCATTGTCAGGATGGACTTCCATGCCGATTTCTTCTTTGGGTTGAAGCGACATCAGCACTAATTGGCTGTGCTTGCCTGTGTATAGCACTTTGCGAAAATTATTATTTTCCAAAGTGTCTTTTTCAATGTTGGCGTTAAAGCCTTTCATAATTTTTATGTTAAATTAATTAAAATATCAACTTGCCTGCCCTTATTATACCATAAAAATCGGAGAAAACTAAATTAATAAATAATTTAATTTTACAACTATTTATTTTTAATCTAAAATAAAAAATGTTCACAGCCGGTTAATATATTATTAATAAATTTAAATAAAAAAGTATGACCAAAAAAATCATCGGCATTATTACCATGTTTTCATTAATGCTTATGGTAGCGCCGGTTTTGGCTGAAGATACTACGTCCGCCAACGCCAACAACGCCGCGTTAACCGCCACTGCCAACGCCAACGCTGCTGCTAAAGCGGCGGCTGCCAAAGCCAAAGCAGACGCCAAAGCAGCCAAAGCGGAAGCGGCTAAAGCCGCTGCCACCGCGTCTATCGTCTGCGTGGGCAAGGCCGTAGGCGTTCGTGAAACCGCCATCCAAACGGCTTTCAGCGCTTACAGCGCGGCCGAAACCTCGGCTTTAACCGCCCGAGCAAGCGGTCTTAGCGCGGCCTGGGCTAAAACTACGGCCAAAGAAATAAAAACCGCCGTAGCCGCGGTCTGGAAAACTTATCGCACCGCCCATAAAACCGCCGCCAAAACCCATAACGCCAGAGTCAAAACGGCCTGGACGCAATATAAAACAGCCGCCAAGGCCTGCAAACCGGCTAAAGAAGTACCGATAGAAACCCAGTCAGCCGGCGATAACAATATTCAATAAAAAGTTTGCCTGACAAAAAACAACCCCAAAAAATTGGGGTTGTTTTTTTATGTTTTTTTATCGTCATTTCCGTTTTCTCTTTGTCACTCCGCTCTTGACTGCTTTACTTTTGACGGCTACGGCCGAAGCGCTAATCGTCTGCCAATGTTTTTTTAAATCTCGCGCTACGGCGCTGATGTCTTTACGGCTGGCTTTGTTGCCTTTGCCGTACTGTTCGGCCACGGAATCAATGATTTTATGATAGACCGACTCGCTGATCTCGCCGGCCGCCTCAAGCTTCTCAATAACATCGCCTTTCATTTTAATGGCCCAAGCTTTGGCATGCTTCTGGCGCTCCTTTGATTTTGGTCCGAATAAAAAATAAACGGTAGCCGCCAAACCGGCCAGGCTGGCGCCCAGAGCGGCTATTTTTAAAGCGCCTGAACCGCTTTTGGCTGTTTTATTTTTCATAAATTTAAAATTAATTATTTCTATGTGTCCAAGATTAATCTACGGCCTGCAAGCAAGGCTTAAAGCGCAACCGCTTTCGTCATAATTGGAAATACTAAAGTTTGGCTGGTTATTTTTTCTGCATTTAAGCGCCTGATCTAATACTGCTTGATTTATCGGGCAGCCTGGCCGCTGCATGTTGGAGATGCTCTGGCTAACGATTTCTTCCTGGGTTAAACATTTATATTCGGTAATACAGCCTTGTTCAGTCCTTTGCTGGTCAAATTGCCCGCCCCTGGCCGCGCAAGCGGTTTTTTCAGCTTGAGCCGGCTCTTTTATATAAGTACACTTAATCGGCTCCATGCATTGCGGCACAAAAGCGATGCCTGATTTTTCGGCAGAATAACTTTTAAGCTGCCAACTCGGACTGCCCTGGCCGGCACTGCCAAAATCAAAAGAAACCATAAAAGGCAATTTTATACCATTAACCTCTTTGGCCGCGCAGGCATTCATGGTGCCGTTCATATTGGTGCCTTTGGCGACAATCTTGAATTTCTGACAAGCTAGAACGCCGGCGGTATTTTCCGTCTGGCGGATAACCGAATAATCGGTTAAAGACATGCCGCTGTCAACATTTTTAAGAATAATCGGCGCGGAGGCGCTCCAAACTTCGGGCGCGTTGAAATTCTTGCCGGCATAAGCGAAAATGGAATTCAGGGTTAAATAGATATTAAGCTGGTCATATTCGGATTGCATATCGTCAAAAGCCAGCTTGTCTTCATTGTCAGACCGGCTAACCGCGGTCTCGCCGTTGTCCGCGAAAATAGTTAATTTTGAAAAAGCGGAATTTTGCCCGCCATTATCCATTTTTATCAAGCCGACATAAGCTTCCCGGCCGGCGCAGCGCTCTACGCCTTCAAGCCAAATCGTCATATTTAATTTGCCGCTGGGTCCGGTCGGACCGAAATTTTTTAATTCATAGACTAGTTTTAACGGCTGAAAATTTTCCGCGATCGCCAATTTCTCCGAAGATTTTTCTCCAGCCGCGGGAACTTCCGCCGATTGCTTTTTTAAAGAGCAGCCCGCGCTTAAAAATAAAAGCGCGAAAAGCATTGCAACTATCGCGCTGAATTTAAAGCTAACTTTAGTTTTTAACATATAAAAAATTATTTATTAGCTAACTATATTATACCGCAACCAACCTTTTTGGTCTATACTTAAAATTGGCTTTGCTGGCTTTTAAAAAATATGATATGATTCTACTAGAAAGAAATTATAGCTATCCCATGCGCTATAAACCCATACCAGAAAATAATATTTTTTTCTATATAAAAATCTGCCATAAAAAAGCGGGATAAATTTTGTCCCGTTTTTTTATTTTTCCTATAATGCTCTTTAAAAAAATAACACGGAAGCGAAGCTAAGATATAAACCGAAACTTAACATCAGCGAAAGGGAAAGGAGGAACGGATTATGTTAAATCAATTGAACAGACAGTTCCATTTATTAAAATGCAGTTTAACGTTCTGGAAAGAGGCCTTAAGATTACCGGCTCCTCAAACCTGGGATGACGGCTCCAACACAGTAATTGATGAGTCGCCATACCATAAGCTCCGTCTTTTCCGCGCCAAAGGGCTTAAGCGGCATAAAGAATGTATCTTTCTCTACCCTCCCCACGCCGGCAGACACCCGAATATAACCAACAACCTAATCCACGCTTGCCAAGACGACGGCTTTGACGTCTACGTCTTTGAGATTCTCGCGGCCACCTGGTTCACTAAGGATCTTGACCTTGAAGGCCTTACCCGGCTCGGGGCAAAATGCTACTCCCTGATAAAACGAAAAAAAATACTGATCGGCGTTTGCCAGGGCGTCTGGCTGTCAATTCTCGTGGCGAACCGCATAGAGGACAAACCGGTTGCTCAATTCGTATTTGCCGGTCCGGTTGATTTTTGGGCCGGTAATGGCTTTATCAAGAAAAAATGCGAATTAATTCCGCCGGAGTTCATGGATATAGCGGCCTTTATGAGCGGCGGACTGCAATCAGGGTCAACCCAGTGGTGGAATTTCACTTCCGGAGATCTTAAGGCGGTGTTCTATGACGATTACGCCAAACTTTGGGATCTCATAATCGCGGGGAAAGACATAAGCGAGTGGATAAATAACCATGGCTGGTATTACTCTCCTCAACATCTAAGCCAATGGTTTTTCCAGGCGACGAAATGGCTGTTTATTGAAAACCGACTAAAAGACATGGTTGACTTCAAAAAATTTGGTTGGCCATTGCGCATCTTCGTCGGCGGGAAAGACGCGATTACTCCGCCAGAGCAAACTCTGGCGATGCAGAATTGGGTAAGTTCCAATAATGTCAAGGCGTATATCTTTAAAAAATGCGGGCACACGGCGAGTTTCTGCAAGCCTGAACCGCTGGCGCAGATGATAGAAGATTTGCGCTTGATTTCACCGGCCAAGGAAATAAAATGCAACGCGTATAGAGCCGCCGGCAACCACAAAAGAATGGCTGCCTAAAGGCTAAGGAGGAAAAAATAAACAATAACAAAAGCGCTAGCTGAATTTATTCAGTCTAGCGCTCTTTTTTTAATTCTATATAAACTTCCTATAAACCTTTTTCCCGATGTAATAAATCAGCCAGACTATCAAGCCGTAAATTATAAGCATGGGCAGAACCACAATAATAAAAGCAATTAAGCCGTTAACAAAATTCTGCCCGCCGGTTATAAGCTGCTTAACCGAAAGTTTAACTACCTGCCAAGGCCGCCAATCTTGCGAGGCCGTAGCGATTTCTACATCTTCCGTGATATTAACCGTTATAGTTGACATATCGGTTTGGGAATTTAAATATCTGATTTGCCCTTGCAGTTGTTCAATTTCTCCACGCGTTCTGGCAATTTCTTTAGTCACGGCTAAAATTTCCTCAATTTTTCCCGAACGATTCAATAAAGCGTTAAAAGACGCTTCTTCGGCTTGCGTATTTTTTAAGCGTGCTTCCAGGTCAATATACTCGGCGGTTATATCTTGGGTGTTGGCGGTTTCGGAAACAACCTGGCTGGCGACTTTTTTTATGCCATTAAAGGCCGCGTCAAAATTATTGTAGGGCACGCGCACGGTTATAGCGCCGGATTTTACCCCCTTGGTTGATTCATAAAAATTAGAAACGGCCACTTCCCCCTTATTAAGTTTAGCGATGTTGGCGATGCTTTCAGCGGCAGTTTCGGCATTTTCCACTTTTAAACTTAAGTCTCCGGTTTTAATTATTTTTTTATCAACCGGCTGAATCGCCGAACTGGGACCTAGCTCCGCCTCCATAGTCGCGACCGAATCCCTGGCGATTTCGCCCGCAAAAGATGGCGCGGATTTAGTTGACGGCGCCAAGGCTATAGACATACTGGCCGAGCCTGACTGCCTGGACGCTTGATCACCGGTATATTGGCCGATACCGCCCATAGCAATTATCAGGCCGATATACAAGATTATAAACGCCAGTAAAACCATCCCGGCGATTTTTAGATACTTTTTGATTGGCATAAAATTTAAATTTATTGTCATTCCGAACTAAGCGCCGGAATGCTAATCAATTATTTTTCGCTTATGAGTTATGAAATAATAAACAGAGACAATCGCCACGACCGTTACGGCGCCTAAAATATCCAGAGTTAAATCATTGGCCGTATCCGCGCCTGATCCCAGCCGATTGGTATGAAAAAAAACATCTTCCAAATATTCTTCCATCTCATAAAGCGCGCCTAAGCTAACGGTTGCGGTCGTGGCCAAAAATAAAGCGAGCTTTAGCCTACCCTCTTTTAAAAGCAAGCTAAACTTAAATTTATCAATATAAAAGGCGTTAATAACCGCGAACAGGGTAAAACAAATAATGGCGCTATTAAAATAATGGACAACCTGATCCCACCAATCATACCTGGAATATAAATGAAAAAAATCTCCGGCCGCGTCCAAAGCTAAGGCAATGGTTATTATTACCCAAACCGACCAATGCAGATAATGGCCTTTTTTCTTCCTATAATTATGGGCCGTCATTTCTAAAACCGCCAAAGTGAAAATAGATGTAATAACTAAACCGAGCCAGGTGAACTGGGTGTTAAATTGCAAGATTTTAAGAAAATTTAAAATTTCAAAAACTATCAAAGCGACGAATAAAAATCTGGCAAAATTTATTACGCCCAATATGTTAATTTTATCTTTATTGCCAATGCCAAAAAAATTCATAATAAATATTTAATAATTAAATGTCTCATATAGCATTTTATCTCTTGGCGCCGGAGTAAGCAACGGCGCGCACAATATCCCAGGCCAAAGAGTTGTCCGGGTTATGGCCGTAGACGGCTTTAAACGTTTTAATGGCTGATCTCTCGGAATTTGTATTCCTGGCTGTCGGCCTTAAGCCGTAAGCGATTATGGAAATGGCGGCATTATCATTTTGATTGCTTAAATCAGCCTCGCGCTTATAAACTTTCTTAAATTCAATTTTGGCCGAGAGGACGGCGGAAGTATTGGCTTCACCCGGCCAGCGGCCATTGGCGATTTTAATGGCGTCAGCCCATTCGCTTTCGGTGGTCGGCAGCTTATTAAACGCTTTTTTATATGAGCTTAAAACTCCGGCGCGTTCGCCGGCGCCCATATTCTTCGTCGTCGCCGTGCCGTAAGTAATAAAATTAATAATCAATTTAGTAGCGGCGGCATTCAGCGTTTTTCCCTTAATCAGCGAGTTAAAATATGATAATTTAATTTTACCTTCAAGCGCCGTATCTTTAACGATACCCTTTTCCTGAATGACATCAGAAGCTTCGGCGATAATTTTCTCAATCAGAGTTTGGGTCGCGATTAAAATGTCGGCATTGGTTTTCGGTGAAGAAGGTTTTTCCTCGACCGGCGCCGGCTTGGTGTAGCTGGCGTTTATAGTCGCACAGTTAGTGGAATAGGTGGAGGAACAAATAGTAATTACCGCTGATCCTGAAGCAGTGCCGCCGCTAAGCGTTAAGACATTGCCGGCGCCATTTAGCGCGGCCGCCACGGCCGTTGGGTTGCTATTTAAAGAAATTACTTTGCCGCTGCCGCTGCCGCCGCTTAAAGAAATGATTGACTTGTTATTAGCGGTTATGACAACATTATTTTGGCTGAAATTAATCGGTACCAATTCCGAGCCGACATTAACATAGATGCTGGCGCAGACCGAACCGCTAGAGACCGAGCAAATATTAATTATTGACGAGCCGACATTGGCGCCGTAAATAGAAATAATATTCGTACTGCTGGCGATATTGGCCGTAACCGCGATCGGATTGGAGTTAGAAGAAATAACATAGCCGCTATTGCCGCCGCCGGCAACCGTAACGTTAGTGGTTTCGGTTTTGGAAATAGAAACAACATTCTGACTGAAAGACAAGGCGGTCGCGGAAGCTTCCTCGGTATTAAGCTTAAGCGTAACGCTCAATCTGCCGCAGGTAGCGTTAGTCGTCGCCGAGCAAACCTTAATTTCACTTGTGCCGGACTTGCTGCCGCCGATTAGCGTTAAAATATTGCTTGAAACAGTCGCGCCGGCAACCGCGGAATCAGAATTGGAAGAAACATAATAGCTATTATCAGGCCCGCCCGAAATAATAACATTCTGGGACGCGCCGGGATTCAAGGTAACGCTGCTCGGGCTAAAAGACAAGGCGTCAACATTACTGCTTAAAGTAGTAATAACCAGGCTGGCGCAATTCGTGCTTGAACTTTTAGAGCAAACCACGATCGTGGCTGTTCCCGGAGTATGCCCACCATATAACGAGATAACATTGCTGGTGCCGCTGATTGATGCCTCAACCGCGGCGGCATTGGAATTTGAAGCCACATTAAAGCCGGAGTTGCCGCCGCCGTAAATATTGACATTTTTTGTCTGATTTTCCGAAAGCGTAAAATTATTTAAGCTGAAAGTAATTTGATTTTGCCCTTGGTCGCCAACTACCACCGCGATGGAGCCGCAGCCGACGTTAGCGCCGCAAAGTGACAAAGCTCCGGAACCATTGCTTAAACCGGTAATCGTAACTTGGCTACCGGATAAAATCGCGCCGATCACCGAACTTATGCCGTTGGCCGCTAAAATCAAAGTGTTTGAACCGGTTATATTAACGCTTTGCCCGACCGCGATATTTACGCTGGCGCTTGATAACGAGAGCGAACTTACGTATGACGGCCAAAGCATAGTCGTTGACTGGGCGCCATTAACAGTAATATAGACTGGGGAGCCTTGGGGAATGCCATAGCCGCCGCTGGAAATGGAAGTTGTAAAATTGCCATTTTCATCGGTCGTGCCAAAAACAATAGTTGTCATCGTTGAAGCTCCGGGCGGCAAGAATGAAAGTCTGATAGTGCTGGACGGATCGCCGGTAATCGTTACTCTGACATTATCGCCGGCCGTATTGGTTAAAGCTAAAGTGGCCGGGGCAACAGCCTTAACGCCGCTAGCCAATAGCATAAAGCACAAAACCGGCATTAAAAAATACATTATTTTTTTCATAGATTTATTTTAAATGATTATTAATAATTAAATTACTTATTATATTATACCACTTTGGCAAGTTTAGTGTAAATAAAAACGCCCCTTTCATAAGGCGGCGGGAAATTGGAAAAAATAAAAAACTTGCCATTACTAGAACAGCCAATTTAAAATTAACGAACCCGGCCTTATTTTTCACCTATAAACCGAACGATGAAATAAACCGCGGTCACGACAAATAAGACCCACCAAAGCCACAAGAGACTTGCCAAATAACCGTAGAAGTACAGGCCCAACAAAATGCCCAAGGAGAGAAGGCAAAGTTTTATTAAACCCACCTCCCACCATTTAAAAGCCCACGTTTTGAAAATTTGCATGGTTTTTTAATTATGGTTAATAATAGTAATTATAACATTTTTCGACTTAAAACTAAAATCCCGCCCGGGCTTGGTAGAAATCTATGGAAAAATGAGATATAATGTAATAAGCATAATATCTATTTGGCGGAAACAAAGGTCGAAGGCCAAAAAACATTATTGATAAAACAATTATAAATTTATGAAAAAAACTTTTTATATTCCGGGTATTGCTTTGATTGTTATTTTAGGCGCAACTAATTTTGCTTCCGCCTTAATAACTTGTCCGGCGGGAAGCCATACCTTCTCGGGCGGCACCCAAGCTTCCGGCTATGATATGTGCATTCCTGACGTCGGATCGTCCGGACCGGTTTCAGGCTCTTCCGGCCAATCAAGCGCAACTTTTACGCCTTCCACTAAAAGCACAATAACTCCATCCGGCACTACCGCCCAAACACAAACGCAGGGCATAGCTATGGATACACAAGTAGATTCAGAGGTGAGCAGATTATATGGCACCAGTATTTATAACCAGGCAAAAACGCTTTATGATAATAGCATATCTGTTAACCAAAATGATTATAATGCGGTTGCCAGCCAAACTCAAAATGCTGATTATAATACCTCGGATGCCCTTAGGCGAGCTTATAATGTCCGCGCCATTGAAAGATTAAATCAAGTTTGGAATGGAATAATGGCCTTGGAAACATCCTATGCAGAGCAATTAAAACAGCAGACGGCTACCCCCACTCCAATCACCCCCACTCCAATCACTCCCGCTCCAATCACTCCCGCTCCAATCACTCCCGCCTCCTATAGCGCCTCTGATCTTAAGCCCGGCAAAACATTTACCGCGCCGGCCAATCAGCCGGCCAACATTGTCACGCCCGGCCAGAGCATAATTCTTAAAGCCGGTTCAGTTATCAAATATATTGACCAATATACCTGGCAGACGGTCAAAGGAACTATCCGTTTTTTGGAAAAAGTAGCCATAAACGGCAGATATAAAGTCCGGTTAAACGGCGGAGCCGCGGTAAGCGTCCGCGGCACGCAATTTATTATTAATGAAGCAGCCAACACTACCACTTTGACGCTTCTTAAAGGTTCAGTAACAGCAACCTCCGCCAAAGGCAATGCTTCAATCACTCTTAAAGAGGGTTATAGGCTGGCGATTACCAAGGGCGTCTTGGGCAAACCTGTTAAAATTAATACCGCCCAGCTTGATGCTTCATGGTATGAAAATATTCCGGCTGGCGCTAATTTTACCAACGCGTCCTGGCAAAAATCATCAGCGGCTGCCAATTGGTCCAGCGACTGCGCAATCACCACCGGCCAATCCACGGCCACGGAAACCTTGACCGCGGATGAACAGACGCTGGTTGATTATTTGAATCAAAAAGCCTCTCCGGTTTTCCGGATTCATGAAATTGACACTTTCGCCTCGCCAACCAAAATTTCATCCGTCATGGAAAAAACCACCCTAAACAATGGCGCCAAAACAATTAGCGCTTTAGTCAACGGCAAATCATTGTATTATTCCAGCGATAAGGCCGGCAAAGTCTGGAAGGTCTTCCAAGATAAAAATATTACCGACAACATGCTTAAAAATGCTAAAAGCCATAATATAGTTTATGGCATTAACAAGAACACCTTAGCTTTTGACCACTGGGACAAGGCCGGCAATAGCCGCGTCGCGGTTTATAAAGCCGTGGCCACTCAAGATGGCACCGACAGCCTGATCCGCAACGCTTTTGATCCGTCGGCTACGTCCAGCCCGACCTTGCTCAATGTCAAAATTTATATCAATGAAGATACCCAGCAATGGATTAAAACCGAAGCCAGCATAAATTATCCAACCGGCAAAATTCTCCTGCCCATTTACCAGACCTGCAAATATGCCTATGACACGGCTAAAACCAAAGTGCCGGCTAAAGCCAAATCAGTTACTTCCAAGGCCGGCATTGCCGAAATGCAGAAAATTTATAATGCTATGAAGTAATATAATAAAACCACTTAGATATAAAAAAAATATATATTAAAATAACGCCTAATTAGGCGTTATTTTTTTGTTGACTTCTTGTAGCGTGCGGCGCTAAAACCTATTTCCAAACCGAGACAGATTATTTTTATTTACCAAACCCTGCTACCGATAAGACAAAAGGATTTAGCCGGAATTTTTTTTCTTGCTTTTTATTAAACCAATAATGCCGATAATAAACGCCAGCAGTCCCATTAATTGCCCTCCGGGGCTATCATCAAATTCGCCATATACAAACATAAACACACCAAATGATATTGCCAGAAAGGAAATGATTATTTTGCCTATGTTCATATAAACATTATAGCACAACTTCATTTAAGTTTCTGAATGTTTTTGCTATACTGATAAATATATGGATACGACACACATTTTCGCGTCATTCGCGTCAACAATTGTCTTTATCGCCATTATAATAGCCGGCCTTTCCAATTTGGGCTTAGGCATATATGTCTATAAAAACAACCCGCGAAAAAAGCTTAATAGAACTTTCGCGGTTTTTGCTTTTATTAATTTCTTGTTTTGCCTAATCAATACGATTAACAACTTGGCCAGCGAACATACCTTCTGGCTTCGCATATGTTACGCGGTCGGAACGTTGGTTGCCTCAGGTTGCTTTTTTTTGGGAATTGCCGTCGCTAATATTCAGGTCAAAAAATGGATAAGAATCATAATATATCTGGCGACCGGCATAATGACTCTTGCTTGTCTGACGCCTTATGTTATCAAAGAATTATCCGCCTACGATGTCCTTGGCTGGCAAGCGGAATTCGGACCGCTGTTTATCGTTTGGGTTATTTTTACCGTATTTATTTTTTGTCTTTCCGTTTATTTGCCGCTGCGAGAAATAAGATATCTTAATGAACGGAACAGAAAACAATTTACTTATTTTGTTTCAGGATATTTTATTTTTGGTACTTGGTCGTTATTATTCGGAGTGATTTTCCCGCTATTCGGTTTTTCCTCTATCAGCAACATTGACTCCCCGTCAACTCTATTTGTAACCGTCTTTACCAGCTATGCCATCATCAAATATCAATTAATGGATATAAAATCGTTATTTTTTAAAGCTTTTGTTTATTCTTTAATTATCGCGGCAATCTGCGTAATTTTGGCGGTCATAGTTTTTTTGGAGTCATGGTTATATTATAATTTAGGATCTTCGGCGACATATTTTATTTTTCTTTGCGTTTCAATCATCATATTCCTGGTTGGCAGATCGTTTTATAAAAAAACAAAAGA
>JAQVNC010000008.1 GCA_028703305.1 Patescibacteria group bacterium
GAGGAAGTGGCTTTGGCGGAATTGCTCGTTAAGCTTCATCCTTGGGCAAATATGGTTAGGTACGCCAGGGGCGGCGGCGAGGCTATGACAGTAGCCGCGCGCATAGCCAGGGCTCACTCCGGCAAGGATAAAATCGCCTTCTGCGGATATCATGGCTGGCAAGATTGGTATCTGGCCGCCAATTTGGCAAGTGATAAAAATTTGGACGGGCATTTGCTTTCCGGCTTGGAGCCAAGGGGCGTTCCGCGAGGATTAATCGGCACGGTTTTGCCATTTCACTATAATAATATTTCCGAATTGGAAAAAATAGCCGCCAACAATAAAGATATCGGCGCCATCATCGTTGAAACGGTCCGCGACCATGAACCAAAAGATGACTTTTTAAAAAAAGTCAGGCGGATTGCCGATCGGATCAACGCTGTTTTAATTTTTGACGAGGTTACGGTTGGTTGGCGGTTGGCGGTTGGCGGCTCGCATTTAAAATACGGAGTAAATCCCGATATCGCGGTTTTTGCCAAAGCCATGGGCAATGGCTTTCCCATAGCCGCGATCATAGGCAAGCGGTCGGTAATGGATGACGCCCAGAAAACTTTTATCAGCAGCACCTTCTGGACAGAGCGAATCGGTTCGGTTGCCGCGCTCGCTACCATTAAAAAATTACGCGCTAAAAATGTTCCGGCGCATTTAGCCAAGATCGGCCAGCGGATCGGCCAAGGCTGGGAAAAACTGGCCTTGCGCCATGGGCTTAAAATCAGTGTCGCCGGCCCTTTCTGTTTAGTCGCTTTTGCCTTTGACTATGGGGCGGAAAGCCAGGCAATACGAACATTATTCACCCAGGAAATGCTTAGGCGGGGATATTTAGCCTCAAGCAGCGTTTATGTGTCCTTGGCGCACACGGCCAAGCTGGTAGATGATTATCTTAAAGCCGTTGATCAAGTTTTCGGCATTATTAAAAAGGCTATTGATGAAAATAAAGTGCGTGAATATTTAGAGGGTCCGGTGGCGCACGCCGGCTTTAAACGCCTTACTTAATTAAATAATTTTTTAAAGTATGAAAGTTAAAAAATTAGGCACCACTGGATTTTTAAAAGGCAAAGTCTGCTTAATCGCCGGCGGTGCGGGTTTTTTGGGAAAAAATTTTTCTAAAGCCATGGCCGCGGCGGGCGCCACGGTTATTATCGCGGATATCGATTCAATTAGCGGCGAGAAAATAGCAGAGGCTATCCGCCGGGCAACTAAAAATAATTCCGTTGTTTTTCACCGATGCGATATTAATCAAAAGCAAGAAGTTAATAAATTAGTCGAAGCGGTTGTTAAAAAATTCGGCCGGATTGACGCTTTGATTAATAACGCCGATCCCATGAATAAAAATCGCGGTAGGAAGTTTGAAGATGTTACCTATGAAGATTTTTGCGAGAATATTAATTTGCACATCGGCGGATATTTTTTAATGGCTAAAGAAGTTGCCAAACAGATGAAAATGCAGGGCAAGGGAAATATTATTAACATTGGTTCGATTTACGGCTGCTTCGCCCCTAAATTTGAAATTTATAAAAACACTGACATGACCATGCCAATAGAATACGCGGCGGCCAAAGGAGCGATAATCAATTTAACAAAATATTTAGCTTCTTATTTGGGCAAATACAATATCAGGGTGAATTGCCTTTCTCCGGGAGGAGTTTTTAACAACCAGCCGGAAAGTTTTGTAAAAAAATATTCGGCCGAAGTAATCCTTGGCCGAAGAATGGCCGAGCCGGAAGATTTGTCCGGAGTATTATTGTTTTTATTATCCAACGAGTCAGGCTACATGACCGGGCAAAATATTGTTGTGGACGGCGGCTGGTCTTTATAGTTTTAATTATATGGCGATAAAAATAGAAAAAAAAGAAATTTCAGATAAGGCGCCGGTTTTTATAATTGCCGAAGCCGGCGTGAACCATAACGGTGATATAAATTTAGCCAAGAAGCTGATAGACGTGGCCGTTACCAGCGGCGCCGACGCGGTAAAATTTCAAACTTTTACCGCTGAATTAATAGTGACTGAAACGGCCGAGCAGGCTGCCTACCAATCTAGAAATATCGGCAAAACCGAAACGCAGTATAAGATGCTTAAGCGCCTGGAATTAAGCGAGCAGGATCATTATGTTTTGCGCGATTATTGTGAAGAAAAAAATATCATTTTTTTATCAACCCCTTTTTCAGAAAAAGACGCGGATTTTTTAGAAACAGTCGGAGTGCCGGCTTATAAAACTTCCTCGGGTGAAATTACTAATCTGCCATTTTTAGAGCATATAGCTAAAAAAGGCAAACCAATTATTCTTGCCAGCGGCATGTCATCTTTAGAGGAGTTAAGGGCGGCCGCTCTAGTTATAAAGAAAGCGGGGAACCGTGATTTGGTTATTCTCCATTGCACTTCAAACTATCCGGCCGATCCTAAAAGCTTGAATTTGCGCGCTATTAAGACTATTAAAAATGAATTTGGCGCTTTAGCCGGGTATTCCGACCATAGTGAGGGAAACCTGGCGAGCTTATTGGCAGTGGCTCTGGGCGCTTGCGTTATTGAAAAGCACTTTACCCTTGATAAAGCCATGGCGGGTCCGGACCATAAAGCGTCACTTAACCCCGAAGAGCTTAAAAATTTTGTTAAATCAATCAGGCAAGCGGAGGTCATGCTGGGAAGTTTTGAAAAAAAGTGCAGCCCTGAAGAAGAAAATTCAAAAATTTTTGGCCGAAAAAGCATCGTGGCGGCTAAAGACATAACGGCCGGAGCGGCCATCACGCGAAATGATTTGATTATGAAGCGGCCGGGCTCGGGGATATCGCCCGCGGAAATTAATTCGGTAATTGGCAAGTCGGCTAAAATAAATATTTTAAAAGATAAGATTATAATATGGGAAATGATAAAATGAAAAAAATTTTAATCGCCGGCGGCGCCGGATTTATCGGCTCGCGTTTAGCCAATAAGCTTATTTTTTTAGGCTACAAAGTAATAATTTTAGATAATCTTTCCACCGGTAAAAAAGAGAATGTAACTGGCGCGGCGAAGTTTTATCTGGCTGACATAAGAGATGAAAAATCGGTAGAAAAGATTTTTAAAAAAGAGCGGCCGGAAATCGTTATTAACCAGGCGGCCAAAGTCTATTGGAGCGAAAAAGAGAAAAATCAGCTTTTGGATATTTCGGTCAGCCTCATGGGAACAATTAATTTATTAAACAGTTGCGTTAAGCACGGCGCTAAAAAATTCATTTTTGCCTCAACAATCTCTGTCTACGGCCGCCGGCCGGATAAAAAGCGCGTTAAAGAAACGGAAATAATAGCATGCGATAATATTCCCTTAGCTATTTTTTCATACGCGTCCGCAAAAAACGCTGCGGAACAATATATTTATTATTTTAATAAAAAATTTAAGCTGGATTACGCGATTTTGCGCTACGGCCATGTTTATGGGCCGGGCCAAACCGGCCAAAGAGATGTTATTTCAATTTTTATGGAAAACTTTTTGAAGAATAAGCCATTGCTGGTAGCCGGCGGCGGCGGGCAGTTTAGGGATTATGTTTATATTGAAGACGTTGTTGAAGCGACCATTTCGGCGGTTAAGAAAAAAAATAACGGCATATTTAATATCGGCGGCGGCCAGGCGGTAACGGTTAATAATTTAATAAATATATTTAGTAAGATATTTAAAAAAAATATTAAAATAAAAAATATAAAATCAGTAGAAAGGCCGGATGGCAGGCTTATGGATATTTCTAAAGCAAAAAGAGAATTAAAGTGGTCTCCCAGATTTTCCATGGAAGCGGGCTTAAGAAAAATTGTTTTAGATTATTTTAATAAAAAACAATCAAAAATAAAATGAAAAAGAAAGCTAAAAAAATAATAGGCGTGCTAACCGGAGTTAGGGCCGAGTATGGCCTCTTAAAGCCCGTTATGGAGCAAATAGTAAAAAGCAAAAATCTGCGATTGGCTACTTTGGTCACCGGCTGCCATTTAGATAAAAATTCAGGCTACACCATAAAAGATATAATAAACGATGGGTTTAAAGTTGACGCGAAAATTCCCATGTACGGAAATTCAGGGCCAGCGGATCTCCGAATTCCTTTGTCTTTAAGCAGGGGTTTAAGCGGCATAACCAAGGCGCTAAAAAAAATAAAACCGGATTTTCTTTTGCTCTTAGGAGACAGGGGCGAGGCTTTAATGGGCGCGATAGCGGCCGCTTACCTTAATATCCCGATTGCCCATATCCACGGCGGCGATCAGTGCGCCGGAGCCGATATTGACGATAATCTAAGGCATGCCATAACAAAACTGGCCCATATCCATTTTCCGGCTACAAAAAAAAGCGCCCAAAGAATAGCGAGTTTAGGCGAAGAAGGCTGGAGAATCCATACGGTGGGCGCGCCTGGCCTGGATTCCATACTCAATCGTAAACTGCCGTCGAGGGCTAAAGTGGCTAATTTATTAAATCTAGATTTAAATAAACCGATTATCCTTTTACTCCAGCATGCCGTTTCTTCAGAGACGGAAAAAGCGGAAAAACAGATGGAAGAAACAATGCGGGCGATTATAGAATTAAATTTTCAGACGGTTATTATTTATCCCAATACCGACCCCGGCAATCTGGCAATCGTTAAAATTATTGAAAAATATAAAAATAACCCATTTTTACGGGCAAAAAAATCTCTGCCTCATGATATTTTTTTAGGGTTGATGAAAATAGCGGATGTTATGGTAGGAAATTCAAGCAGCGCTATTGTAGAGGCTCCGTCCTTTAAATTACCGGTTGTTAATATAGGCATAAGGCAGGCGGACCGGGAAAGAAGCAATAATATTATAGACGTAAATCATGATAGCAAGGAAATAAAAAAAGCAATTCTTAAAGCGGTCTACGACAATAAATTTAAACTGAAAGTAAAGCGGGGCAAAAGCCCTTACGGCGACGGCAAGTCGGCCGAGAGAATTATTGATGTTTTATCAAAAATAAAAGTCGATGAAAAATTATTAAGAAAGAAATTTATTTCGCGGAGTTAATAATTTTATGATACTTTCAGGCCATCAACCGGAATATTTGCCATATCTTGGCTATATTTATAAAATCGCCAAAGCTGATAAGTTTATTTTAGTGGATCATATCCAATATTTGCAAAAGAGTTTCCAGAACAGCAATAGAATCAGAACCGCGCCCGGCGAAAACGGTTTTGCTTGGCTAACCGTGCCGGTAATAACTCATGGCCGCAGGTATCAAAAAATAAGCGAGGTGGAAATTGATAATTCTTCGGACTGGGGCAAAAAACATTGGAAAACCATTTATTTAAATTATAAAAATACCCCCTTTTTTAAAGATTATGAAGATTTTTTTGAAAAATTGTACTTAAAAAAATGGGATAAATTAGCCGACTTAACCGAAGCGATTATTTATTATTTAGTGGAACAGCTGGAAATTAAAACGCCAATTTACAAAAGTTCAGATTACAATTTCAAGGGCGCTAAGACTGATTTATTGATTGAGATGTGCGAAGCGCTGGGGGCGGATACTTATTTATCCGGCCAAGGAGCTAAATGCTACGTGGAAGAAGAAAAATTCAAAGCCCGAGGCTTAAATCATGTGTTTTCTGATTTTAACCATCCGGTTTATAAGCAAAAATACGAACCATTCGTCGAAAATTTATCGGTAATTGATTTATTGTTTAATCATGGCCAGGAGGCTAAAAAAATAATTGAGAATTCATTTTATGAAAATAAAGAAAATAAACCAGAATAATAGGTGGGAAGAATTATATAAAAAAGGCCAGTACCAAGGCAGCTATCCCAATGAAGATGTTATCAGATTTATTCAGCATCATTTTCCCGACAGGGAAAAGAGAAAAAATATTAAAATTTTGGATTGGGGCTGCGGTACCGGCAGGCATGTCTGCTATTTGGCCAAAGAAGGCTTCTTAGCATATGGCGCGGAAGTTTCCGAAGCGGGCGTTAAGCTAACGAAAAAATGGCTTAATAAAGAAAAATTAAAAGCTAAAGTCGATGAAATAGACGGTTTAACCGCGCCCTACCGCGATAATTTTTTTGATGCTATTATAGAATGCGCGGTCTTGCAGCATAATGAAAAAAATCAAATTAATGAAATCGCGGCCGAGATGAAACGGATCCTTAAGCCGGGCGGCCATATTTTTTCTTTATGCAAAGCCAAGCAAGATTCTTTATTTAAGGGAGGCATGAGGCTGGAAAAAGACACTTTTTATATAAAAAATTCCGTTGAGACGCCTACCATTATTCATTTTTTTGACAGAAAAGAATTAAAGCTACTGTGGCATGAATTTACCGATATTAAGATTGAATACACCGAGAGAACGATAAATAATATGGCTAAAAAGGTTGCTCATTATATAGTCTGGGTAACAAAATAATTAATAATACAAAATATGAAAACATGGGAAAAATACAACAAAGTAACAAGAATAATGGTGCCGGACGAAAATCTGGTGCGGTTTGTCCAAAAGACCTTTCCGGATTTTAAAAAAA
The DNA here is from genome assembly GCA_028703305.1 of Patescibacteria group bacterium. Lineage (GTDB taxonomy): Bacteria > Patescibacteriota > Patescibacteriia > Patescibacteriales > GWC2-42-12 > JACPHD01. Next base: position 6,520 of record JAQVNC010000008.1, read on the forward strand.
GAAAAAAGATAAAGATCTTGGACGCTGGCTTTGCTTCGGGCCGCCATTTAGTCTATCTGGCTAAACAAGGCTTTGATGTACGCGGTTTTGATTATTCCAACGAAAGTTTAAAATTCGCAAAAAATTGGTTAAAAAAAGAAAAATTGGCAATAGAAGTAAAGCAAGCGGATATATTAAAATTGCCGTATAAGGATAATTCGTTTGATGTTTTTATTGAAATAGGGATGGTAGAGCACTTTTTTTCAGGAGATAGGGAGAAGGCCATAAGCGAAGCTTTCCGAGTTTTAAAGCCGGGCGGGCGCCTTTTCTTTATTGTTAAAAAAACAGGAGACTATTTAGAGGGTGCGGGCAAGAAATTGGAAAAGGGCACGTATTTAATAAATGAGTCTTTCATAAAAGACACTCCGTATCATTTCTTTGATAAAAAAGAGCTTAAGGCCCTGCTTAAAAATTTTAAAGAATTAGATTTAAATTACACTATCTTAACCAGAAATAATACGATCGTGGAAATACATGATTGGATCGCTATCGCCAAAAAATAATTTAAATATTTATGAAAAAAATACTTGTTATTGCTCCCCACCCCGACGATGAAGTCTTGGGCTGCGGCGGGACGATTAAAAAATATGTAAAAGCCGGCGACGAGGTTTTTCTCGGCATTGTCACTAAAGCCTACGCGCCAGATTGGAGCGAGAAATACATGGAAGACAAGCTGGTGGACATAAAAAAATCCAACGCGGTCTTAGGGTTTAAAAAAACATATTTTCTAGATCTGCCGACCGTTAAGCTAGATACAATCCCGCGCAAGGAATTAAATGATAAAATAAGAGGATTGGTTAAAGAGGTTGACCCTGATATTTTATTTATTCCTCATGTTGGAGACTTAAACCATGACCATCGTTTGGTTTTTGAAGCCTGCCTGGTCGCCGCCAGGCCGACCGGGAATAAAATAAAAAAGATTTTAGCTTATGAAACTCTTTCGGAAGCCTCGCGAGGGGCAAAACAGTTTACGCCTAACGCTTATATGGATATAACAAAAACTTTAAAAGATAAATTAAAGGCCATAGCCTGCTATAAAAGTGAACTGCAAAAATATCCTCACCCCAGGTCATTAGAAGGCATAACCGCCTTGGCCAAGAAGAGGGGAACGGAATCAGGATTATTGGCGGCCGAAGCTTTTATGGTTATCAGGGAAATTTTAAGTTAAAATTTTAATATTTAAAATATGAAAAAATATCCCGTAGCCAAACCTTATATAACGGCTGAAGATAAAGCCGGCGTTTTAGCGGTTTTAAATTCCGATCAGCTTAGCTTAGGCCCGGTCTACAAAAAATTTGAAAAAAAGTTTGCCAAAAAAATCGGCGTAAAATACGCCTGCGCCGTTTCCAGCGGCACGGCCGGTTTGCATTTGGTCCTTTTAGCTTGCGGCATTAAAGCCGGCGATGAAGTAATTACCACGCCTTTTTCTTTCGTGGCTTCGGCCAATTCCATTTTATATGTTGGCGCTAAGCCGGTTTTCGTTGATATTGATCCTTTAACTTATAACATGGACCCTTTAAAAATTGAAGCCAAAATCACTAAAAAAACCAAAGCTATTTTAGCGGTTCATATTTTTGGCCAGCCCAGCGAGATGGATCCGATCAGGCGGATAGCCAAAAAATATAAATTGCAAATAATTGAAGATGCCTGCGAATCAATCGGCGCTACTTATAAGGCCAAGCAAGCCGGGACTTTCGGCCAAGCCGGGGTTTTCGCTTTTTATCCCAATAAGCAAATGACTACGGGCGAGGGCGGTATGATTGTGACCAATGACAAAAAAATTTACGAGATCTGCGATAGCTTAAGAAACCAGGGCCGGGCGAATAATGATCAATGGCTGGACCATAAATATTTAGGCTATAATTACCGGCTGGACGAAATGAGCTCCGCTTTGGGCGTAAGCCAATTGGCAAAACTTGATTTTATGATAAGCGAGCGCAGAAAAATCGCCGCCTGGTACGGCAATATATTAAAGCCGCTAAGCAATATAATTCAGGCCCCGGTAACGGCCGCTAATAACACCCATACCTGGTTCGTTTATGTCGTTAAAATAAAAAATAAAAAAATTAACCGCGATTTGTTAATGAAAAATCTAAAGAAAGCCGGCGTTAGCACAAAACTTTATTTGCCCTCAATCCATTTATTTGATTTTTATAAAAAAATGTTTGGCTATAAAAAAGGCGATTTTCCGATTGCCGAGGCAGTAAGCTCATCCAGCTTGGCTTTGCCGATTTACATAGGCTTAACCAAAAAAGATTGCGAACTTATAATTAATGCTTTAGCGAGCCAGATTGATAAATTAAATAAAGTTAAATAATTTTATGATCAAAGAATTTAAAAACAAAAAAATATTGGTAACCGGCGGCACCGGTTCAATCGGCTCGGCGATTGTTAAAGAGCTATTAAAATGCGGGCCTTATCAAATCAGAGTCTTTAGCCGCGATGAGACTAAGCAGTTTGAATTAATGCATGAAATCGGCCCGTCGACGAAAGTGGATTTTTTAATCGGCGATGTGCGCGATAAGGAGCGCTTGAATTTGGCCATGGAAAATATTGATATTGTTTTCCATGCCGCCGCTTTAAAACACGTCGTAGCCTGCGAAAACAATCCTTTCGAAGCGGTTAAAACCAACGTGCAGGGAACGCAAAACGTAATTGATTGCGCTTACGCCAACCAGGTTGATAAAGTTATTATGATTTCAACCGATAAAGCCACGGATCCGACCAATGTTATGGGCTGCACCAAGCTTTTAGCCGAAAAATTAATTTTAGCCAGCTTTCTCTATAAAGGGAAAAAGAAAACCAAATTTTGCTGCGTTCGCTTCGGCAATGTTTTAGGCTCTCGCGGCTCGGTTGTTCCGTTATTTATCAATCAAATAAAGCGCGGCCAGCCGATTACGGTTACTGATCCGCGCATGACAAGATTTATCATGTCGATTCCGCAAGCGGTCCAGCTGGTTTTTAAATCGGCCCAATTAATGAAAAATCATGAAATTTTCGTGCTAAAAATGCCGGTGGTAACCTTGAAAGATTTAGCCCAAGCCGTCATAGAAGCTTTCCGCGAGAAAAATAAAGTTAACCGGAGCGTACCCGTAAAAATAATCGGGAAAAATGGCGGAGAAAGAATTCATGAAAAATTATTAACCGTCGAAGAATCAGCGGGCGCCCTAGAATTAGATGATATGTTTGTTATCCTGCCGAACTTACTGGAGCCGAGCGTAGGCTACGAGCTTTTAAAAAATAACTCTTATCCTCGGGCTAAGAGGGCTAATGTCCATGAGTATTCGTCAATGGATAATAAAAAAATGACGGTAGCCGAAATTAAAAAGTTATTGCTTTCAAACCATGATCTGAAATTTGATTTATGAGAATATTATTGGAAAAAATAAGATATAAAATTAAAGAAACATCAGCTATCACGCTTATTAAAGTTGGGCTATTTTTAAATTGGCCGTGGCTGGCCGTGGCCGCGTTTTGGCTGGCTTCCGGCAAGGTTAATCCAAAATGTAAGAGCCAATATACGGTTTTATGCATGGGCCGAAGCATCTTTGTGGAAGACGTTAAAGCCATGGCCGCCTATGGCAACCGCATAAAATACGTTATTGTTTGGCGGACCTATCTGCAAAAAATTTATGAACATTTTATCAATGGTCAAGAGAGCAAAAAAATAACCGAAGAAAATTATCATACCCATGATTTTTGTAAAAAGGGAAAGCAGGATTATTATTTATATTTAAAAAGAATGTTTCCTCTCCTGCGCCGGGCTTTAGGCTTTGACGCGGTCTTAGGCGGGAATTTTGGCTACCTTGACCAGCAGGAGTTGGCGCGCGTTTGCGAAGAGGCCGGAGTGCCGTTTATTGTTTTGCATAAAGAAGGCTTGGTTAGGAAGGGTGATTTTAAAACACTGATAAAATTCGTTGAAGGAAAGAGATTTATCGGTTCAAGAATATTATTATATAATTCAATGATAAGAGACGCTTATATTGAAGCGAAAATATCGGGCATAAAAGAGGAGAATGCCATAGTTGTTGGCGTGCCGCGGCTTGACCATTATTTTTTGGAAAAAATCGGCGAGTCAGGAGAAAAACAAATTGTGCTTTTTTCTTTTTGGTCTACTGATAAGTTTTTTTTCATCGGCGAGGAAATAGATTCATCCGTGGCCCAAAAGAGGGTAGACGATTTTCACAGATGGGTAATGGAATTTGCTTTGCGCCATCCTGATTTTAAAGTGATTATTAAAACTAAAGTAGCTACCCATTACGTTGATTATGTCGACCGGGTTTTTAAGGATAATTTTAAGGAAAAAATAGATAATTTAATTATAACTAATTCGGCCGATCCGAAAAAATTAATAAAGGGGTCGGCCGCCGTGCTTGGCTTTAGCTCCACTACGTTAATGGAAGCAATCATGGCGAAAAAAATTATTATCTCGCCCTATTTTAGCGATCTTATTAAAGGCCAGCCGGCGGACCATTTTTTCGAATATCCAAATTTGATAAATTACGCGAAATCTTACGACGAAATGGAAAAGATTATTTTAAATTTCAAGGACCATTATAATTATACCGAGCAAGAAAAAATTGATTTTTTAAAAAGCTATCTTTATATGCCTGACGGCAAAGCCAGCTTTCGCGCCGAAGAGGCGATAATCAAGGCGATAGAAGAATCAGCTTGTTAATTATGAAAAAGACTAAAAGAAAAATTTGTGTTTATTTTGGCAAACGCGGCGGTTTTGGCGCTTATTTGCCTTTGATGCGCTTGATTGAGGCTGATCCTGATTTAGAGCTGCAGATTATATTGGGCGATATGCATGTTTCTAAAAAGTTCGGCAAAACGTCTAATGAAGTAAAAGGATTTTTTCCGAAATCAAAAATAGCTTCGGTTGAAATGGGTACCGGCAGAGGGGATTCCCTGCTGGTTAGAGCCGAAAATTTGGGCGTTTGTTTGAAAAAAGTCGCCCAAGTTATGGAAAAATTGAAGCCTGATATTTTTTTAATTCATGGCGATCGCGGCGACCACTTTATAGCGGCTTTCGCGGCGTTAAATTTAGGCATCCCGATAGCCCATACCCAGGGCGGTGAAATTTCCGGCAATATCGACGATATTCAGCGCCACGCTCTGACAAAAATTTCCCACCTGCATTTAACCGAAACTAAAATGGCGGCCGAGAGAATTAAGAAAATGGGAGAGGATGATTGGCGGATTAAAACCGTTGGCTCCGTTTATATTGACAGAATCGTTAAAAAAATATATAGCCCGTTTAATGAAACAAGAGAAAAATACGGCTTGCGGCCGGGCGAAAAATATTTTATAATAATTTTCCACCCCGATACCTTCGAGAGCAAAGACAATAATTATAGGCACATGAAGAATACGCTCTTAGCCGTTAAATCTTTCGGCCTTCGCTCTTTCGTGGTTTTCCCTTGCTCTGATTCAGGCTACGGCGGAGTCGTAAAAGCGATAAAAGAAATTGAGCGCGACCCTAATTTTTTAATACACAAGAATATCCACAATTTTGACTTTTTAAGCTTAATGGAAAATGCCCAGGCGCTTATCGGCAATTCGTCCTGCGCTTTGGTGGAAGCGCCGTACTTTAAGTTGCCGGCGGTTAATATCGGCAAGAGGCAAATCGGCAGGTACAGGCAAAAAAACGTGGTTGACGCCCGCCCGACCGTTTCGGATATTAAAGAAAAAATTAATTATATTTTAACGAATCAAAAGTATAAAAAGCAGCTGCTTAAAATGCCGCATCGCTTGGGCGAAGGCGATGCCGCGGAAAAGATTATTAAGATATTAAAAAATATCCCCCTTAATGATAAACTGCTTAGGAAGAGATTAACATATTAGCAGCGCGCATTAAAATAAGTAAATAATAACATAATAATTTATGAGTACGTTCGATAAACAAACCAAAGGCGATATTTTTTTCAACCAGCGGGACAATGAACTTGATAAATTAATCGACCCGAAGACAGGCAAGGTTTATTCCCATCTAGTTAAAAAAATAAATTGCATGCTCTGCCAGAGCCCGGATTTTACGGTTCTATTCACTAAAAATGGTTTTGATTTTGCGCGCTGCGGCCAGTGCGGGCATATTTACGTTAATCCCCAATTCGACGAAAAAGCTACGGCCGAACATTATAATGACGATTCGAAAACGATGGAGTTCAGCTATGATTTTATTTCATCGGATAAACAAATGGAAGTAAGGGGCGAATTATATAAAAATTTTTTCAGCCAATTAAAGAGCGACATTCCAAATGGTAAAATTTTAGATATCGGCTGTTCAATCGGCCAATTTCTGAAAATGGGCAAGGATTTAGGCTATGACGTGATGGGTTTAGAATTAAATGAAAAGGCGGCCCAATATGCTGAAAAAAAATTCGGGGTAAAGGTTGAGAGGAAATTGTTAAATGAGTGTAACTTCGAGGATAATAGTTTTGATATTGTTTCAATGTTCGGAGTAATCGAGCATCTGCCCGATCCGGCGGGAGTAATGAAAGATGTCTACAGAATTTTAAAGCCGGGAGGAGTTTTTATCGGGATTTGTCCCAATGTAAATAGCTTAGTTTGCATGGTGCTGCATCAATTTTCAAAGACATTTACCGGCAGGTTGCATTTATCGTATTTTTCAGAAAAAACGTTAAGATATTTATTCGCCAAAGTCGGTTTCAAAAATGAAAATATCCAAGTCGGGAACCGTTATACGGGCAAATATTCCCTTCTCAATTATTTTCAATTTCTTGATCCGTTCGGGGATGAAATAGATGAATATTTGCCGGCTAAATTCAGAGAAATTGTTACCAACGAAAGTGAGAGCAAAAAAATCGAAGAAAAGATGAATGAGCTGGGCATAGGCTTAAAATTGACATTTATAGCGAAAAAATAACCTATAATTTATGGCGCTAAATAATAAAAAATTTATAGCAATCATACCCGCGCGCGGCGGAAGCAAAAGATTCTCAGGCAAGAATATTTACCCGTTAAACGGCAAGCCGCTGATTAGTTATGCTATTGAAGCGGCGAAAAAAGCCAAATTGGTTGACAGAGTAATAGTTTCAACGGATAATATTGAGATTGCCGAAATAGCCAAGCAATACGGCGCCGAGATTCCTTTTATGCGCCCGGATTATTTAGCCACCGATCTAAGCCCTTCCATAGATACTATCAGATATACGCTTGAAAAGTTGGCGGAGGATGGCTATCGCGCCGATTATGTTGTTTTGTTGCAGCCAACCTCGCCGCTTATCAGCGCGGATAATTTGGATGAAGCGATTGACTTAGCGATTAAAAATAAGGCCGGCTCGGTTGTCGCCGTGGTGGAAGTTGACGGTTTGAATCATCCTTATAATATCAGAGAAATTCAGCCGGACGGCACAATCAAATTTTGGCAGGACGAACTTCATTATGAATATATTGTAAAGCCAAAAGAAAAGCCGAAATTTTATTATGCCGGCGGAATATGGGTTTCAAGTTTTGATACCGTGATGAAAGAAAAAAAACTGGAAAGCAGGAATAATTATCCTTTAATTATTTCAAAAATTTCCGCCATGGATATTGATAAAAAAGAAGATTTGGAATTAATAGAGTTATTTATGAAATTAAATAATAATAAGTTTTAAGCTAAATTTATGAAGATTTTAATTTTAGGAGGAGACGGTTATCTCGGTTGGCCAACGGCTATGTATTTTTCCCGCAAGGGTCATGAAGTAGCGGTGGTTGATAATTTTAATAAAAGAAAATGGGAGATGGAGCAGGGCGTTAAGCCGCTTTTGCCGATTTCCACCTTGCACGACAGAGTGGGGGTATGGGAAAAAATTACCGGAAAAAAAATTAAGATGTATATTGGAGATTTAACTAACGAGCGCCATGTGCAAAAAGTATTTGAAGACTTTATTCCGGAAGCTATTGTGCATTATGGAGAACAGCCTTCCGCCCCTTACTCAATGATAGGAAATCACAGCGCGGCCGAAACTCAAATAAACAATGTCGTCGGCACTTTAAACGTGTTATTCGCCATGAAAAGAACTTGCCCTTCCGCTCATTTGGTTAAATTGGGCACTATGGGAGAATATGGCACGCCAAATATTGATATTGAAGAAGGCTATATTACCGTTAATCATAAAGGGCGTTCAGACGTGATGATCTTTCCAAAACGCGCCGGATCGTTTTACCATTTATCAAAAGTTCATGACAGCCATAATATAGAATTTGCTTGCCGCACTTGGGGGATGCGGGCGACAGACTTAAATCAAGGCGTTGTCTACGGCCTTGAGACAGAGGAGACAAAGCTTGACCCTAAGCTAAACACCAGCTTCCATTATGATGCTATTTTTGGAACCGCCCTGAATAGATTTTGCGTGCAAGCGGTAGCCGACTTGCCCCTGACTCCTTACGGGTCGGGCGGGCAAAAAAGAGGCTATTTAAATATTATTGATACTTTGCAATGCGTTGAACTGGCTGTTTTAAATCCGGCGGACAAAGGAGAATTCAGGGTGTTTAATCAATTTACGGAAGTATTTTCAGTCAATAAATTGGCAGATATAGTAAAATCTTGCGGTGAAAAAATCGGCCTTCAGGTAAAAATAATGAATATCCCCAACCCGCGCAAAGAAGCTGAAGACCATTATTATAATCCGGTCCACACAAAACTTTTAGATTTGGGCCTTGAGCCGAATAAACTTTCTGACGTGCTAATAAACAGCATGCTTAAAAAAATAATTGAAAATAAAGGCAATATCGTAAAAGAAATACTATTGCCAACAATTTTATGGGATCAAAAATCAAATTAAATCAAAATCGGGTTGTTGGCGAGGGCGAACCGGTTTATATTGTCGCCGAAGGCGGGGTGACTAATTTTGGCAGTTTAGAGCTGGCCAAAAAACAGGTGGACGCGGCCATGGCCGCCGGTGCCGATGCTATAAAGTTCCAAGCCCAAACCACCGAAGCTCTAGTTTCAAAAAAGGTTGACCCTTATTGGTATCGACGGATGAAATACAAGGAATTGCCGCACGATGAATTAAAAAAATTATGGGAATATTGCCAGATTAGAAATATTGATTGCTTTATTACCGCCCATACCGAAGTTGACTTGGATTTTTTGGACAAAGAATTGAATGTGCCTTTCTTTAAAATCGGTTCGGGCGAGTCAGTAAATTATGACTTTTTAAAAAACGTCGGTTCGCGCGGCAAGCCGGTAATCATTTCCTTGGGCCTGCACCTTAATGATAATGAAATTAAGAAATCAATTGAAGCATTGACTAGCGCCGGCGCTAAAGATATTGTTATCCTTCATTGCAATACTGTTCTGCCGACGCCGCCGGAAATTAATCATCTTAGAAGGATTTTGCATTTGCAAAAAATGTTTAATTATCCGGTTGGCTATTCTGATCATACGGTCGGCTGGCATATGGTAATTGCCGCGGTGGCTCTAGGAGCTTGTTTGATTGAAAAGCATCTTTCTTTTGATTTAAATGATTTAAGGTCGTTTGATTGCGCCGGCTCCTGCACACCGGAAACTTTAAAATCAATGGTTAGCCAGATTAGGGAGGTGGAAAGAGGCTTGAGCGTTCCCTCGCCGCTTAGAGAAGAAAAAATAATTGCCGGCCGCAAATGGGCCCGGCAGAGCATCGTGGCGAATAAAAACATACGCCAAGGCGCAAAAATAACATCAGGCATGCTTGCCCTTAAGCGTCCGGGCGTAGGTTTGCCCCAGGAAAAATTAAATGATGTTATTGGAAAGTCAGCCTTAAAAAATATTGAATTGGATGAATTAATAACTGAAGAAAATATACAATAAGTTAATTAATATGATGAAAATAGAAAAAATTTCAATAATCGGCGGTTATGGCAGGGATGGCAAGGCGGAAGAGATAAAAAGGGTGGATTTTTATATGGGCGATATAATCAGCATAGTCGGACCTACCGGAAGCGGTAAAACAGCCTTAATTAATGATATTGAGTTATATGCCGACGGGAACACCCCTTCAAAAAGAAAAGTATTGATTAATGACCAGCCGGTGCCGGAGGAATTCAGCTTAAATCCGTCTCAGCATCCAATCGCTTTGATTTCCCAGCATACTAATTTTTTATCCGATCTGCCAGTAGGAGAATTTCTAGAAATTCACGCCAGAATACGCCGTTCCGAAAATGCCGCCAGCATTGTCGGGGAAACCCTTGATTTTGCCAATCAGCTAACGGGAGAAGCGATTGACCCTAGAAGCTCCATGACCGAGCTTTCCGGAGGCCAAACAAGATCTTTGCTTATTGCCGATGCCGTGATTATCGGGAACGCGCCAATAATTTTGCTTGACGAGATTGAAAACGCCGGAATTCACAAAAGAAAAGTTCTCGAGCTTTTAAAGAAATATAAAAAGATTTTTATTTTTGTTACTCATGATCCGGCCATAGCCTTGTCGTCAAAATTGAGAATTATCATGGGCAAGGGGGCAATGCAAAAATTAGTTGAAACTGGCGAGGACGAGCAGCTGGCCGCGAGCAAATTGCAAGCGATTGACGGCGTTATGCTGGATTTTAGGAAATTAATGCGCCTGGGCAAAGAGATTGGAAATGAAGAAGTCGAAGATCGAATCAAGCAATTAGTTAATCCGGGCAAACCGCCGGAAATTAAATAGCCGTAAAATTTAAATATTTTAATTATATGAAATTAGTTATTATCGCCGGACCGCCTACTTGCGGCAAAACAACTGTAATTAAGCAGGTAATAAAAAAAATGATTGGAGCCGATATTCGCCCGGCTTTTCTTAAGGTTGACGTGCAATATATTGACGAAGACGAGATGATAAAAAAAGAGTTTGGCATACCGGTTAAAAAAGTATATTCAGGCGAATTATGCCCGGACCATTGCAATGTTTTAATTTTAGCCGACGCGGTTAAATGGGCGGAAAAGAGCGGAGCCAATCTTCTTTTTGTTGAAACGGCCGGCTTATGCCTGCGCTGCTCTCCTTATGTGGAAGGATCGTTGGGAATTTCCGTGCTGGAATCTACCAGCGGCATGAATTTGCCAAGAAAAATTGGCCCGATGCTATCTTTAGCCGACATCGCGGTTGTGACAAAAATCGATTTAATATCGCAGGCGGAGCGTGAAGTTTTTAGAGCCAGAATAAATGAAGTCTCGCCCAATGTGGAAATAATTGAATCTAACGCCCTTTATGGCATAGGAATCGACCCATTGATAAAAAAGATTAAAGAGTCAAAAGAGGCGGTTTTGCCGATGTTTTTAAGAGGCAACCCTCCGGTCGGCACTTGTACGATTTGTGCCGGTAAAAAAGAGATTGGCACCGAGCATCATTATGGAGTATTGCGCACTTTGGACGAAGATTTATTTTATAGAGGAGAATAATTCTAATAGAAATTAAGTTATTAAATATGGCAATTAAATTACCCGGGTTAAATTGCGGTTTATGCGGATTCAGAACCTGCTCGGAATTCCAGCAAATAATTTTAAAAGATGATAAAGAGGCTAAAAGATGCATCCATTTAGGCAGAGTTAACCGCGGCGAAGTAAAAATCGATGATGATTTATCAGGGCCTGATGCCGATAAATTGGAGGATTCTCTGGGAAGAGAATTTGATTTTATTTTAGAGCCATTTAGGGATGAGGAGGGCGGAACTTTAGAATTTATACATCCGCTCAATAATGACGCAATAAAAAATTTGAAGCTTAAAAAAGGAGACGTTATAATCGGCCGGCCATTAGCCGCCGGCTGCCCGGTAACCCATTGTGGCAGGATAATAGATATTGATTCTTCGGGAATAATAAAGTGGAGCGTAATCGGGCCTTTGGTTGCTAGAAATAAGCCGTTAGTGGATATTGGTAGTTACGCGCCGGTAGTTTTTGAGGGAGTTGTTAAACAGGCTAAATCTGAACTTAAGGTTGGTATGAGATATAATTTTATGCCTCGCCATTGCATGCTGCAATGGCGGCATAGCGGTCTGATTAGTTTTGTCAGCAAAGCGCCAAACGGTTCTTATAAAGTAAGAATTGAGGGGATAATGCTTGGTTAAGGTAAAATTTAGAAAATAAAAACAGGGTTGATTCATTTAGGATCAGCCCTGTTTTTATTGAATAGAATGCACCTTTAAATTCTATTCCAAAGCTTAATTATTTTGGCGAAAAAACACCTCGTTAGGGGTCAAATAACCCAGCCTTTTTCTCGGGCGATTGTTGATGAGGCCGCAGGCCTCATCAACAGCCTCTTGAGTGATCATAGCAAACGTGGATTTTTTGGGAAAGAATTGTCGGAGCAATCCGTTGGCATTTTCATTTGCACCCCGCTCCCAGGAATGATAGGGATTGGCAAAGAATATTTCTATACCGGTTTTCTTTTCAGTCATCTCGAATGCGGAAAAAGTTGTTCCGTTATCATAGGTGGATGTATATTTTTTGTTTTTTGGTATTTTTTTAAATCGTTCAATGGTTTTATTTTTAGTCTCTTCGGCCGTAGAGTGTTCCAGCTTGTCGCCTAACAGCAATCCGCTCTTGCGTTCCACATGCGTCAGTATCTGCTTGGTTCGTTCTTTGCCGATAATTGTATCTCCCTCCCAGTCGCCGATCCGCTCTCGTTTTTCCACTACTTCAGGCCGTTGGCCTATGCGCTTCTTTTTCAGCTCTTCCCGCTGTTTTACCCGTATTCTGGTGCCATACCGACGCCGGTATTTACCCTTTTGGCACCTCAAATATTTAACTAGATCTTTTCTTTCGGCGTAGAGGAATTTGTAAATACTGTCTTTGCCGATCTGTCGATTTTTATCCGCCGGCCAGTTTCTTTCTAATCGTCCGCTGATTTGTTCCGGCGACCAATATTTTTTTGTTTTCTTCACAATGTAATTTCTTAGCCAGACATTATTTTCTATCTTTCTGAATCGTTGGTTGGCCATTATTCTTCTCTGCTTGGTATTTGCCTTGGCGATGCCGGCATCGTAGCCCATTTTGGTCGTAGCCGGATTTCTTTTTAGCTCCTGCGAGATGGCAGAGGGGCTTTTGCCTAATAGTTTGGCTATCTGGTATTGTTTTAAATCCGCCCTTAACAGGGCGGATAGCTCATTCCTTTGGGATGAGCTAATATGTCTGTAGGACATCTTTGTTTCGGTTAATAATTAGTAGATTTAATTATTTTACCTTAACTTAGGTGTCCTTTTGGATTAATTCAGCTTGGGAGTAGAATGTAGCCCCGAGGATTTGACAAAATTACTTAAATTTGTCAAAATAGACAGTTAAGATTGTCCTTTAAATTTATGAGGTAGCTCCTTGAGGGTGCGTTTTACGCTTAACGCGCTTTATTATTCGAAACAATTTCAGTAATCCAATGAATTGAATATGGGGGGAATATGGAAATCATCGTTTGGCTTTTGCCAATTATTTCCGGTCTGGCGGACGCGGCGTCGCGGGGCGCAATCAAATTGACCAAAGTTCATCGTTTGACTTTGGTGGCTGGCGGTTTCTTTTTCGCTTTGCCTTATTATATGGTATGGCTCATGATTACCGGCCTGCCGCATGTTAACCCAAAGTTTTGGATTGTTATCGCGGTTGAAGTTCCTTTGCTGGCTATCGCTAATGTCATGGTCGTTGAGGCGCATCGGCGTTCGCCATTAATGATTGTCGCGCCCATGCAAACTCTTTTGCCGATTTTGCTTTTAGCAACGACGCCGATAATGGGAAAATTACTTTATCCATCGCCTTTGCTGGTAGAATGGCCGACTATTTTTGGCGGCGCCGGAGTGATGATTGCCGTAAGCGGTTTATATTGCCTAAATTACCAGAAGAATCAAAGCGGTTTACTGGCGTCGTTTAGGCAATTGGCGATTGACCCTGGACTGCGGTTCATGTGTCTGGTACTAGTGATTTTTTCTATCACTTCTAACCTGGATTTTTTGGGTTTTTCCTACTCAAACGCGCCTTTTTTTCTGGCAGTTGTCCACGGTCTGACCGGACTGGCCGCGGCATTAACCTTGCTGTTTTACGTCAGCACGGGCGAAGTTGCAATTGACGAAGCCTTGCCCAAAGGCTTAACTAAAGCAGTCGTTATCTACGGATTTTTCATTGCCTTCGGTGTCATTCCCCACATTATGGCGTTCAAGTGGATCAGCTTTGTGCCATATGTCATCATCGGTAAACGGACCGGTGCTGTTATCTTCGCCGTTGTCATCGCGTTTATTATCGCGAGTTTGCGAAGATTTGAAGGAAGATACGCCAGCGAACGGGAAAATTTGGCGTATCGCCTAATCGGCATAACGCTGATGTTGGCGGGCATGGCAATAGTAATCTGGCTGGGCAAGGGGAGCCTCTGAAACTACAAGTGATTTAAAGGGCGACACGAAAACCATGCCGCCACCGCCGTATGAGCTGATCAATATGCCGCGGATTAACGAGATTTCATTTTTACCTGGTATTTAAAAAAACGGGATAACATTTGTTATCCCTATTTTTTTAGAATTTATTTATTTGCCAATTTTAATGACGATCATTTTAACTAAGCCCTCGCCATGGCGGTGGGCTATGCCTTTGGGTATGATAATTATATCTCCCGCTTTTATATTGTAGGTTTTAGCATTTTTCAATATTTCTCCACGCCATTCACCCGGCGCGATTTTCCGCTTGTCGGAAATTTCTCCGCCAATGAAAATTTTTTCTTGACCGTCCTTAACTAAAAAGATATCAGCATAATTATCATGGATTTCCGCTTTGGCCGCGATTTTTTTGCCTGTAACATTTTTTGAAACAATAACAGAACGTTTGTCGTTAGCCAATATTTCTTCGCCAAAAATATCGGCCGAAGTTAAAGACGCGGCGATTTTATCAATCAATTCCCGTTTAATAATAATTTCTTTTTTAAACATAAAATTTTTTTTACATTCCCTTCCTTGCCGCTACCGTGGCGATGGTTTTTAAGATGATTGACAGGTCTAAAAACAATGACCTGTTTTTTATATAGAAGAGATCATATTGTAGTTTTTTTAAGCTGTCTTTAAGCGAAGGCGAGTGGTATTCGCCGGAAATCTGGTCAGGGCCGGTTAGCCCGGGTTTTACCAAAGTTCTCTGTCCGTAAAAGGGGATTTGCTTTTCAAGTTCAAGCGCCAATTCTGGCCGTTCGGGCCTGGGACCGACAAAGCTCATCTCGTTGCGCAAAATATTTATAACCTGCGGCAGTTCATCAAGTCTAGTTTTTCTTAAAAATCCGCCGAACTTAGTAATGCGCTTGTCTCCGGCGCGGGTTGGCGAATGATCATTGCCTTCTTCTTTCATGGTTCTGAATTTTATCAATTTAAATATTTTATTATTCTGCCCGGCTCTTTCCATGATAAAAAATATCGGTCCGGAGCTTTCTAATTTAATAATAACCGCGATAATCAGCCAGAAGGGAAGTGTAACAACAAAAATTAAGAGCGCTAAGATAATGTCATAAATAAATTTCAGGCGATTAAACCAGATTTTATTGTTTTCGTTTAAATTTTCCAAAAACCACATTTGGTTTAAATTGTCCAACGGTACCTTGCCGGTAATGGCTTCATAAAAATTAGGCAGGCTGACATAATTTATCCGGCGGTGAAGCGCGTTAAATAAGGCCGCGCGCAAATTTTCCGACTGGTGCGGGTCGCTTGATAAAATAACCGTGTCCAATTTATTTTCCTTGAGCAGTTTTTCCAGCTCGCTAATCGGCCTGACGCCGTTAGTTTGGTTCTCAGGCCGGTCATCAACTACAAAGCTTAAGGCATAGCCCAGGTGCGGCTTTTGCTTAAATTCATTTATGATTTCGGCCACTAAATTATTGTAGCCGACAACGCCGATATTTCTTTTAGGCAGATATGATTTTAGCGACCAGTTATAGAAATTGCGCCAGAGATAAAATACGGCCCCGAAAACTATAATATAGATAAATAAATTTCTTTTTGGCGCGATGCCGATTTGCGGGGTTAAATAGAAAAAGGCCAAGGAGACAAAGCCGGCGATAGCCAGCGCGCGGCCGGCAGCTTGATAAAAACTAAGGTTATTGACGGCTAAATTCAGGCTGTAAAGATTGGAAATATAAAAAATAATTAGCCAAAATATAAAAATCAAGGTAAAGGGCCAAAAATGAGCTGACCAGATTTCCGGTTTATAGCTGCCCCAATATCTGATGATTAAAGTTAAATACAGCGAAAAATATAGGGTTAGAACGTCCCCGCCGAGTAAAATCAGTTTTTTAAGATTGTTATTCATGTCGCTAATATAACAGAAATATGGAGAAAATGCAAATAATTAAAAATTTTTGACTCGCCTGCTTTATTAGGCTATAATTTATTCATGGAAAAGAGCAAAAATAAATCCAATTGGCCCATAATCGGTAACAGTCATATTTTTGAATTTTTAGCTAAAAGTTTGGCTAAAAATAATGTCTCCGGCAGCTATATTTTTACCGGTCCGGCGAATTTGGGCAAAACCACGGCCGCGCATTTTTTCGCGCAAAGCCTGGTTTGCGAAGCTAGCGACGGTCCAAAGCGGCCTTGCGGCAAATGCTCGGCCTGCCTGCAGGCGGTTAGAAACATACATAGCGACATTTATTTGATAAAAAAAGAGCCTGATAAAAAAAATATTTCCGTTGATCAGATTAGGGACTTTATCAGAAATTTAAGCATGAGCTCGTTTTTAAATTCCTATAAAATCGGCATTATTAAGGGCGCGGAAAATTTAAGCGAGGGCGCGGTTAACGCTTTATTAAAAACTTTGGAAGAGCCTAAAATAAAAGTGGTTATAATTTTAACCGTGACCGATTTTGAAGCTTTGCCTAAAACTATAATTTCGCGCAGCCAGATTTTACGATTCCGGGCCGTGGCCAGCGATATTATTCATGACGAGCTGATTAAAAATCATAAGGCTTCAAGAAGCCAGGCCAAAAATTTTTCCCGCCTTTCGGCCGGCCGGCCGGCTTTAGCTTTAAAGTTTATGGAGGACAAAGAATATTATGAAAATTATAAAACTTATGTTAAGTCTTTTGCCGGCCTTTTAGATTCTAATCTAAATGATCGTTTTAGCGCCATTGAAGATATTCTTGGCGCCGAGGCGCGGGGTCAAGAAGCGGTTAAGGCCGCGGCCGGCATTATTGATATCTGGCAGAATTTAACCCGAGATTTAATGCTTATGGAATTAAATTTAGCCGATCTAATCCAGCACGAAGCGTTTATTAAAGAGCTGGAGGCGCTAAAAAATAAAGTTAACCTGCCTACCGGGCAGGCAGGTTTAAAAGCGATTTTAAATTTAATAAATGTTTTAAAGCAAAGCCGGGAATATCTGGCGGCCAACGTAAATCCCAAGCTGGCGCTGGAAAATGTGGCGGTAAGCTTTTAAAATTTAAAATGTAAATCTAAAAATATGATAAGACAATTTAAAATTTTATTTTTGATTATGCTGTTGGCCATAACCTTGTCCGGCTGTACTTTAAGCTTTGGCACGAGCTCGGGCACGAGTTCGGGCAATGTTGCCGACGGCGGAGTCTATAAGTCTTTGAACAAAGGAGCGAGCTGGACGCAGAAAACTTCAATCCAAGGCGTTAATACTAAAAGAAGTTTTTCTGGCATTGATATTATTTCTTTGGCGATTGATCCGAGCGATAATAAAGCGATTTATGCCGGCAGTTTTGAAAACGGCTTGTTTTACAGCTATGACAGCGGCGAAAGCTGGCAAGTTGCCACCGGCTTAGGCAAAGTAAGCATTTCCAATATAGCGGTTGACCCGGCGGATAAATGCGTGATTTACGCTACCGCCGGCAATAAAGTTTTAAAATCCGAGGATTGCAGCCGAACTTGGGCGCAAGTTTATTTTGACAACGATTTAAAAGCGTCTGTAAGCTCGCTGGTGATTGATTACGCGAACAGCAATAATATTTTTATTGGCACTTCCAACGGCGATATTATTAAAAGTTCTGATAAAGGAGCGAGCTGGCGCGCCTTAGACAGGTTTGACAGCCAAGTTGATAAAATTGCTATCAGCCCGGCTAATCCTAAAATTATGTTCGTCGGCACAACGGCCAGGGGGATTTTTCGTTCGGTTGACGGCGGCGATAAATGGGAAAAATTAGCCGATAAGTTAAAAGATTTTGATGGCAGTAATCGCTTCCGCGATTTAGCCATAGTAAAATCAGACAAAGCGGTTATATTTTTAGCCACTAATTACGGCTTATTAAAATCAGTTGATGACGGCAATACCTGGACTAAAATTGAACTTTTAACCGCTGAAGCAGAAGCTAAAATATATTCTATCGCCGTTAACTCCGGCGACGCCAATGAAATTAACTATACGACCGGCACGACTTTTTACCATTCGCTGGACGGCGGCAAGAACTGGTCTGCAAAAAAATTGCCGACCGGCCGCGCCGGCTATAAATTATTGTTAGATCCGAAAAATTCTGCTATTCTGTATTTGGCGGCAAAATCTAAATAATAAATAAATTTAAAATTTTATGAATCAATACATTCAAGCCAAACAAGCTGATTTTACTAAAGCCGTTGATTTTTTTAAGAAAGATATTTCCGTCATTAGAACCGGCCGGGCAAATCCGGCGATTTTAGACGGTATTTTCGTTGAGGCTTATGGCGCCAAAACAGCTTTGGTCGGCTTAGCTTCAATCAGCGTGCCTGAAGCGCGCAGCATTGTTATTACGCCTTGGGATAAAAGCATAACCAAAGATATTGAAAAAGCCATTACGGCCGCTGATCTGGGCATAAATCCGGTCAATGAAGGCGATAAAATCAGGCTGGTCGTGCCGCAATTAACCGAAGAAAATCGCAAAGAGCTGGCAAAAAAATTGAGCGAGAAAATGGAAACCGCCAGAATCGCCCTTAGGCAGATTAGAGACGAAGTTAAAACTATAATTGAAGAAGCGTTCAAAAATAAAGCCATGAGCGAAGATGATAAATTCAGGTTTATCAAAGAATTGGACGAAGAAATTACCCGCCAAAACGAGGCTTTAAAAAGCATTAAGGACAAAAAAGAAGAAGAGATAATGACAATTTAACATTTATGCTTTTAACCATAATAATATTTTTCATCGTCCTCTCCGTTTTGGTGCTTGCCCACGAGTTCGGGCATTTTATGACGGCCAGAAAATTCGGCGTTAAGGCCGAGGAATTCGGCTTGGGTTTTCCGCCCCGGGCTTTTGGAATTTATAAAAATTCAGCCGGACAATGGAAATTTTTTTGGGGCAATAAAGAAGTGGCGGATAGCCCGGGTACGGTTTATTCCATAAATTGGCTGCCGCTCGGCGGCTTTGTAAAAATTAAGGGAGAAAACGGCGAAGGCGAAAATGAGCCTGACAGTTTTGCCTCGCGGCCGATTTGGCAAAGGGCGATTATGCTGTCCGCCGGCGTAATTATGAATATTGTTTTGGCCGCGGTTTTGATTTCCGCCGGCTTTATGATTGGGCTTCCCCAGGCCTTAGACGGACAGCTGGACGCGCGGGCGCAAGTTAGCGATCGGAAAATCCAAATTATTGAAGTTATGAAAAATACTCCGGCCGAAGCCGCCGGTTTAAAAGCCGGTGACACGATTTTAAATATTAATGGCAATAATTTTTCAAACTATGGGGCTTTGCAAAAGTTTGTAGCCGATAATGTCGGCAATAAATTGGATTATCGGATTAAGCGCGGCCAAGAATATTATGACTTAATCATAATGCCGAAAGTTTTAACCGAAACCGGCCACGGCGGCATAGGTATCGGCATTACCGAAACCGGCATAGTCAGCTATCCTTGGTATTTAGCGGTTTGGGAAGGCGCTAAAACGACTCTAATGTTAACTTGGGCGATTATCATGGCGTTTTATGAATTGATTAGAGGTTTGACTTTAGGCCAAGGCGTAACCGCTGATTTATCCGGACCGGTCGGCATCGCCACTTTAACCGGCCAGGTCGCGCGGTTGGGCTTTGTTTATCTTTTGCAATTCACGGCCTTATTATCCATAAACTTGGCGGTGATTAATTTTTTTCCTTTTCCGGCGCTGGACGGCGGCCGAGTCTTATTTTTAATCATTGAAAAAATAAAAGGGTCGGCGGTTAAAAGGGAAGTTGAAGGCGCGATTCATAATATCGGTTTTGCCTTGCTCATGCTGCTCGTGCTGGTTGTAACCTTTAGGGATGTGGCTAAGTTTGGCGATGCCTTTAAAGCTATTTTTGATAAAATATTTTAAAAACCTTTGAAAACTTTTTCAAAAAAAGTTTTCAATACTTTCAAAAAATATAATGTATCAAATAAAAATTTTATAGCGGGCAAAGCCCTACGGCCATAAAATTATTATTTGATTATAAATCATTATGCGACTAAACATCAAAGCCACTAATTTGGAATTAACTCCCAGGGTTAAAGAGTATGTCCAGAAAAAAATGGATATGCTGGATAAATATTTAGGCAAACTTAAAGTTATCAATGCCAGCGCTGAAATTAGCAAAACCACCAAGCATCATAAAAAAGGTGAAATTTATTTGGCAGAAGTTAATATTTCGCTAGGCAGCGATTTACTGCGGGTGGAAAAAACTGAAAAAGATTTATTTAAGGCCGTTGATAAAGTCAAAGATCATCTGGAGTTGGTCATAAAAAAATATAAAGACAAAAAAATAGACAGAAAGAAGAAAAAGCAAAAATTGGGCGCTATGTAATAGGCCCATAAATTTTTAAATAAACAGTTGATTTTTTATATGTTAAACTGTATAATGAGCTTGTTTTATTAGTATTTATCCTAAAGACCACGCTGAAGCGTGTTTTTTATAATATATGAGCATAATAGATAAAATTTTTGGCGACCCTAATGAAAAAGTTGTTAAGACTTTACGGCCGATCGTGGAGAAAATCAATAATCTGGAAAAAAAATATCAGGCCATGAGCGACGATGAGTTAAAAGAGCAAACCGTGGAATTTAGGAAAAGATTGGGAGTAGAAAATGAAGGTGAATATATAAAATCCCCTCAACCCCCTTTGCTAAAGGGGGTCTTAGATGAAATATTGCCGGAAGCTTTTGCCGTGGTGCGCGAAGCGGCTAAAAGAGTTTTGGGCCAGCGACATTATGACGCCCAGCTTATGGGCGGCATAGTACTGCATCGCGGCCAAATCGCGGAAATGAGAACCGGAGAAGGTAAAACTTTGGTAGCCACTTTGCCGGCATATTTAAACTCTTTAACCGGCAAGGGCGTGCATGTCATAACTGTCAATGACTATTTAGCTAAACGCGACGCCGAATGGATGGGGAGAGTGCATAATTTTCTTGGTTTAACTGTAGGATGCATAACTCATGAGACGGCTTATAAATATACTTCAGATCAGAATGACCAATTTCCCCCATCCGGGGACAAGCCAATGACAAATGACCAAGAAAATGCAAATGCCGATGAGTCTAAATTAAAACTTGTTCCCAGGAAAGAAGCTTATGCCTGTGATATTCTTTACGGCACTAATAACGAATACGGCTTTGATTATTTGCGCGATAACATGGCGCCGGATTTAAATTCAATGGCCCAGCGCGGTTTAAATTACGCCATCGTTGATGAAGTAGATTCAATTTTAATTGATGAAGCCAGAACGCCGTTGATTATCAGCGCGCCGGCCGAAGAATCAACGGAAAAATATTATAAATTCGCCCAGTTAGTGGAACGGCTGGCCGAGAACGAAGATTATAATATTGATGAAAAAATGCGCGCCGCCACTTTAAGCGAAGCCGGCATCGCCAAGATGGAAAAATTTTTAGGCGTGGAAAATATTTACGTGGCCGGCGGTATGTCGGATGTGCATCATATTGAGCAGGCCTTAAAAGCGCGGGTTTTATTCAAGCGCGACCGCGATTATGTGATTGATGGCGGAGAAGTTATTATTGTTGATGAATTCACCGGGCGCTTAATGCACGGCCGGCGCTACTCCGAAGGGTTGCATCAGGCGATAGAAGCTAAAGAAAAAGTGGACATCCAGCGCGAATCCCAAACTTTAGCCACGGTCACTTTTCAAAATTATTTTAGAATGTACGCCAAGCTTTCCGGCATGACCGGCACGGCCGTGACCGAAGCCGAGGAATTTTCCAAAATTTATAATCTGGAAACCGTAGTCATTCCGACCAACCGACCGATGGTTAGGAAAGATTTAAACGATTTGATTTATGCCACGGAAATCGGAAAATTTAAAGCCGTAGTGGAAGAAGTAAAGCGCCGGCACGCGGCCGGCCAGCCGGTTCTAGTCGGCACGATTTCCATAGAAAAAAATGAAATTTTAGGCGAGATGCTGGAGCGCGAAGGCGTTATGCCGCAAGTTTTAAACGCCAAGCATCATGAAAAAGAAGCGCAAATTATTTCCCAGGCGGGCAGATTGGGAGCGGTGACTATCGCCACCAATATGGCCGGCAGGGGAGTTGATATTATTTTGGGAGGAAATCCGACTGATCCGGACGAGCAGATAAAAGTAAAAGAAGCCGGCGGCTTGCATATTATTGGCACGGAACGGCATGAATCCAGGCGCATTGATAATCAGCTAAGAGGCCGCGCCGGACGCCAGGGTGATCCGGGATCATCGCAATTTTATGTTTCCATGGAAGATGATTTGATGAGAATTTTCGGCGGCGATAGGATGAAAAGCCTAATGGCGACTTTAAAAGTGCCGGAAGATCTGCCTATAGAAAACGGCATGGTGTCGCGATCCATTGAATCGGCGCAAAGAAAAGTAGAAGGCAATAATTTTGATATCAGAAAACATTTGGTTGAATATGATGACGTTATCAATAAGCATCGCGAAACTATTTATAGAAAGAGGCGGGAGATTTTGGAATTGGCGGAAAGTGATGTTGCCGCGGAGAAAAGCCTGTCAAGCATAATTTTGGAAATGATTGAAAATGAAATTGAGCAGGCTGTAATTTTTCATACGGCCGCGGACAGGACCGGAGATTGGAATGTCCAAGAAATTTATCAGGTAACTTCAACCATTTTTAATGTTTCGCCCGGCCTTAAGGAAGAGTTGGCCGCGCTGATTAAAGATGGCGATAAACTGGATAAAGTAAAAGCCAGGACAAAAATTATTGAGCATCTAATTAATCTGGCTGAAAAAAATTATGAAAAAATTACCAAATTGGCGGGCGAGGCCGGCATTAATTGGCGGCAAGTTGAAAAATCGGTTTTAATCAGGTCTATAGACATGCTGTGGATTGAGCACCTGGAAGCTATGGATCATATGCGCCATGGCATCGGCCTTCGCGGCTACGGCCAGCGCGACCCGCTTATAGAATACAAAAAAGAAGCTTATATCTTATATAATGAGCTTAATAATTTAATCCAAAAGCAAGTCGCTTATTCAATTTTTAAAGTGGCCGATTTGGGAAATTTCGCGGCGCCGACTTTAAAAACGCGGCCGCAGAATTACATAGCGCCGGCTAAAACCATGGATAAAAATACCGGTTCGTTTTCTGAATTTAAAAAAGAGAGCGGTTCGACCGCTCGAAGCGGTCGAACCGCTAGCTTTGGCTTAGTGCATGAAAAAGTAAAAGACGCTGAAGGTGAAAAAATTGGACGCAACGACCCCTGCCCTTGCGGCAGCGGAAAAAAATTTAAAAAGTGCTGCGGTAAATAATATGTTAAAGCTCGGCC
Organism: Patescibacteria group bacterium; assembly: GCA_028703305.1. Classification (GTDB taxonomy): domain Bacteria; phylum Patescibacteriota; class Patescibacteriia; order Patescibacteriales; family GWC2-42-12; genus JACPHD01. Next base: position 30,162 of record JAQVNC010000008.1, read on the forward strand.
AATACCAACATTATAAAGGCGGTAAATATGAGGTGATTAGCCTGGCTAAGCATAGCGAAACCGGTGAAGAGCTGGTAATTTATCGCGCTTTATATGGCGAACAAAAAATTTGGGCGCGGCCTTTAACCATGTTTTTGGAAGAGGTGGAAGCTAATGGTAAGAAAATGCCCAGGTTTAAATATATTTGTCATCCTCGGGCTTGACCCGGGGATCCAGAGTCTATTGGCACGGACATCTTATTTTACCATCTTATCAATAAGTCAAAATTTGTACGGGTTTAATCTGGATTCCGGCTCGGTGGCCGGAATGACAATAACCTTAGCCATTTATTTTCCCTTGATTTTATCTAAAAATTAAACTAAAATATATTAAGTAAGAAAAATAACTTCATTCGCACCCTTCCGGGTGTTATTAATTTATGTCTGACAACATTTTACAAAAATTGCTAAAGCCAAGCGCCCGCGGCAAAGTTTGGTGGGTTTTTGCTTGCATCATGGTTTTAGTTTTAGTAACATCGCTCGTAGATTTCGGCGGCTATTACAATAAAGCCGTGGACAAATTTAAAATTCCTTTTCCTAAAGTAAAAGAAGTGCCTTTTAGATTGGGCCTTGATTTACTCGGCGGAACGCAATTGACTTATCAGGCTGATGTCTCGGCCATCGCTACCGCGGATAAAAGCAACGCGGTTGAAGGCGTTAGAGATGTAATTGAAAGAAGAATAAATATTTTTGGCGTTTCCGAGCCTAATGTGCAGATTAACCGCACTTCGGGCGGCGATTACAGGATAATTGTGGAATTGGCCGGCATTAAAGACGTTAAGCAAGCCATTAAAATGATCGGCGAAACTCCGCTCTTGGAATTTAAAGAGCAAAATACTGAAATCAGGCAAGTAACGGCCCAAGAAACCACGCAATTAAATGATTTTAATAAGACGGCTGAAAAACAGGCTACCGAAGTATTGGGCAAGGTTCTTTCCGGCGGCGATTTTAAAGCTTTAGCAACCGCGTATAGCCAGGATGAAAAAACCAAAGCCGCGGGCGGAGATTTAGGCTATATCACTGAAAAAGATAACCCGGAAATTTATAATTTAGCCAAAAATATTCCGGTAGGTAAAACCAGCGCCGACTTGGGCAAGGTAACTAACGGCTATGAAATTATTAAAGTTGAAGATAAGAGGGTGAAAACCAACGCTTTTAGCAATACGGAAGAAAAAGAAGTTAAGGCTTCGCATTTGTTAATTTGCTTTACCGGCACAACGGGCTGTGAAAGCGGTTTAAGCAAAGAGGAGGCCTTAGAAAAAATTAATAAATTAAAGAGCCGGGCTACTATAAATAATTTTAAGGATTTGATTAATCAAAATTCTACCGAACCGGCCGCGCGCGAATCAAACGGCGAGTTGGGCTGGTTTGGCGCCGGCGCTATGGTCCAATCGTTTGAAGACGCGGTTTTTAAGCAGGCGGTCGGCGTAATTTCCGGCCCGGTGGAAACTGAATTCGGCTTTCATTTGATTTATAAGCAAGCCGAAAGAAAAGTTGAAGAAATAAAAGCCAGCCATATTTTTATAAAAATCATGACCGAAGCCGATATTGTCGGCTCGCAAAGCGAATGGAAAAATACCGAATTGACCGGAAAAAATTTAAAGTCAGCCACGGTGGAATTTAATCCCCAGGACGGTTCGCCGGAAGTCTCGCTGGCCTTTGACGACGAAGGTGCCAAGATGTTTGAAGATATTACCGGCAGAAATATCGGTAAGCCGGTGGCGATTTATTTAGACGGTTATCCTATCAGTACGCCGAATGTCAATGAAAAAATTCCCGGCGGCAAAGCCGTGATTTCCGGAAAATTTAATATTACTGAAGCTAAATTATTGTCGCAGAGGCTTAATGCCGGCGCTTTGCCGGTGCCGATTGAATTGGTCAATCAGCAGACTATCGGCGCTAGCTTGGGCCAGCAGTCGGTTAACGATAGCATGAAGGCCGGCCTAATCGGATTTATTATCATCGCCATATTCATGATTCTTTTTTATAGATTGCCCGGCTTAATGGCGGTTTTGGCGCTGATGGTTTATAGTTTAATCGTTTTCGCCATCTTTAAGATTGGTTTTTCCATGGCCGCTTTATTATTAGTCGGCATCTTTCTCTTAATCGGCATTACGGTTAACGGCTGGTTTATTTTATTTTCTTTTATAAGTTATATATTACTATATTTTATCGGCGGCTTATCTCCGGTAACTTTGACTTTGGCCGGATTAGCCGGGGCGATTGTCTCCGTCGGTATGGCCGTAGACGCCAATATTTTGATTTTTGCCAGAATGAAAGAAGAGATCGCCAACGGCAAACCGCTGACCAGCGCCATTGAAGACGGCTTTAAACGCGCTTGGCCGTCAATTAGGGACAGTAATTTTAATACCCTGATTACCTGTTTTATCCTGATTATGTTCACGACTAGCGCGGTTAAAGGCTTTGCCATTACCCTGGGTCTAGGCGTTATCATTTCCATGTTCACCGCCATTTTTATTACCAGAAATTTCTTGAATTTAATACCGTCGGCCTGGCTGGAAAAACGGCATAGCTTAATAACTTCGGTTAAATCTTCGGAAAATAAATAATCAATATTATGACAAATTTCAAAATAATTCAAAAGAGAAATATTTGGCTCTCAATCGCCGCGGCCTTATTCGTGGTTTTTACCATTTCGCTGTTCGTTTGGGGTTTAAAATTCGGCATTGATTTTACCGGAGGCAGTTTGCTGGAAGTTAAATTTTTAGGGACAAGGCCATCGGTCGGCCAGATTGAAGCCGGCTTAGCCGATCTTAAATTAAACAGCTTGACCATCCAACCGATAGGCGAGCAGGATGTCATGCTAAAATTTCAACAAACTTCGGAAGAAATTCATCAAGCCGCGTTAAGCAAATTGAATGAGCTGGCAAAAAAAGAAAATAAAGATAATTCAATAGAAGAACAGCGCTTTGAATCGGTCGGACCGTCAATCGGCCAGGAATTAAAAATTAAATCCCTTTGGGCCATATTTTTCGCCCTGATAGCCATGCTGGCTTACATTACTTACGCTTTCAGAAAAGTTTCCAAGCCGGTAGCTTCCTGGAAATATGGTTCGGCCGCGATTATCGCCATGTTTCATGATGTGGTAATCACCATGGGCATATTTGCTTTCTTAGGTCATTTCTATGGCGTGGAAATCAATACGGCATTCGTGGCCGCGGTTTTAACCGTTTTAGGCTATTCAGTTCATGATACAATCGTGGTTTTCGACCGTTTGCGCGAAAATTTACCTAAAAGCAACGAAGATTTTGAAGGCACGGTTAACACCAGCTTAAATCAAACTTTAGTCCGCTCGCTTAATACTTCTTTAACCGTGCTGTTGGTTTTATTGGCCATTATCATCTTCGGCGGCGCTTCCATCAGAACTTTTGTTTTGGCTTTGGCTATTGGTATTTTTTTCGGCACTTATTCTTCAATTTTCATAGCTTCGCCGATTTTGGTGGTTTGGGAGAGATGGGGGAAGAAATAAAAAATTTTTATTATAAAAATGCCTGCAAATTAATTTGCAGGCATTTTAGTTTTTATTTGTCATTCCCGCGAAAGCGAGAATCCAAGGGTCTAGTGAAATAAATGTGATATTATCTATTCTCTTAATACTTATTCGTACATTATAGTATACAGTTAATAAATTAAATCATTCGTGACGCTCCCGCTAGGGGTCACTTTTTATGACTAAAAAGTAACCAAAAAGTCTCGGGGAGTTCCGATTGGCTATTGTGTTGATTTATCTTCGTGCTGTAAGCAATGGCGCCAACTCCACTCCCCGAACCACTGGGTTATTTTTAATTGTATTAAAAAATGGTTATTTTTATCATTTTTTCTACTTTGACAAACAGAGTGATTTTAGGGTAAACTGAAGAAGTAATTCTGAGCTCATCTCGGAAATATACTTTGGCTTATTTTTAGTCTTTTTCGGCTACAAAAACCGAAAATTTCGTCGAAATAATATTATTATTCCTCCTCAATTTTCGTTTTTTTCGCTCGAAAAATCCGCAAAAATAACTTAAAGATATTTCCGAGATGAGCTCTGTAAATTTATGCCTGATTTAAGCATGGAAAAATTGAGCGAAATGGTCATGGCCGTGGCCAGGGATAAAAAATTCGGGATAACGCCAGAAGAGGTTAATACGTTTGAAAAATTCGCCCTGATTCATAGCGAAATTTCTGAGGCTATGGAAGCTTATCGGCGAAAAAATTTAGATGGTAAAGACGGCCTGGCTGAAGAACTGGCCGACGCGGTTATAAGGATTATGCATCTGGCCGGAGTCCATAAAATAAATTTGGAAAAAGAAATATTAAAAAAATTGGAAACTAATAAAAATAGGGAGTGGAAATGGGATGAGCTTAATGAAAAACACTCTTAAATATTTAGACGTTGGATGTCCGACGTCTCTGACGCATCATGTTAAATAAATTTTTCGGAAAATTTTCTAAAGATCTGGGGATTGATCTGGGCACGACCAATACTTTGGTGTACACGCCTGACAAGGGGATTGTGATTAACGAGCCTTCGGTGGTGGCGGTTAATTTGCGCACCGATGAAATTTTGTGCGTGGGAACGGAAGCTAAAAAAATGCTGGGCAAAACCCCGCCCCATATCCAGGCGATTAAGCCTTTGGTTGACGGCGTGATTTCGGATTTTGAAGTTACGGAAAAAATGCTTAAATATTTTATTGATAAAGTTCATGCCGAGCATTTTACTTTAGTGCCGCGCCCGCGAGTGGTTATCGGCATACCTCTGGATATTACCGAAGTGGAAAAAAAAGCGGTTGAAGATGCCGCTAAATCGGCCGGAGCGCGCGAAGTTTTTTTAATTGAGCAATCCATGGCCGCGGCCATTGGCACCCGCCTTGACGTTACCGGGCCTCAGGCCGTTATGGTGGTTGATATTGGCGGCGGCACGACTGAAATCGCGGTGATTTCTTTGGGCGGAGTGGTCACCTGGAAAACTTTGCGCTTGGCCGGCAATGCCCTGGATAACGATATTATCCAATATGTGCGCGAAGAATTTAATATTTTAATCGGCGAGCAAGTGGCGGAAAATATAAAAATAAGAATTGGTTCGGCTACCGCCCTAAAAGAACCTATTGAAATGCCTTTGCGCGGCCGAGATTTAATCAACGGCTTGCCTAAAGAAGTAATGATTTCAGACAGCCAAGTCAGAGAAGCTATGCAGCGCATTATTAGGCAAATTATAGAAAATATAAAGATAACTTTAGAAACCACGCCGCCGGAATTAGTTTCCGATATTTATGAGCACGGCATTGTGCTTACCGGCGGGGGAGCTTTGCTTCGCGGCTTGGACAAAGAAATCGCTCAAGCCACTAAAATTCCGGTCAGAGTGGCTGAAGATCCCTTAACCTGCGTAGTTAGAGGCACGGGCATATTGCTGGCCGACCCGGCTTTATTGGCTAAAGTTTTATCGCCGGCTACGGAAGAATATTAAATTTGTTATGTTAAAGTTTAATGTAAAAAAGTATATTATCATCGCCGCAGTTATAACACTGCTTATTTTTTTGCATTATTTTAAGCTTTTAATTCCGCTGGAATCATTTTTAAATAACGGCCTTAAGCCGGTTTTTGGCGGCTTCTATTCATTAAGCGCCAATATAAATAAAACATATTCAACCCAGGCGCAAAAGCAGGATTTAGCCGCCGAGTTAAAACAAGCCGAAGAAAGGATAAATCAGCTAACCGCTGAAAATATTAAGTTAAGGTTTTTAGAAGAAGAAAATTTAGCCCTAAGAAAACATTTGAATTTTTTTGGCAAAAACAGCCAGCGCTATTTAATGTCCAATATTATTTCTCGGGGCGAATTAACCGGTTCCAGTGGCGAAGGCAATCAAACGGTCGTGATTGATAAGGGGTCAGCCGATGGTTTGTTCCCCGGGCTGGCGGCTGTAAGCTCAACAGCCGTCGGCACTTCAAGCCAAGGGGTTATTATTGGGAAAATAATTAATGTTAAAGAGCATATCGCGGAAGTTTATTTAGTAACCAATAAAAATAGTAAATTAGCCGCTTCAATTTTTGGAGAAAACAAAACCTTGGGCGTTGTCTCCGGCGAGCTTGGCTTAACGGTTAAAATGGATTTCATACCCCAGACGGAGAATATAAAGACCGGTGATATCGTGGCCACTTCAGGCCTTGAGCAAAGTATACCGCGAGGCCTAGTAATCGGCCGAGTAGCTAAGGTTATTAAAGAAAATAATGAAGTTTGGCAAAGCGCCATCATTGAGCCGGCGGTTGATTTGGATGCTTTAGCCATCGTATCAATCTTATTACCGTAATTTCTTGTGCTGATTGAGTTGAATTTAGTAAATTTCCTACTGCGGAACTCGCCCGAGATTACTCGGGCTCAAACAGTCCTCGCACGGAAATTTCCCAAATCCAACTCAATAGTATAGTTTAAAGTAATATATGCAGATAGAAAAACAAATTAAAAAAAATTTTGATTTGACTCCATTTACGACTTTTCGCATCGGCGGCCAAGCCGAATTTTTTGTGATAGTAAAAAATAAAGAAGAACTGCTCGAAGCTATAAAATGGGCTAAAGCTAAAAGGGCGCCGATAAATATTTTGGCCGGAGGCAGCAATGTTTTAATTGTTAGAAAAAAAATCAAAGGCTTGGTCATAAAAATAGCCGGCGAGCATTATAATATTAAAAAAAATTATTTAAGCTGCTGGGCCGGCACCGGCCTGACTAAGTTGGCGAAAATTTCAGCCGCGGAAGGTTTAACCGGCATGGAATGGTCTTTTGGCATTCCCGGCAGCGCGGGCGGCGCGGTTAGGGGGAATGCCGGAGCCTATGGCCTTGATATGTCCAGCGTCGTGGCCGAGGTTGAAGCTTATGATTTAATTAAAAATCAGTTTGTAAAAATAAATCGCCAGGCTTGCGGTTTTAGCTATCGCGGTTCGGCGTTTAAAAAGAAAAATAATTTATTGATCGTTCAAGTTAAATTAAAATTGGCCAAAGGCAAGTCGGAACAAATAAAAAACTTAAGCCGGAAAAATTTTAACCATCGCTTTGAAACTTTGCCCAAAGATCCAAGCGCCGGCTGCGTTTTTAAAAATTTGCAATATAAAGATGTTGCGAAAGAAAATAAGCAGCTGGCCGAAGATTTAGCGGCCAAAGGCTTGGTTAGAGGCGGCAAAATTGGCGCAGGTTATTTAATTGATCAGCTTAGGCTTAAGGGCAAAAAAGTTGGCGGGGCCGAAGTTAGCGGAAAGCATGCTAATTTTATAGTAAATACGGGGAAAGCTAGGCCAAAAGACGTTATTAAGCTTATAAATTTAATAAAAAGAAAAATTAAACATAAATATAAAATTAAGTTTGAGGAAGAAATACAATATTTTTGAAAATAAATCGCCAATAAAGAGTTTAAGATAATTAAGGCTAATTTTAGCCTTTTTTGTTATTATTTTATAAAATTTTATTATAAACTCTTGACGTATAAAAATAAATATGTTAATATATTGCAATAAAATGAATATTAGACAAAAACTTAATAGTCTTGTTTAATATGTTTTAAAAAAGGAGATATTAACCTACTTTTTAATTTTTTTATGGAAAATGATAATAAATCTATTTTAGACCAAATAATGGACAACCACCAAGCCGAGGAAGTCGCCAAGCTTGACGCGGTTGAAATAATCACTAATTTATTCAACGAGCTCGACGAAAGAGAGCGTGATGTTTTAATTAGGCGTTTTGGCTTGTCGGGCGGCGGCAAAGAAACCTTGGAAGAAATCGGCAAAATCCATAAATTAACCAGAGAGCGCATTAGGCAGATTGAAACCACCAGCGTAAAAAGATTGAGGCAGCTTGAGAATTTAGATAGCTATTTGAGCGGCTTGAAAAATATTATTATCAATTTGCTGGAAGAGCATGGCGGGCTTATGGAAAAAGAATATTTATTCAATAACTTAGTTAATTTTTCCATCGGCGGCGGGAAAAACGGCGACAACGAAATTAAACATAAGCGCCATTTTGATTTTTTAATATCAAAATTGCTGCATGATGAATTTGAAGCTGTTGGCGACTCGGAATATTTTAAAGAATCGTTTAAATTGAAATATCAGTCGTTAGAGCATCTGGAAGCTTTGGCTAAGGAGCTTTTGGAAAAAATAAAAGAGATTAAAAAAATCTTCATGACCGAAGAGCTGGTTAATTTGTCAAAAGAATTGGAAACTTATAAAAGTAATCAAGAAAAATTCAGCCCGGCCGGCAATTTGGATGTTTCTGGAATTTTAGCCAATGATTTATTCAAAGAAAAAGCCGAGGTGGTTAACGGCAATAAAGTTATTTATTCAATTTTGCAGGCGGCAAAAAAAATTGAGCAAAATAGATTCGGCCTTTGGGGCTTAAATAGTTGGCGTGAAATCAAGCCGAAAACTATCAATGATAAAATTTATTTGATTTTAAAAAATAGCGGCAAGCCAATGCATTTTTCCGAAATCGCCGATAAAATAAATCAAATAAGCTTTGATAAAAAAGTCGCCAACGCGGCCACGGTGCATAATGAATTGATTTTGGATGAAAAATATATTTTAGTCGGCCGCGGCCTTTACGGCCTTAAAGAGTGGGGCTACCAGAAAGGCACAGTCGCCGATGTAATTAAAAAAATTATTGCTGAATCAGGCCAGCCTTTAAAACGCGAAGAAATTATTAATAAGGTTTTAGGCCAAAGAATCGTTAAAAAGGCCACTATAAATTTAGCGTTAATGGATCGGAATAAATTTGAAATTACCAGCGATGGAAAATATAAAATAAAGGACGGTAGCGCTGTTGCCGAGTAATTTTACATAAAAATAGTTTTTCAGGCGCTAAAAAGCGGATTTAATTCAGCTAATATTTCCCATAGCTGGGTTAAGTCCGTTTTTGTTTGGCAAAAATCGGTTAAATGTGGTAAAATAATATCAGTTAATCGGTTAACCGGTTGAGCGGTTTTATTTATATATGGCAGCCAACTGACTGGTTAACCAAATTAACTGATTAACTAATTTCCATGGATATAGTTATAAATATACAGCCAATATTGGATTTTTTAGATTTGCCAGTAGACCAAATGCTGTTATTGCTGTTTTATTATATCGGCTGGATTCCGATTGCGGTTACTTTTGTTTGGGGCGTAGGCCAGGTTTGGCTAAGATATATTCGTCTGGCTTACGGCGCTTCGGAAAAAACCGTTTTATTGGCGATTGACGTGCCTCGCGGCAACGCGCAAACGCCGATGGCCGTAGAAAATATTTTTGCTTATTTGGCCGGCGCGCATAGCACCAAGGATTTGTTTGAAAAATGGTGGCTGGGCGAGTGGCAGCTTTATTTCAGTTTTGAAATCGTCAGCATTGACGGCTATATCCAATTTTTAGTTTGGATGCCGGTGAAATACCGCAACCTGATGGAGGCGGCGATTTATTCCCAGTATCCGGACGCGGAAATTACCGAAGTCAATGATTATACGGCCGGCCTGCCAACGCATTTCCCTGACGAAGAATATGATATTTTTGGCGCCGAATATAAGCTGACAAAAAATTCAGTTTATCCGATAAAAACTTATAAGCATTTTGAGCATCAGATGGGCGAACCGGAAACCCAGTATAAAGATCCGATGGCGGTGCTAATGGATTTAATGGGCAGTATGAAAAAGGGCGAGCAGTTATGGTATCAAATTTTAACCATACCGATCGGCCATGAATGGGCGGATCAGGGCGATGAAGAAATAAAAAGGATTGTGGGAGAGAAAGTTACTTCTAATAATTTTATTGATAAATTGATTGATGGCATAGTTGAGTTTATGGGCGCTATAAGCGAAATAATTTATAAGCTTTGGGGCGACATTGAAACCGCTAAAAAAGAAGAAAAAGAGCCGCAATTCAGAATGATGAATTTAAAGCCCAGACAGAAAAAGCAGGTTGAGGAAATTCAGGAAAAAGTCGGCAAGCTCGGTTTTGGCGTTAAAATCAGGTACGTCTATATTGCCAAAAAAGAAATGATAAATAAAAATAAGGTAGCGTACGGTTTTACCGGCTATATGAAGCAATTCAATTTTAACGATTTGAATTCTTACAAGCCGGATACGGGCGATGGCGGCACTATGACTAAAGTTCAATATGATAGGATTTTCGGCAATTACCGGGTCAATGTCAGAAAGAATAAATTAATGACGGCTTATAGGTTTAGGAGCGATGCCCGCGGCCGTTTGCCCCATATTCTTAATACCGAAGAATTGGCTTCAATTTGGCATTTTCCGGTGGAGGCTTCGGTTAAAGCGCCTCTAATTCAGAAAGCTCCGGGTAGAAAAGCCGAGCCGCCGGCCGGCTTGCCCATAAGCGTGGGAAGTACCTCCAAAGATTTGGAATATGGTTTTCCCGCCAATAAAGCTGAAAGTATCTTTGTTTTAAATGACAAGCCCGGTGGAAATAAAGCCGAAGCTAAACCTAAAAATTCTCCGCCGGCTAATCTGCCGATAGTGTAATGAAATGCAAAATTCTAATATCTAAATCCTAAATACTAAACAAATTCAAATGCTCAAAATTCTAAATTCAAAACGAATATTAATTGCCTCTGTTTAAAATATTTGGATTTTGAATTTTGGATTTGTTTAGAGTTTAGATATTAGGATTTAGAATTTATTAATTTTATATGCCACAAGAAATAACAGTCTTCGCGGAAACAAATTTCCGCAATCAATATAGGCAATTTGGCATTAAAACCGACGATCGCCGCCGGCATATGTATTTGGTTGGTAAAACCGGCATGGGCAAATCAACTATTTTGGAGAACATGATTGTTGATGATATTAGATCGGGCAAAGGCGTTATGGTAGTTGATCCGCACGGCGATTTGGCGGAAAAAATTATTGAATATATTCCTTCAAGCCGGGTTAATGACGTTATTTATTTTAATCCATCCGATATTGATTATCCGATCGCCTTTAATATCGTTGAGCAGGTGGACGCGCACTTAAGGCATCTGGTCGCTTCTGGCCTGATCGGGGTTTTTAAAAAGCTTTGGGCTGATTCTTGGGGGCCGCGGCTTGAATATATTTTGCGCAATGCCATTTTAGCCGTTTTGGATTATCCGGGCTCAACTTTATTAGCCATTACCAGGATGCTGTCGGATAAAAATTTTAGAAAAAAAGTCATAGAAAAAATTCAGGATCCGGTAGTAAAATCTTTTTGGGTTAATGAATTTTCCGGCTATGCCAATAATTTCGCTTCCGAAGCGGTTTCGCCGATTCAAAATAAAGTCGGGCAATTTTTATCAAGCGCGCTTATTAGAAATATCGTTGGCCAAGTAAAATCTTCAATTGATTTGCGCGAGGTCATGGATTCGGGTAAAATTTTAATTTTGAATTTAAGCAAAGGGCGCATCGGCGAAGATAATTCAGCGCTCCTGGGCGCCATGATGATTACTAAGGTCCAGTTGTCGGTTATGAGCCGGGTTGATATTTTGGAAAGAGACCGCAAAGATTTTTATCTTTATATTGACGAATTTCAAAATTTTACGACTGACAGTTTTGCCAATATTTTATCCGAAGCCAGAAAATATCGGCTTAATTTGATTATGGCGCATCAATATATTGAACAGCTCGGAGAAATAGTTAAGCCGGCGGTTTTCGGCAATGTCGGCACTTTGGTTGTTTTTAGGGTGGGCGCGACTGACGCTGAAGAATTAGTAAAAGAATTTACCCCGACTTTCACCGAAGAAGATTTGGTTAATTTAGCCAAATATGAATTTTATATTAAATTGATGATTGACGGGGTTTCATCCGATCCTTTTTCCGCCCGCGGCCTGCCGCCTTTAACCGAAGAAGAAAAGACCGGCAATAAGGATAAAGTAATTAAAGTTTCGCGCGAAAGGTATGCCAAGCAAAGACTGTCCGTGGAAGAAAAGATTAATCGCTGGCATACCAGCAATGAAGACGAGGAAGAAAAAACCGAAAGGCGTCCGGAAAGAAAAATATTAAAAGAAGCGCCGGCGCCGCGGCAATACGCGCCGTCTAAACAAGCGCCAAGGAGTTTTTCTCCGGCGGTTAGCGATAAAAATTTCGTGAATAAACCAAAAGCCGAGGCGGGAAATTTTAAGCAGCCGGATAATAATAAATATGATTATGTTTGCAGCCGCTGTGCCAAGCCAACCCAAGTTTCTTTCGTGCCCGACGGCATTAGGCCGATTTT
>JAQVNC010000009.1 GCA_028703305.1 Patescibacteria group bacterium
TTTTCTCTGAGGCGGTTAGATGTTCCCAATTAGAGATTTGTTCTCCCATAAAAAATAAAAGTTAAATTTGTTTATAATTGAAAAGCGTAGCCGTCAGGCAAAAAAGAAAAGCATATTTCATATAACGCGCGCGGGATATGCGATGCGCCTGGAGGCCAGTACTCTGGCCGCAAGGCGTTTCGCATATCCCGAGTTGGGCGATGCCGCTCCGCCTTGCCCGTAGGGCGGGCGAGCGGCGAGTCCAACGAGGGCCTGCCCGCGCGCGTTGAGCAAAACCGCGAGCACCGAGCGTTAGCGAGGGCGGAGCGGTTTTGCTCAACTAGTTATATGCGAACTTATTGAATTATTATTTAAAATTAGTTAAAATGTAAGCAATTACTTCTTATTAAGCCTTTTTATGGAGGGGAATTATCAATATCCGAGCAAAGATCCTATGTTTAGGCTGGCTCAAGAAATGAGAATCCGTAATTTTAGCCCTAAAACCATTCAAGCCTATCTGTATTATAACAAAGAGCTTCTACGTTTTGCAAGCAAAGATGTTAGGGATATAAACAGAGATGATTTAAGGGATTATATTGATTGTTTATTTACTTTAGGCAAATCTTCGTCAACCGTTAATTTGGCTATCAATGCTTTTAAATTTTATTATGAAGGCGTATTGCCAAGAAAGTTTTTTGTGCCGAAAAGCGGAATTAGGCGGCCCAAATCTGAAAAAAGGTTGCCGGTTGTATTAAGTAAGGCTGAAGCAATAAAAATGATAGATTGTTTGGAAAATATTAAACATAAGTTAATGATCCGGATTTTGTTCGGCTCCGGGCTTCGGGTAAGCGAAGTGGTTGATTTAAAAATAAATGATATAGATTTTATCAGAAAAATAATAATCGTTAGGCAGGGCAAGGGCGCTAAAGATAGAATTACGATTATATCAGAACAGACTTTGGGTGATATTGAAAAATATTTACTTGAATACCAGCCGTTGGTTTTTTTATTTGAGAGCCATAATGCCGGAGAAAAACTAGCCGTTAGAAGCGTGCAAAAAGTCGTGGGTGAAGCCGTTAATTTGGCCGGAGTAAATCCGGGCGCGTCCGCGCATAGCCTGCGCCATGGTTTTGCCACGCATTTACTTGAAAATGGAACTGATATAAGATATATTCAGGAGCTATTGGGCCACGCGCGGCTTGAAACCACGCAAATTTATACTAAGGTGGCGAATAATATGATAAGGGGAATTAAAAGTCCGCTGGGGTAAAAATTAAGGAAATGGATTCCGGCTCGTAGACCGGAATGACAATTTAATATTATGAATAAAAAAGTTGCCGTAATAATCAGCCCGAATTATAAAGATTACGCCAAAAAATATTTGGCCGAATGTTTTAATAGTTTAAAAAAACAGGATTATGCCGGCGAGATGAAAATTTTTATAGCCGATAATGAAAGCACGGAGGAAAGTTATAATTATTTAAAAAGCATACTGCCAGAGGCTGAAATCATACGGAATCAGAATAATGGCGGGTTCGCCAAAGCCAATAATGATTGCCTAAAGTCGGCGCTGAAGCAAGGTTATGATTATTTATTCTGCCTTAACATGGATACGGTTTTGGAGAAAGATTGTGTTGGAAAAATGGCGGAAGAAATAGAAAATAATAAGGAAATGGATTCCCGCTTGCGCGGGAATGACAAAGAAAAAAACGGGAATGACAAGAGGGAAATTGGCGCGGTGCAGGCCAGGTTGATGCTGTATAATGATAAAAATAAAATAAACAGCCTAGGCAATGTTACTCATTTTTTAGGCTTTGGCTATGCTGGCGGATATGGAGAAAATTATACGAACCCGCCATCCGACAATAAAATCTGCTATCCATCCGGTGCCGCGGTTTTATTTAAACGCGGCGCCTTAGAGAAAGTCGGTTTGTTTGATGAGAAGATATGGATGTATAATGAAGATCAGGATTTAGGCTGGCGGCTGTGGCTCTACGGCTTTAAGTGCGTTTTAGCGCCCGAGGCTGTGGTCTATCATAAATATGAGTTCTCCCGCAGCATTAAAAAATATTATTTCATGGATCGCAACCGAATTATCGCCACGCTGAAAAATTACCATTGGGCGACGCTTTTATTGTTAGCGCCGGCATTTCTGATAATGGAAATCGGCTTAATATTTTTCGCCGCTAAAGGCGGCTGGCTTGAAAAAAAAATTGAAGTTTATAAATATTTTTTAAAACTTAAGCATTGGCGCTATATTTTAAGAGAGAGAAAAAAAATTCAAAAGTCGCGGATCGCGCCTGATAAAGAGATAATAAAATTATTTTCCGGCCGGATTTGGTATCAGGAAATAGGGGACGCGAAGCTGAAGATTGCCAATGTTTTTTTTAACGCCTATTGGCGAGTTGTGAAGGTTTTAATAAGATGGTAAGCTATAATTTTAAAAAATAATTCGTGAGATTGCTTCGCTTGCGCTCGCAATGACAAATATATTTTATGGATATCAGCATAATCATAGTAAATTATAAAGCCAAAAATTTGGTTTTGAATTGCGTCAAGTCAATCAAAAACGCGGATTGGCCCGGTTTGGATTATGAAATTATCGTGGTGGATAATTACTCGGGCGATTTGCATAGTAATGACTTGAAACAATTCGGAGAAATAAAATTTATCATGAATGGCCAAAATGTCGGCTTGGGCGCGGCTAATAATAAGGGCGCGAGAATCGCCCGGGGAAAATATATTGTTATTATGAATCCGGACACTTCGGCCGATAAAGATGTTTTTATAAAATTATTCGCTTACATGGAGAGCCATCCCGAAGCCGGCGTAGTCGGGCCGAAGCAATTTAACCTTGATAAGACGGTTCAGGATTCTTGTTTTCGCTGGCCGGGCTTATTTACGCCGATCTTTAGGCGTACCCCGCTGGGGAAAATTTGGCTGGGCAGAAAAGATTTAGACAGATTTTTATATAAGGATTATAATAAAGAAAGCCCGCGCGAAGTTGATTGGCTTTTAGGCTCTTTTTTATTTTGCCGCGCCTCGGCTTTCAGGCAGATTGGCTTGTATGATGAAGATTTTTTTCTTTATTTTGAAGACACTGATTTATGCAAGCGATTTTGGCTCCGCGGCTGGAAAGTTATTTATAATCCGGAAGCCGCCATTAGCCATAATTATATTCGGCAAAGCGCGAGCGTTGCTTGGTATAAATTTTTTACAAGCTTGGCCGCCTGGCACCATCTGGCGTCGTGGGCGAAATATTTAAGAAAATGGAAAAATAAATAAAATTTAGATTCCGGCTCGGAGGCCGGAATGACAATTAAAAAAATATGCAAAAAATAAAAAAAGCGATTGTGGCGGTAGCCGGTTCCGGCACGCGCCTTCTGCCGGCGACTAAATCCATGCCTAAGGAAATGCTGCCGATTGTTGATAAGCCGATTGTGCAATTGGTAGTGGAAGAGTTAGTGGCGGCTGGGATTGAAGACATAGTTTTAGTCACTAAATGGGATAAAAAGCCTTTAGAAGATCATTTTGACTATAATTGGGCTCTTATTGATGATCTGCAAAAAGCCGGCAAAGATAAATTATTGGAAGAAGTAAAGAAAATAGCCAATCTGGCCAATTTCATTTATGTCAGGCAAAAAGGGCCGTATGGCAACGGCACGCCGGTTTTGTCCGCGGCCAGCATTGTTAAGGACGAGCCGTTTATGTTTGTCTGGGGCGACGATTTGGTAAAAGCCAAGGTGCCGTTTGCCAAGCAGATGGTTGATGATTACAATAAAACCGGGCATCTGATGATCGGCGTACAGGAAGTGCCCTTGGATCAGGTAGTCCGTTACGGCATTGTTAAAGTAAAAAAAAGCACTATGCGGATTGAAGATATTATTGAAAAACCGAGTGTTAAGGAAGCGCCCTCCCGCTTAGCTGATTTCGGCCGCATGATTTTAAACCAGGAAATCATTGATATTTTAAAAAATACCGCCTTAGGCAAAGGCAATGAGCTTTGGATAGTTGACGCCATTAGAAGTTATGTAAAAAATGGCGGTGAATTTTACGCTAAAAAAATTAAAGATGGCGAATGGCTGACTACCGGCGATCCGCTGAATTACATGACAACCATGCTGAAATACGCTTTTGACCGCCCTGATATCGGGCCGGAGATAAAGAAATTTACCAAAGAGCTGTTAAAGAAAAAATAAAATATTTAAATCTATTTAACCCCCTTGATCGGCCGGCTGGCAAAAGGGGGTTTTTGTATGTTATAATATAAGCATATTAATATTAACAATTTTTTATGAAATACGACGTCATAACCATAGGCGGGGCGACCGAGGATATAACTTTTTACACCGACGAAGGAGTTTTAATTAACAACAAGAAAGATTTAACCAAGCAAAAATTACTGGCCTTTGAATACGGGGCAAAGGTCAAAGTTGATAAGTCATTTTCCGGTTTTGGCGGCGGGGCGGCCAACGCCGCGGTTAGCTTGTCCGGTTTTGGCTTTAAAGCGGCTTGCCTTTGCGCCATTGGCGAAGATTCCCGAGGCCAAAGGATTTTAAGCAATCTTCAGGCGCGAGGAGTAGATATAACCTTAGTGCAAAAAATAAAAGGCGTTGAAACCGGTTTTTCTTTTTTATTGGTCGGTCCGTCCAATGAACATATTGTTTTTTCCAACCGCGCGGCCAATAATGAGCTAACCGTTAATGATTTTGAAATTGGGATTTTGGATCAAAGCGAATGGATATATTTAACGTCCTTATCCGGAGAATGGAAAAATAATTTGGAAAAGATTTTTTCGGTTAAAAATGAGAAGCTTGCCTGGAATCCTGGGCATAGGCAGATTTTAACCGGCATAAAAGGGCTGGGGAAATATTTTAAAAAAACAACCTGCTTGATCGTTAATAAAGACGAGGCCATAGAATTGGTTATGTCGGATAAAAAATATAAAGCTAAAGGCCGCGCTTTTTTAAATAATGTAAAAAATTTGCTGGCGGCTTTAAGCTCGTATGGCCCTAAAATCGTTGTCATTACCGGCGGCCGGCAGGGCGCTGACGCCATGTTTGAAAATAAAATTTATCATCAGCCGATTATTAAAGAAACGCGCCGCGCCGATACTACCGGAGTCGGCGATGCTTTTGGCTCGGCCTTTATCGCCGGGCTGGAATTATATAATCAAGACATTAAAAAATCTTTGCTGTTAGCCGCGAAAAACGCCGCTTCGGTAATTAGCATACCCGGCGCGCAGAACGGGTTATTAAGTAAGAAGAATATATAATCTACTGTCATTGCGAGGAGTCCCGTGCTCTGGACGACGAAGCAATCCCTGGTTAATTTCCGACTATGTGAGATTGCTTCGCTCCCTTCGGTCGCTCGCAATGACATAATTTAACATTATGAAAGTTCCCATTGAAATATCAGCTCGCCATATTCATTTATCAAAAGCGGATTTGGAAATTTTATTCGGTCCTGGCTTTGAATTGGAAAAATATAAAGATTTGTCCCAGCCCGGGCAATATGCCTCTAAGCAAACCGTTAAGTTGGCCGGTCCGAAAGGGGAGCTTAACGGCGTTAGGATTTTAGGTCCGATCCGCCAAGAAACCCAGGTTGAAATTTCCGAGACCGAAGCGCGCGCGCTCGGCTTAAATCCGCCGGTAAGGGATTCGGGAAATTTAAGCGATACCCCGGGAATTAAAATTATCGGCCCCAAAGGAGAAATAGATTTAAAACAAGGCGTGATTTTAGCCTTAAGGCATATTCATATTGATCCGGAGACCGCGGCCGCGATCGGAGTCAAAAATTATGACCGCGTTAAGGTTGATACGAGCGGCGCGCGCGATTTGCTTTTTGAAAATGTTCTAATTAGGGTTGACCCTTCCTTTAAATTGGCTATGCATATTGATACGGACGAAGCCAACGCTGCCGGTATTGACGGCGAGAATCATGAAGGAACGATTATAGTATAATTTTTATTTGATTATAAATAAGTATGCCGGAACTTCCTGAAGTTGAAACAATCGTCCGCGATTTAAATAATAAGCTTAAAAATAAAAAAATTATCGCCGTAAAATCGCTGGATAGAAAAGTTTTTCATTTAACCGAGAGTGAGGTTAAAAATATTTTAAATAGAAAAATCAGGGGGGTGGCCCGGCGGGCTAAAATGATAATTATAGATTTGGTTGATTTTTGTTTAATTATCCATCTTAAAATGACCGGCCAGCTGGTTTTAGAGAATAAAAATTCGCTAATCGCCGGCGGTCATCCGATTATTAATTCAGATAAAAAATTGCCCAATAAATTCAGCCGAGTTATTTTCAAATTTAACGATAAAAGCATTTTGTATTTTAATGATGTTAGGCGATTCGGCTGGATTAAGCTGATGGCCGCGGATGAATTCAAAAAGTTTAGCGGTCAGCTCGGGGTAGAGCCGCTTGGCCTTAAATTTACCTTAGAATATTTTAAAGAAATTTTAGCTCGTAGGCCTAAAACCACGATTAAGCAGGCGCTATTGGATCAAAAATATATTTCCGGCATTGGTAATATTTACGCCGATGAATCACTTTACGAGGCCAAGATTAAGCCTTTTAGAAAAGTTAAAACTTTAACCGGCTCGGAAATAAAAAAGTTATGGCTGGCTATTCCCAAGATTTTAAAATATGCCATAAAGCACCGCGGTACTTCTTTTAATGATTACGTGGACGCGATGGGGGAAACCGGCAATTTTATAAAATATCTAAAAGTCTACGGGCGGGCGGGCGAAAAATGCAAAACCTGCGGCGGTTTGGTTAAAAAAATTAAGCTCGGCGGCCGAGGCACCCATTGGTGCGGCGCTTGCCAAAAATAATTTAAATATATGAAAATCAATAAATTAATTTTAATTTCAACAATTTTAATCGCGATGTCTTTTTTTCTGACTGGCTCTAAGGCTGTGGCTGCGGAAGCCTCCCCCGACGCCATTGCCATCCGCGTCATGTCTAATTTAGAGCATTATTCTCCTTTAGTTTGGTACAAGAAAAACATTAAACTTCAAGGCTCGCCCCAAAATCTATTGGTTGACGGCTACGAAGCGGTTAGAGACGGCCGCACGGTTTATGTTAATGCCGCCAATATCTCCGGCAATGATTTTTATACCA
The DNA here is from genome assembly GCA_028703305.1 of Patescibacteria group bacterium. GTDB lineage: Bacteria > Patescibacteriota > Patescibacteriia > Patescibacteriales > GWC2-42-12 > JACPHD01. The sequence continues at coordinate 7,110 of JAQVNC010000009.1, forward strand.
ATATCTATATAATCTCCTATAACCAGGAAGCGGAAAATAAAACCATAGATATTTTCGGCCAGATTCTAACACATTGGAAATTTAATACTAATTTTGATATTAACAGCAGCCAAAAGCAAAAAATTATCAGAGATGTAAAGAGGCTGACTAATCTCTATGATATGAATTCGGCGTTGGCAAATTATAAGAAGGGCGGTTTTCCCGGCTTAAAATCAGGCAGTTATATAACCGGAGCGTCAATATCAACTTGGCCGAGCTGGCAAGCCACCTTAGGCTCGGAATTAGGTATAACCATGCCCATAGACCCGATCAATAAATTAAATAACTGCCCGGCCGGCTATGACGTGAAAACCTGCTGGAATCAGACGGACAAAGCATTTTATTTTAATTTTAATCTTTCGGCAGGGGATACTAAATCAATTTCGCGTTCGCCGGTTTATTGGTATAAAAATGGAGTCTTTTATGTTGGCCTGGAGACTAATTACAATATTTTATCGGCTGTTTCTAATTTGAGTTTCAATGTGGCGATTCCATAGTTAGCGATAAATAAATTAAAAAAAACAGCTTCGGATTATGCCGAAGCTGTTTTTTTATTTAAGAGATATTTAAAAAATATAATAAGCGGCCAAGCTGATTAAAAAGCCTAAAACCGCGCCGGCAATAATTTGCGCCGGCGTATGACCGATTTTTTCAATTAAGGCGGGATATTTTTCTTTTGAGATAATTTGGCTGTTGCTTAAGTCGTTTGCCAGGTCATTTAAAATCTTTCCATGTTGCCCGACATAATTTCTAAGGCCCAGGGCGTCGCGGATTATAAAAAAACTTAAAATTATGGAGAGGTAAAATAGGGGAGAGTGTAGCCCCAGCGTTAAGCCGAGGCTGGCAGTTAAGGAAATAACCATGGCGGCATGGCTTGACGGCATGCCCGAGTAAGAAGAAAATGATTGACAATTAAATTTTAAGCCGTTTGATTTTATCAAGAGCTTGGCGAGCTGGGCGATCAGGGCGGCGGCAAGCGGCGCGATTAAAATTTGCAGCATAGATTATTGTTAGATAGAAGAAAGTTTATTAATTTTGAAGAAATAATAATAGTACAGAAATATAAAAAGATAAATTAAAGTTAGAGAAGAAAAAATTATAAAGAAATTATTGGCGGCCGCGTAAGCGCCGGGCTGTGCAATAAGTTTGTTCACTCTAGCGCCTAGATTATTTTCGGCCGGTATAATTAATTTGCTATTGTAAGGCGGCAGTATTTCCTGATTAATTATAGAATGGGTTAATAAATTTTCCGCGCGGTTGAGTTCGTAACCGGCTAAATTATTTTCTAAAAAATTTATATTTGAATTAGCGGAGTTAAATTCGGAGCCGGAAGCTAAAGGCTTGGCCGAGCCGACAGCCGGCGAACCGAATATTTGCACCACCACGGTTGTGTCTTGGCCTTGGAATTTTCCTTGAACCGCGGCCAGACCGATTTCCCGATAATATGGGCTTAAAAGATTTTTTTTGTGCATTGGAGAATTTTTCCAAGCGTCTATTACGCTTTGGCTGGTTTCAAAATCAATAGCTAAATTTTCGCCCACGTAAGAATAGTTATAACCGGTGTCGCGGATCCAGGAAGAAAATTTTCTGTCGTTAATATTATGCTTAAAAGCCTGGGATTCTAAAATGGCTTTGCCTTTAGCTATGGCGGCTTGGGTTAATAGCTGATTGGCGGTTAACGCGTTAAGGCCGGCCGTTTGCCTTGCTTGGTTGGTTAGCGCGATTATTTCTTCCGGAGTAATAGCGGATAAATAAGCCAGATTAGGCAATAAAAAAATCCCTAAGAGTATTCCTAATAGAGATAACTTGAAATTTGTCTTAATATGTTGTTTCGGAGCGCTGCCATATACGAAAATCAGCCGCCCGCCTATCTTTTGAATCATTTTTATTTTTATCTTTATTTTTGTTTTTTGTCAAGATTTTTACTACAATTTAATTATAGCATATTTATTGGCTAAAAGCAAGCCTGTTAGCCGGTAGGCGGGCATTGCTCTAATCAATTTCATTTGATAAAATAATTATATAAAAATTAATCGTCGTAAATATGAAAAAGAAAATTACCGTGGCTGTTAGCGGCTATTTTAATCCTCTGCATGTCGGGCATTTGGAAATGATAGAGAAAGCCAAAAAGTTAGGCGACCGCTTAGTGGTGATAGTTAATAACGACTATCAAGTAAAATTAAAAGGCAGTGTGCCGTTTTTAAATCAGGCTGATAGAATGAAAATAGTCTCGGCCATTAAATGGGTTGATAAAGTTTTTTTATCAATTGATAAAGATCCGTCAGTCTGCAAATCTCTGGCTAAAGTTAAGCCTGACATATTCGCCCAAGGCGGTGATCGCAAGCAAGGCAATATCCCAACCTCTGAAACCGTCATCTGCCGCAAGCTAAATATAAAAAGAGTTGACGGCCTGGGCAGAAAAATAAGATCAAGTTCAACTTTAATCGCCGAGGCGGCGGGAAAAAATAAAGCCAAATAACAATATGATAAAAAAAATTATAATTATTGCCGCAATATTTTTCGTGTCGGGTTTTTTATATTGGCAAAATTTAAATTCCCCCGTGGACGCTAATGGCAAGGAGCAGGCTTTTCTCGTTGGCAAAGGCGAAACCGTAAAGCAAATAGCGAAAAATTTGCGTATAAATAATTTGATCAGCTCGGAATTTTATTTTAAATATAATGTTTGGCGGAAAAATTTAAAAATTCAGGCCGGCGAATATTTAATCAGCCCGAAATTAAGCGCCAAGGAAATAATAAAAATATTGGCTCAAGGCGAAGCGATCAGCCAGGAAAAATCCATCAGAATAATTGAAGGCTGGAGCAATAAAGATATCGCCGCCTATTTGGAAAAAAATAATATAATTTCGGCAAAAGATTTTTTAGCTTTGGCTAAAGCGCCTCTCGCGAAGTGGAAATTTAATTTTGCCAAGCCGGATTTTTTAAATGGCGCGTCCAAAGAGGCCGGGCTGGAAGGTTATCTATTTCCTGATACTTATAGAATCTTTGACGATACCGGGGCCGAGGGAATTATTTCTAAAATGCTAAATAATTTTGATAAGAAATTAACTCCGGAAATGATGGCGGAAATCAAGCGGCAGAACAAGGCGATTTATGAAATTGTTACCATGGCGTCAATAATTGAAAAAGAAGTTAGCTCAACCAAAGATATGAAAATTGTTTCCGGCATTTTTTGGGACAGGATAAAAAGCGGTATGGCTTTAAATTCTTGCGCCACCTTGGCTTACATTTTAGGCGTGAACAAGCCGCAATATAGTTTGGAAGACACAAAAGTTGACTCGCCCTACAATACTTATAAATATCGCGGTTTGCCGCCCGGTCCGATCGCTAATCCCGGACTTAACGCTTTAAGCGCCGCGATTTATCCGGAAGCTACCGATTATATTTATTTTTTAAGTGATCCGGAGACCGGCAAGACGATTTACAGTAAAACTCTAGATGAACATAATCGCAATAAAGCTAAATATTTGAAATAAAAAATTTTCTTGACAATTTAATCAAATATGTTATTATTAAATTAATTCACCCCGTGAAATAGGCTTTGCCTCCCGAAGGGATTTCACCGGGTAAATAGTCGCAGATAGCAGGCGCGCCTAAAAAACGCTTAATTTCCTGCCGAGACAAAGCTAATTTTAGCTAATCTTTTAGTCTGCGCCTTGTACGCGGATTTTTTGATACTTTGAAAACTTTTTTTAAAAAAAGTTTTCAATACTTTATAAAAAATATAATGTATTAAATAAAAATTTAATAGCGAGTAGAACTCTACGGCCATTAAATTTTTATTTAATAATTAAATGGTATATGCCTAAAACTAAAGAACAAAAAAGAACAATTTTGCATGAATTAAATAACAAGGTCTCCAAAGCCAAATCAATTATTTTTACCAAATACAGCGGTTTGACGGTTAAAGAAAATGAAGAGTTAAGGTCTAAATTGCGCCAGGAAAACAATGAATATTACGTGGCAAAAAAGACTTTATTCAGCTTAGCCTTAAAAGATAAGTCAATTATCGGTTTGGATATAAAGAAATTTGAAGGCCAAATTGCCGCGATTTTCGGTTATAGCGATGAAGTTTCTCCGGCTAAAATTGTCGGCCAGTTTAAAAAAGATAAAGAAAAAGGGCGTAAGATTGAATTTGTCGGTGGCATTTTAGAAAATAAATATATTGGCGCCGCGGAGGTCGCCAATTTAGCGACTTTGCCGAGTAAACAGGAATTATATTCTAAAATTGTCGGTTCAATCAACGCTCCGGTTTCCGGTTTTGTCAATGCCTTGGCTGGGAATATTAGAAATTTAGTCCAAGCTTTAAAAGCGGTTAGCGAGAAAAAATAAATAATTTATATAATAAATAATTAAGCAAAATTTATGCCAGAAGAAATTAAAAACGAAGACACTCAAATTGAAGTGCCTGAAAAGTTTAAGGCTTTAGTCGAGACCATTGAAAAAATGTCGGTTTTGGATTTAGCCGAGTTAGTTAAGATTTTAGAAAAGAAATTTGGCGTTTCCGCCGCCGCCCCGGCTATGATGATGGCCGGCCCGGCCGCTCAAGCTGAAGCCGCGGAAGAGAAAACCAGCTTCAACGTTGAAATAACCGAAGCCGGTTCAAATAAGATCGCTGTTATTAAAGCGGTCCGCGAGTTAACCGAAATGGGCTTAAAGGACGCCAAAGACTTGGTTGATGCCGCTCCTAAAATGTTAAAAGAGGGCATTAAAAAGGAAGACGCCGAAGCTATGAAAAAGAAATTGGAAGAAGCCGGCGCCAAAGTTACCCTAAAATAAATATCAAAGAGATAGCGAAACAAAAAACGCTCCGCGAAATCGCGGAGCGTTTTTTTATGTAAATTGATTTTAAAGCTATTTATTTAAATGGACGGCTTCAATTGAATAAACCGAGGCGTTATTCAAGAAATATATTTTTTTATTGGTTTCGTCAATTTGAAAATCTTTTAAGTTGTCAAATTTATCGCTGGTGTATTGATTGATAAATTCGCCATTTTTATTAAATACCGCCAATCTTTTGCCGGCCGGCTCAAAAATATAAAGATAATCTTGCGTTTCGGAAATTGCGAGCTTGGTTGCTTGGCTGAAATTAGGCTCAATCGCGGAAATGGAAAATTCTTGTTTTTGGCCTTTGCTGTATTCGGAAATTTCACCGTTATCACGCAAAAGATAAACATTGCCGTTAATATCAAGGCTCTTTACGCCGCTTAAATCTTCCGAGCTGTTTAGCCAGCTAACCGCGCCGGCCAGCCTGGAACCGCTTTTATTAAAGCGGTAAATTTGCCCGTTAATCGCGTCGGCCAAATAATATCTGTTATTGTATTCTTTAAAGCCGACTATTTTTTGCGGCTTGGCCGGATAGTCAATTTCCAAAGCTGATAATTCTTCGGTTTTGGTGTCAAAAATAATAATATTGTTAGCGTTAAAATAAGCGATAGTAGTATCGCTGATATTGGGAAAATCCAGCCTGCTTATATTTTGGCCGGTTAAATTTATTATCGTGGCCAACTTGCTTTTTAGATCAAGGCTGTAAATTGATTTTTTCCCCGCGTCAGCGGCAAATATTTTATCTTGAACCAAGGTAATATTGGCCGGGCTGGCATTAGCGTCAAGATTTATAAAATCAGCCACTAAAGTCGCCTCAGAGCGAATAACGCGGCTTATTTTTTCAATTTGCACCCGGTGTTTGGCTATTATAATATTGTATTGGTCTTTTTGCGTTTGGTTTTTCTGGGGCAGGTTCGCGATTAAGCCTTTAACTTCTTCAAGCAGTTTTTTGGCGCCGGCTTCGTTATTATAGAGAAGGCTGGCGTCAATTTGATTTTGTTTTTGTTCAATAGCGGACATTAAATCGCTAATGGCGGCTTGGTTTTTTATTTCTTTATTTTTTATATTCTGCCAGGCTAAATTAGAAGAAAAGATTATCAGGCAGATTAAAAAGGCCGATAATAAAATTTTATTTATTCGATTAAGGCTTTTAAACCAGAAAAACGATTTTAATAAAGACGCTTTGATTTTTTGATATGAATTTACGGTGCCGGAAATCAACTGATTGAAGGATTCGGCCATTTTTTCTTTATTGGTTAATATTTTAAAAATATAAACCAGCAGGCCGATTAAGACGCCCAAAGAATTTTTTAGAGAATCAAAGATTTTTTTAGGAGAAAACCAGTTTGCCTTCTTGCCGGAGAAAATTTTATCTTTAAGCAAGAATGTTTGGCCGCTAGCCTTGGCTTTTCGCCCCAAGCTAAAGCGTCCGATTAAATTATTTAAAAAAGACGACCATCTTTTAGCGTTAATCAGCCCGGAGGGAGTTAAGAGTTTCTCCGTCTGCTCTTCGGTGGTAATTAAGTTTTCAATTGAGGCTTTGGTTGAAGCAATCGGCTCCTTATTTTTTATTTCCGGCATTTCCGCGCCCGCGGTATTTTTTATTATAATACCAAGAAAAGGCACGTAAGCGTTAATTTTACTTAGCGTATTTTTAATTTGTTCGGCCGCGCCGGCCGGCGGCAAAGTAGTCACAATGCTGATAATTTGCTTGGCCGAAAGGTATTCGGAGAAGGTTTCATTGGTAAAGATAAAATAACCGCCGCGCGGCAAAGAGCCGCTTATGACATTGGAAAATAATTTAATCAAGCTTGAAGGTTTCTTAATCTCTCCCTTGTCCGTTTGCTCGGTAATATCGGCTAATTTATATTTGGAACTATCTTCGGTTTTACTTTTATATAAGAGTAAAGCCTTATTTTTTCCCAAATTTGAAAAATGCAAACTATCATTATAAATTACGCCGATAGTGATATTGGCCAGTCCGGGATGTAGCTTGATTTTCTCGCTTTGTAAAAATTCCGCCAGTCTTTTATTGGTTTTAGCCAGAGCCGATTCAAAAATATGCTCTATTTTTATGCTTGAAACCCGTTCGCGCAAGATCATTTTTTCGTTTTGGTAATAGCTATGATTAAGGGTATTGATCAAGAAATTAATGATTTTAAGGCTATCAGCCTTTTTTGCTTCAAGCTCAATTAAGGCGAACAGCTTGCCGGCCAAAGCTTCTTTATTGGCGTCAGGCTGGGCGACATAAATTTCGTGAGCCAGTTCATTGCGCTGGCCGGGCGTTAGAATAAATTGGGCTATTTTGTAATTCATATAAAAACACGAATAAAACGAGATAAATCACTTTTGACTAAATAATATATTCATTATACAATAAAACTATAAATAAGTTAAGCGATTAGACGTAAAATATGCTTGAAAAATTATTCGGCTCAAATTCACGAGTTAAAATATTAAAATTATTTCTCTTAAATCCAGCGGAGAAGTTTTATATCAGGCAGCTATCGCGCAATTTAAAGCTTCAGCTTAATTCAGTGCGCCGAGAATTGGAAAATTTGGAAAAGTTCGGCATTTTGACCTCGGACCTGAAAAATGAGGAAGAGGCGGCCGGCGGCTCGGCCTCGCCGGCAGGCGGCCAGGAAAAAAAATATTTCCGCGCCAACCCTAATTTTGTTTTGTTTGACGAGATCAAAGCTTTAATCGTCAAGGCGCAGATTTTATATGAAAAAGATTTTGTGCGCAAGCTTAATTCAATCGGCAAAGTAAAATTATTGGTTTTAACCGGAATTTTTGTTAATAATCCCAATACTTTGATTGACATATTGATCGTCGGCAAAATTAATAAACCCAAGCTTATAAAGTTGATTAGAGAACTGGAAGTTGAATTAGGCAAAGAAATCAATTATACGGTTTTTGACCCCCATGAATTTAAATACCGCCGCGACATTACTGATATATTCCTTTATGGCATTTTAGACGGCAAAAATCTGGTGGTGATTGATGAAGTGGGCTTGAATTAATTGGCGAGGAGAATTTTATAAATACAACTTAATCTATTTATCCCCCTATTATAGGGGGTTTTATTTTACTTGACATAACATTAAATATATGATATAGTAATTAGTTATTTAAATTATTGACTATATCATATGAATAATACTCTAAAATTAGCTAAAAATTTAATAGGCAAGACTAAAAAATCAAAGAAATTTAGATTATTAGCCCTTGCTTTAGCCGTTAAATTTTTAATATCTCTCATAGCTATAATTGCTATTAGTTATTTAGCTGTTAACGCGCAAAATGCTGATGCGGCTTATGGCCTTAATTCTGACATTAAACAGGTTAGGACCGCTGATAATCCCACGGTATATTATTTAGATCACGCGCATGGCTTAAAAAAAGCTTATGTCAGCGCTAAAGCCTTTTTGTCTTACGGCAATAAATGGAGCGATATTAAAGTCATTAGCTCCGAAGAATTAAAAAAATGGCCTGAAGCCAGATTGGTTAAATCGGCCGGCGATAATTCTGTTTATTATATTTCCAAAAACCAAAAAGCCTTAATTAAGTCCGAACAGCAGTTTATTGATGCCGGCTTTAAATGGCCAGATATCATAACAATTTCTCAAGCCGATTTGGCTGAATATAAAAACATTGATTTTAAAGTTGCCGGCGGCAGCGGAAGTTATAGCAACAACCAGCTGTCAATCGCTTTGGATTCCTTAAGCCCCAAGACCGGTTTAATGGTTATTAATACCCAAGACAATTTAGCGGCTGTTTTTAATTTAACCGCCGACAGCAAGCCGGTTGAAATTAAAAAATTAATTATAGATTTAAAAGGCATTTTTAAGCCCGAGTTAGTTAAAGAGGTTTATCTAACTAACGAGAGCGATATAGAATATTCATATTCATCTTCCTTAAATAATCGGCAGGCCGTTTTTAATTTTATTGATAAGCCGATAACTATAAATCCGGGCCAGTCAGCGAAAATTAAAGTTTATGTGAATTTTTATGATAGTTCGGAAAATATTATTAATCATACCTTTCAAGTTATTATCAGCCAGGCGTCCAGCATAGGCGGCGCTAAAGCCATTGGCGCATTTCCGGTAATGGGAGACAGCTTTAAGTTAACTTCCGGAGTTGATTTTTTGGAAAAAGTTTCGGTTAGCGAGCAGTCTTTAAGCATAAAAAATAACCAGGCGGTTATCGGTTTAACGGAAAAAAATATCGGTAAATTCAATTTAACGGAAAGTTCCGGTGCGTCTGATGTTTTCGCCAAAGAATTGGAATTTACCAATAATGGCAACGCCCAAGCGGATAGCTTAAATAATTTTAAGCTGAAAAATAAGGCCGGCCAGATCATTGCTATCGCTCCGGCCATGTCTAATGAAAGAAAATTAGTTTTTAAGTTGGATAATTATAAAATTAAAAAGTCCGGCAATGAAACCTTTACTGTCTTAGCGGATATCGTTGGCGGTGAAAACGCTACGATTAACCTTCAGCTTAATAAAGCCAAAATTTTAAGCTCGCAAGGAAATTTTAATTTATACGTTAGAATTACCAATCTTAATGAAAATATTATTATTAAAAGGGAAACGGTTGGCGTAGTGGCCAAAGAGCTAAAGGCTAATAACAAGGTTTTTAGCCAGCAGGCCGGCGTCATTATTGGTAATTTTGAGATCAGGAATAACAACCAAAAAATAATTTTAAATCATTTAAATTTCAGTTTGGAAAAAAATAGCGCCGCGCCCAACTTAATTGAAACTATTTATTTAGTTGATTATAACAGCGGCGAAGTCTACGCTTCGTTTAACGCCGATAAATTCAATAGCGGCATAGCGAACGTTGGCTTGGGCAATTTAAATTTAAAGCCTAAACAAACTTTAGCCGTCGCTTTAATAACTAAACTGCCAGAAAATTCGCCTAATGGCAGCTATTATAAAGTAATTTTAAACAGCCTTGAATATCGCATCCCTAACGGCTCATTATTTACCGATACGGTGAACAGCGCCGGAGCCAAATTAATCGTCAGTAAATCCAACCTTTATCTTTATCCCAATAATGAATTGGGCGGCCAAACCTTTATCAAAGGCGAAAAAAATATTAAAATCGCCAGCTTTATCATGGAAGGCGCGGCCGGAGGCGATACTAAAATAACCGGTGTGACTTTTTCGCGCGGTACCGACAGCTCAGGCGCCATCGCTTTTGACAACAGTTTCAGCAATTTAAAATTTTATATCGGTTCAACTAAAATCAAGACCATAAAAAGCCCTTATACTGGCGACTTTGCCATAGACGGCTTTAGCTATGTTTTAAAATCAGGCGAGCGGAGGGAAATAAAAGTCTACGCGGACACGGAAACCGATCTCCAAGCTTCGGAAATTCAATTGGCCATTAGCAATATAGCGGCGGTTAATAATAATTCCGCTATTCCGGCAGTGGTTAATAATTTAAATGTTAACAGCCATAAAGCCACTTTTGGTGAGGCTAAAGCGGAAATTAGCAAGGTTACCGACGGCTTCGTCACTAAAGGCGAAGATGATAATGTTATCGCCGGCTTTAAGGTTAAAAATACCGGCGTTGAAGATTTAAAGCTTGATTCAATTACGGTCAACGCGGCCGGACAGGAATTAACTTATAGCTTAGGCTACAGCAATTTAAAAGTTGTTAATCGCGATAGCCAAAGAAGCGTTGGCAGTACGGTTAGCCGGCCGGTGGCTGGCGCCAATAAAATCAGTTTAGGCGGTTATACGGTCAAAGTGGGTGAAGAAATTATCTTTGATGTTCATGTTAAAACTAACGATGAAATGGCGGATGAAAATATTGATATTTATTTTAGTGATTTTACGGCTAAAGGAAAAAATTCCCGGGTAAGCGCTTTAGTCAGCGGCGATCCGACCGATAGTTATAGTTTTAGCATAGCTACCGGAGCGAGCAACGGACAATCCAATAATAGCAATGGAAACGGCAACAATGGGAATAGCAATAACGGGCAGTCTAATGGCGGCGTTACAAAGTTAATTAAGCCGGTTAGCGGCTCCATAACTTATGGCTGGCATGATAAGGATTATCCTTATCGCGATTCTGTCGGCGAGCACACCGGCATAGACATAGCTGTGATCCAAAGCACCTCGGTTAAAGCCGCGGCCGACGGCACGGTTATTGAAGTTTATAACGGCGGCTTGACCGATCAGGCGAGTTATATCGCCGTCAGCCATAATGGCGGCTTAGTGACGAAATACGTGCATTTATCGCGGCTTGACGTTAAGGCTGGAGATAAAGTTAAGCAAGGCGACATTATTGGTTTATCCGGCGGCACGCCAGGCACAGCCGGCGCCGGCGCTTATACCAACGGCGCCCATCTGCATTTTGAAGTTTTAAGAGACGGCGCGGCGGTTGATCCGGAAAAGTATTTATAATATACGACATTAAGATTGGGCTAAATTTATAAAATTTTCTACTGCGGAACTCGCTCGCTTGTGGCGAGTTCAAGCAGTCCTCGTACGAAAATTTTATAAATTTAGCCCAATCAATTAGGGGCTTTTACAGGAGCCCCTTTTTTCTTGCCTAAAAAAAGAGGCTGGGGTAGAATAAAAACAGCAATTGTCATTGCGAGGAGCCCGTACTCGGGTGACGCGGCAATCTCACAAACAACACATTTTCACTAAAATATTACCACCTGCCTGTTTATGTGATATTCGTGAGATTGCTTCGCTCACTATGTTGCGCTCGCAATGACAGAAACAAGAGATATATGAATAAGCTATTTTTCTACAACACCCTAACCCGAAAAAAAGAGGAATTTAAGCCGATAAAAAAGGGCCGGGTCGGACTTTATACCTGCGGGCCCACGGTTTATAATTACGCGCATATCGGTAATTTGCGCTCGTATGTTTTTGCCGATTTGTTAGTTCGCACCTTAAGATATAATTACGGCGAAAAAAATGTAAAATGGGCTATGAATATTACTGACGTGGACGATAAGACAATCAGAGATTCAAAAATTAAATACCCTGATTTAGCGGCCATGGCAGCTTTGAAAAAATTCACGGCCGAATTTGAAAAATATTTCTGGGAAGATTTGAAAAAGCTAAATATAAATAAGCCGAATGTAATCACTCATGCCGCTGATAAAAAATATATCGGTAAAATGCAAGATTTGGTTACAAAAATTTTTAAAGCCGGGTTTGCTTACATAAAAGACGGTTCGGTTTATTTTGATGTGGCCAAATACGGCCAAAAGCATAAATACGGCTTGCTGGTTGAGATTGATGTGTCAAAATTGAAAACCGGCGCCAGTGTAGATGCTGATGAATATGAAAAAGAAAACGCGCAGGACTTCGTTCTTTGGAAAGTGGAAAAACCAGGCGAGCCGTCATGGGAGTTTAAACTTAACGGGCAGAAACTGCCGGGCCGGCCAGGCTGGCATATAGAATGTTCAGCCATGGGCCAAGCCGAACTCGGCATGCCGTTTGACATCCATACCGGCGGCATTGATTTAAAATTTCCTCATCATGAAAATGAAATTGCCCAGAGCGTCATCGGCTATGAATGTGAAAGTCCAGTAAAATTTTGGTTGCATAATGAGCATCTATTGGTTGACGGCCAGAGGATGGGCAAAAGATTTAATAATTTTTATACCATTAAAGATTTAAAGGCCAAAGACATTGATCCTTTAGCTTACAGATTTTTATGTTTGCAGACCGGTTATGGCAAAACAATGAATTTTACTTGGGAGGCGCTAAAAGCGGCGGAAGAAGGACTTAAACATTTATATAATCAAGCCAAGCAATTATATTTTTTATGGCCAGAAAATAATGGTATTAATAATATTGAAGAGGGTAAAAAGAAAATTAGTAAAAAATTTAATCAAAAATTTTTAGAAGCAATTAATAATGATTTAAATATGCCCAAGGCCTTAGCTGTGGTTCAGGAATTATTGAAATCTAATTTAACTCAAGAGGAAAAATATACAACGCTTTTTAAATTTGACGAAGTGCTAGGGCTAAATCTTAATAGTATAATTTTAGATCCATCGTCAAATTGGCAGGTGGAAGAATTGAAAATTGGAAGAGAGCGGGCGAGAAAAGAAAAAAATTGGGCTGAAGCGGATAAATTGCGCTTGCAAATTGAAAAGCTCGGCTATATGGTAGAAGATACTAAAGACGGGCAAAGGATAAGCAAAAAATAAGAAAAGGAGGATGCCATGGAAATGATCGGGAGACATTTTGGCGGAACGGAATTAGAGGCATGCATAGCCGCGTTTTTAATGGCCATTGTCTGCGCCGTCCCGTTTATCCAAGCGTTCAAGGATATGTGGCGCGCACATTTTAAAAGAGGTGAATAGCTATAAGTCGCGCGTTCTTCTCGCTTGAGGCGGCGCGCATTTTTTATGAAAAATTTTTGGCAAAAATTAAAAAAGAAAAATAAGCCGATTTACGCTTTGGCGCCTATGGCCGGAGTGGCCGATTCGGCTTTTCGGCAAATCTGCAAAAGTTTTGGCGCGGATGTGGTTTATAGTGAAATGATAAGCGCTACGGCCATTGTTTATAATTCTAAAAAAACTTTAGAGTTAATGAAATTTGATAAAAAAGAAAGGCCTTATGTTGTCCAGTTGTTCGGCAGTAAGCCCGACCATTTCGCCCAAGCGGCTAAATTTATTACAAAAAAAATAAAGCCGGACGGCATAGATATAAACTTCGGCTGCCCGGTAAAAAAAGTCGCTCGTCAGGGCGCTGGCGCGGTCCTTATGAAAGATTTTAAATTAGCGCGCCGAGCCATTGAAGCCGTAATAAATAATACTAATTTGCCGGTCTCCATAAAAATCAGGTCGGAAGTTGATAAAGCCACGGCTTTGGATTTTTTAAAAAGTTTGGCCGGTTTGGATATTAAAGCAGTGATGATACATGGCCGGTCGCTTAAGCAGGGTAATAGCGGAGAGGTGAATTGGCGGATTATCAGGCAAGCCAGGAAATATTTTAAAGGCGTGATTTTAGCCAACGGGGGAGTCGTAGATAAAAAAACAGCAGGAGAGTTGTTGGCTGCAACCGGCGCCGACGGCGTTGGCATCGGTCAGGGAGCATTAGGCAAGCCGTGGATATTCTCGCAACTCGCAACTTGTAACCAGCAACCCGCGACCAAGGGGTTAATTTTTAGAACTGCCATGAAACACGCTAGATTGGCCGAAAAATTAAAAGGCAGGCAGGGGATAATTGAAATGCGCAAGCATTTATGCTGGTATGTAAGCGGACTGGCCAACGCCGGTAAATTAAGGAAGGAACTGGTGAAGGCGGAAAGCCTTGAAGATATCAAAAAAGTGTTTTCCATTGTCATTGCGGCCGTAGCCTGTCCTGTACTTGATACAGGATGCCGCAATCCAGGAGTTAGCGCGCAGAACAAGTTTCTGGATTGCGGATCAAGTCCGCAATGACAAATAACAAAAAATCCGGCTGATGCCGAATTTTTTTAAAGCCAATTATTTATTTAACTTATCTGTTTATAAAAAATTCAACCAAAATAAAAACCAGCCAGAATAAAAATAATAAATTGCTTTCTTTTTTTGAAAGAACTTTGCCGCTGCGCATAAAGTAAAAAAGCAAAAACGAGGCTATCACCATAAACGAGCCGGTGGAGTAAATAATTTTTTTCGGAAAATAAAACGGGCCGGCTAAAGCCAGGATGCCGACTACGATAGTGGCATCAGCCAGAACAGTGCCTAAAATATCGCCGATAGCCAGCGAATCATGGTTCTTTTTTACTGATTTTAAGGAAAAAATTAATTCCGGCATGACTGTGCCCAGACTGACAATAAGCATGCCGATAAGAATCGGGCTAACACCTAAACTCCGTGCCAATTCTTTTGCCGAAATCACCGTAAAATGCGAAGCGGCCAGCAATATGGCCATGCTTAAAATTAGAAATAATAAATTTTTGTAGAAATTTTTAGCGTGGTTTTCGGCCGGCGAGCGGCAAACGCTATTTTTAAAAACAAGAAAATAAAATATTGAACCGGCAATAATCAGGGTCAAGCCTTCCCAGCGGGAGTAATGGCCATTAAGGCCTAACAGCAGGGGGATAAGCAGCAGAAAAGGGTAAATAATATTATTTTTCAATATGGAGCTTTGAATTTTTACGCCCCTGCCCAAGAAGGCGATTATTATCGCGAATACCAAGGTAAGGTCGGCTACGTTAGAGCCGAACAAAGCGCCCAAGCCAAAGGCCGGAATGCCTTCAATGGCGGAGTTGATGGCGACAAATGTCTCCGGCAAGATTGAGATCATGGCCACGACAATAAAGCCGATAACATATTTTGATAAGCGGCAGCTCTCGGCCAGCGAGATGGCGTATTTTGTGGCTAAAGTCGCGCCTTTAACCAAAAAAAATAACGAAGCTATGAGAATTAGTAGGCTTTCCAGCATAGTTGAGTCTGATAAAATTAAATTACAGCCATTTTTTCTTTTTGAATAATAACAGCATAGCCAAGCCGATTATTGCCATAATGGCGATAATTGACCAAAAACCGTTTTGGTAATTTAAGAACGGCATACCGTTATCAATTTTCATGCTAAAAATCGCGGCTACCAAGGATAGGGAAGAAAAGGTCACGTAAAAAATAGTCAGCATTTTCATGCTGTTATTCAAGCGATAGTTAGCTAGTGATTGGTAGGAGTCGTATAAAATTTCCACCATTTCTCGCTGGTTTTCCATAGTTTCCCAAAAAGTTTTCGTTTGCCCTATCAATTCGCCATAATATTTTTTTAAATATTCCGGCGGGATAATACTTGATTCCATGGACATCAGCCGCTTCATGATATTTTTGTGGTTTTGCATTATTTTTCGCATATTTATCAGGTTGTGCCGCAGATTTAAAATTATATTGGCTGATTTGTTTTGGTCTTGGCCTAAAATAATTTGTTCGGCCAGGCCGATAGCGATGCTGTTTTCGTCTAAAGTGGCATAGCTGTATTCAAGCAATTTTTTTAAGATTTCATAAAGCAAAATGGCCGAGGATTCCAGCTCAAAGGCCAGTAAGGAACGGCTGTCTTTTTTGCAAAGGTTAAAAAGTTCGTTAAGCGGCTCAATCGGTTCGCTTGGTATGGTTACTAAATAGCCGTGGCCGATAAAAAATTCTATTTCCGCCGCCTTAATTCGGCCGTTGCCGTTGCCGTTATTTTGGAGCGGCAAGGGGAAATGCAGAATCATAAAAACATAATCATCTTCCCGCGTTATTATCGGCCTCTCCGAATTGGCTTTAGCCGAAGAGGCCCTTAAATGAGATAATTTAAAATTGTATTCTTTTCTTAAGAATTCAATTTCCGTTTTGCCGGCATTATTAATGTTGATCCAGGTTAATTGCCGGCCTTTTTGCGGATTGTCAATAATGACTCGCTGGATATTTTTGGAAATTTTTTTGAAGTTTGGCATGGGAATGTTGTTAAGAGATTTAATTGTTCTTATTATAGCATATATTCAATTATTTTAAAATAAATGGGATTTAATTAGGCCGATTAGATGTTAGAGCAATCAAAAATTTTAATTTTTATTTGTTTTATGTTATAATATCAACACTTGTTAAGAAGTAATTATTTAATCATATGGCGGACATTAAACCGGAGACAGCGGCAGGGGAATCATTACCGCTAAGCGAAAACCCTTTGACCGGAAGTGAAAAATTAAAGCAAAGCTTGGAACTTTTTTCTAAAGCCGAAGAGGAAAAAGCGAATAATTTTGAGCAAGCCAGGAAGAGCGTTATAAATGAAATATATCTGATGGAAAATACCGCGGCCGCTCCAGCTCCCGCCGGGAGTATTATCGCGCCGATGGTGAAAAGGCAAAAACAGGTGGAAAATGTCTTGTCTGAAGGGTTGGCCGATATATATTTAAGCTTAACGCCGGCTAAACGCCAAGAATTTAAAATTAAGGGCGAGCAAACCGCCAATAAAATAAACCAATTATTAGCCAAAGCTAAAATAAATATCGGTGAGATTATTGAGTTAATAAAAAAATGGCTGTCTTTAATTCCCGGAGTTAATAAATACTTTTTAGAGCAAGAAGCGAAGATAAAAGCCGATGAATTGATTAAATTAAGAAAGTAATATGGACTACGGTTTAGCCGATCAAAACACCCAAGCTATTCATGACGTAAGCTTAAGCGTCAATATTGACGGCTGGCTGATTTATTTAATCGCGGCCGCTGTCTTGATTATTTCGCTTTTCATTATAAAAAAAATTATTTTATTTTTATCTTTAAATTCAAAATACCACGACCATATAATTTATTTGCTTAGAGTGCCCAAAGAAAAGCCCAACGAGAAGCAGCAGCCGGCCGCGCAAAATTATCTGCAGCAATTGCGCGAAGAAATTTCCCGCGGCGAAACTATTTTTAAAGCCATCGGCGGGCTAAAGGCGCAAGCCTGGCATAAAAGTTTTTCTTGGCTCTTGGGCCGGAACGACCATTTTTCTTTTGAAATCGTGGCTGACCATAAATTTATTTCCTTTTATGTGGTCGCGCCCCGGGGCATGGGCCGCTATATTGAACAGCAAATCCAGGCCTATTATCCGGAAGCGGTTTTAGAAGAAGCTCATGATTATAATATTTTTAGCGCTCGCGGCCAAACTATCGCCGGCTTTATTAAAGCCAAGCGCAGTTTTATTTTCCCTTTGAAAACTTACAATAAAATGGAGGCTGATCCTTTAAACTCTTTGGTTAATGCCATGTCTAAATTAAAAGAAGATGAAAGTTTGGCCATCCAATATGTCGTCAGAAGCTCTCGCCCCGGCTGGCATAATAAAGTTAATCGGGTGGTGTCGTCGGTCAGCCAGGGCAGAAAGTTGTCCGATGCTTTAAAAATAAATTTATTTTCTAAAATTTTAATGTTTTTCGGAGATTTGGTGAACGCGGCTAAGCCGAAAACCGAATTGGGCAAGCCGGAAAAAGAAAATCGCTTAACGGCTATGGAGCAGGAAGTTTTAAAATTAATTGAAGAAAAAAATTCCAAGGCCGGGCTGGATGTTAATATCAGGCTGGTGGCCAGCGCTCGGGATTTGCCTCGGGCTAAAGTTTTTCTAAATAACCTGATTAGCGTTTTTAGCCAATATAATTATTACCAATACGGCAATGTTTTAAGCAATAAAACGCCGTTTTACAATAGTTACATCCAGAAATTTTTAATTAAAGATTTTATCTACCGCCGCTTTAAGCCAAGTTTTGGCTTTATTCTAAATACTGAAGAAATGGCCAGTCTTTACCATCCGCCGCTCTCCGGCGCGGAAACGCCCAATATCCAATGGCTAATGGCCAAATATTCTTCAGCGCCGTCCAATATTCCGGATGAAGGAATAATTTTAGGAAAAAATATTTATCGGGCCGTAACCACGGAGATAAAAATGAAGCGCGAAGATAGGCGCCGGCATACTTATGTTATCGGCAAATCCGGCGTGGGCAAATCGGTTTTACTCGCTTCCATGGCCATCCAGGATATTACTAATGGTGAAGGCGTATGCGTAATTGATCCGCACGGGGATTTAATCAATGACATCTTAAACCGGGTTCCGCCCGAACGCGCCGAGGATGTTATTTTATTCGCTCCGGCCGATATTGAGCGTCCGCTGGCTTTAAACTTATTGGAATTTGACCCGCGTTATCCGGAGCAAAAAACTTTTGTTATCAATGAAATGATAAAGATTTTTGATAAATTATATGACTTAAAAGCCACTGGCGGCCCGATTTTTGAGCAATATATGAGAAACGCCATGCTCTTAGTCATGTCTGATCCGGAAAGCGGCTCAACTTTAATGGAAATACCGAAAGTCTTGGCCGATCCGGAATTCAGAAAAATGAAATTGGAAAAATGTAAAGATCCGACCGTGGTTGATTTTTGGCGCAAGGAAGCGGAAAAGGCCGGCGGCGAAGCGGCTTTAGCGAACGTCGTGCCTTATATAACTTCAAAACTGACCTCGTTTATTTCCAACGACACCATGCGCCCGATAATCGCCCAGCAGAAAAGTTCCTTTAATTTGCGCGACGTTATGGATACGAAGAAAATTTTGTTGGTTGATTTGTCTAAAGGCTTAATCGGCGAGATGAACGCTCATTTATTAGGCATGATTTTGGTGGGAAAAATTTTAATGTCGGCTTTATCACGTACCGATATGCCGCAAGAAAAAAGATTGGATTTTTATTTATACATTGATGAATTTCAAAATTTTACCACTGATTCGGTTAATTCCATTTTGAGCGAAGCCAGAAAATATAATTTAAACCTGATCATCGCGCACCAATATTTAGGCCAGTTAGTCAAAGGCCAGGATACTTCCATTAAAAACGCGGTTTTCGGCAATGTCGGCACTTGGCTATTATTCAAGATCGGCTCGGAAGACGCGGAAACCATGGCTAAAGAATTCGCGCCCGTGTTTAACCAATATGATTTGATTAACATTGAAAAATACACCTCTTATGTTAAATTGTTGATAGACAATACGGCATCGCGGCCGTTTTCCATGTCAACGGTTTGGCCCTTGCCCGGAGTTAAAAGGGAAGGTTCAGCGGCTAAAATTAAGTCGCTGTCTCGCCTTAAATACGGGCAGGATAGAAACATAATTGAAGCGGAAATCATGAATCGGGCGAAAAAAATATAGCGGCTTTACAAAATCGGTTGTTTTGGTTAAAATTAGGGAATAAAAATTCTTTTGTCATTGCGAGGAGCGTCAGCGACGAAGCAATCTCAGGTATGGTAAGTTTAGCGAAATTTATAGTACGTGAGATTGCTTCGCCATGATTACATGGCTCGCAATGACAGTTAATAAAACATAAAACAAAAACATATGCCAAACACAAACAAAAATCTAAGCGATGATTTGGCGCTGGAAAATGATAATGAAACTGATGAAGCCAGGGAATATTTAAACGTTGATCCGCTTAAGCAGCCGGCTAAAGAAGAAAATATTACTATCGCCAAATCAAAAATGATTTTAGCTAAAAAGCTGTTAGCTAATGTTAAAGAAAATAATGAGCGTTTAATCCAGCTTTTATCGGATTTTTTAAGCCCGGAAGACGAAGCGGCTATCAGCATCGCCCAATTAAACGATGATAATTTTGATTCAGGCGAGGAAAATTTAGGCGAAGCGCGCATAATTGAAGGCGTGTTTGACGGAGAAAATATGATTGGCCCGGATGGCAAGCAATACAGCGTGCCGGCTAATTACGCCAGCAAGTCAAAATTGGTTGAAGGCGATATTTTAAAACTTACCATAACCGCGAATGGCACTTTTATTTATAAGCAAATCGGTCCGATTGAACGGGCTCGCGTGGTTGGCGCTTTAGAACGCTCCGCGGCCGGCGAATATTTCGCTTTGGCCGACGGGAAAAGATGGCGCCTCTTAACCGCCAGCGTAACTTATTACAAAGGCGAATCAGGCGACGAAGTCGTTATCCTGGTGCCGAAAAACGGCGAGTCAAAATGGGCGGCGGTGGAGAATGTGGTGAGGAAAAAAGAGTAATTCATATTGTCATTGCGAGCGACTGTAAGGAGCGAAGCAATCTAACGGACAATTATTTTAACTAATAGTTCGTGAGATTGCTTCGTCGCTGGCGCTCCTCGCAATGACAAATTTTTTTTTAATTTTAAATCAAGCATTAAAAATTTTATCAATGGTGACATTATATCGTAAATACCGGCCGCAGAATTTTACCGAAGTGGTCGGTCAAAATCACATAAAAGTAACCTTGGAGCAGGAAATTAAGACTGGCAAAATCGCCCATGCTTATCTTTTTTGCGGACCCAGAGCCGTCGGCAAAACCACTTTGGCCAGAGTTTTCGCTAAATCAATAAATTGCGAAAAGCGCAAGAATGATTCGGCCGATCCTTGCAATGCTTGTTTAAGCTGCCAAGAAATAACCGAGGGTCGGGCCTTGGATATTATTGAAATTGACGCGGCTTCAAACACGGGCGTGGATAATGTGCGCGATAACATAATCGCCAGCGCCAGAGTGGCGCCGTCCAAATCAAAATATAAAGTTTTTATTATTGATGAAGTTCACATGCTGTCCACCCAGGCTTTTAACGCGCTTTTAAAAGTCATTGAAGAGCCGCCGGCTAATGTAATTTTTATTTTATGCACGACTGAAGCCCATAAAGTTCCGGCCACGATAATTTCCCGCTGCCAGCGCTTTGATTTTAAAAGAATCGGCGTTAATGACGCGGTTAAAAAATTAACTTACATAGTCCAGGCGGAAAAAATAAAGATTAATAAAGATATTTTAGAAGCCATCGCCCGGCATGCAGACGGGCATATGCGCGACGCGGAAAGCTTATTGGGGCAAATTATCGCCATCGGTGGGGCGGAAATAACCCGGGCAGAAGCCGATCTGGTCATTCCGCGCTCTGATTTAAATGAAGTCATAAATCTGCTTGAATTTCTAATAAAAAAAGACGCGGCCGGCGGCATCAGGCTGGTTAACAAATTGATAGACGATGGCGTTGATTTAAAAATATTCGTTAAAGATACGATTGAAATTTTAAGGAAGTTAATGCTGGCGAAAATCAGCCCGGGGCTCACCAATAAGTTATCTTTGGAGCTTGGCGAAACCTTTGAGTTGAAAATAAATAAAATCGGCCAGGATTTAACCGTTGAATTATCGCTTAAGCTCTTGGAAAAATTCATTAAAGTTTTAAATGAAATAAAAACCGATTTTATCCAGCAACTGGCTTTAGAAATGGCCATCGCCGAAATTTGCACGGCTACGGCCGCGGTTAAAAGTTCGCTTGGCGCAGCCCCCGGTTTTACCGGCGGTTCAAGATTTAATCAGCCGAAAGTTGTGCCGCCTGCCGCCGTTAAAGCGGAAATGCCAAAACCAACCGCCATGGGCGAACCGATAAGCCTTACCGATAGCCAAGTTCAGGAAAAATGGAATGAGGTTTTAGCCAAAGTTAAGCAGTATAACCATTCTTTATCTTTTATTTTGCGCGTCTGCCAGCCCCGGAATTTAAGCGGCAACCAGCTTTGTTTGGCTTTTAAATATAAATTTCACAAAGACAGAGTTTCGGAAATCGCTATAAAAAATATTATAGAAAAAGTTTTGCATCAGGTTTATGGCGCGCCGGTTACGATTGAAGCGGTCATAGATGAAAATTTGGAAGTGGCGCCGAGTAAATTGGTGTCGGACGAGCCGGTGGTGGTAAAGAAAGAAGCCGAACCCGAGCAGGGCGAGCAGGGGAATATGATTGATAATTTATTAAAGACGTTCGGAGGAAAAGTAGTTAGTTAAAATTTAAGTAAAATCACTACATTAATGATTGGGCTGGATATAATAAATTTTCTACTGCGGAACTCGGCCGCTTAAGACGGCCTCAAACAGTCCTCGCACGAAAATTTATCATATCCAGCCCAATCAAAATTAAAACCAAATAGATTTTGCGGGATCGTCTAACGGTAGGACGCATCCCTCTGGAGGATGTTATCCTGGTTCGAATCCAGGTCCCGCAGCAAGGAAAAACAACCATAATATCCTAATTTTATGGTTGTTTTTTTGATTTAATCTTGCCGTTTTTAGCCAGAAGAGATAAAATTATCGTATAAAATATTATAATATAAAATTATGCCTATTATTTTAACTGATGAAAATTTTGAAAAAGAAATTCAGGGGACGGATAAGCCGGCCTTGGTTGATTTTTACGCCGCTTGGTGCGAACCTTGCTCGATGCTGGCGCCGATTTTGGAAAAATTGGAAAAAGAATTTGAGGATAAAATTGTTTTTCTAAAAGCCAATATTGATGAAGCCAAAGTAAATGCCCAAAAATTTCAAGTTGATCGTATTCCGATGGTGGTTTTATTTAAAAATGGCAAGCCCATCAGCGCTTTCACCGGTTTTCAGCCGGAACCGGTTATTAAAGAATGGCTGGAAAAAATAATTAAAGATAATTTATAACCTTATGGAAGAAATAATCAGAGCTTGCGCGGAATACGCGCTAAAAAACGGCTTTAAATTAAACCCGGATAAAAAAAGCGTTGAAAGAGTAATAAAAGGGTTATTGGAAAACGAAAAGAAAAATGGCAAAAAATATTGCCCGTGCAGAAGATTGAGCGGGAATCACGAAGAGGACGCGAAAAAAGTTTGCCCCTGCGCCTATGTTTTAGAACAGATAGCGCGAGACGGCAGATGCTTCTGCGGGCTATATATAAAGTAATTTAAAAATATAATATAAAATTATGGCTATACATATACGAAAAACCAGAATTCATTCTGGTTTTTTGATGAAAATAAGAGAGCGGAGTATAATAAATTAATATGGATTCAAAAAATTCAAAATTGCTTGAAGGGTCGGTTATTAAATCGCTGCTTGCGCTGGCGATTCCCATAATTCTTGCCAATATCCTACAGGCCACTTACCAGCTGACCGACGCTTTCTGGGTCGGCCGCCTTGGCGGCGCGGCCGTGGCTTCGGTTTCGGTAAGTTTCCCGATTACTTTTCTCCTGGTTTCGCTCGGAGCCGGTTTTGCCGTGGCCGGGTCAACTTTAATTGCCCAATACGTCGGCGCCAGAAATAAAAAAATGGTGAATCATGTGGCGGCGCAAACTTTGCTTATGGTCGGGATTCTTTCGGTGCTTTTAGGTTTTATCGGTTATTTATTGGCGCCCACCATCCTGCGCCTCATGGGCGTGGCGCCTGATGTTTTTGCGGATGCCCTTGGCTTTATGCGCGTCTCAATGTGCGGTTTGATTTTTATTTTCGGCTTTTCCATGTTCCAATCAATCATGCGCGGCATCGGCCAGGTAAAAATGCCTATGTTTATCGTGCTGGGTACGGTAATTTTTAATTTTTTGCTTGACCCGATGTTTATTTTCGGCTGGGGCCAGATTACGGGATACGGCGTCAAAGGCGCCGCCATAGCGACGTTTATAACCCAAGCTCTGGCCGCGTTTATCGGCCTTAAGATTCTCTTGGGCGGCAAATTCTATATCCATTTGAAGCTTGCCGATTTCAAGCCTGATTTTAAATTTATCAAGCAGGCGTTCTTTTTGGGTTTTCCCGCCTCGGTTGAACAATCGGCCCGCGCCCTTGGCATGGCAGCCATGACTTTTTTAATAGCCAGCTTTGGCACGCTGGCGATAGCCGCCTTTGGCGTTGGCTCAAATATTATCCAATTCGTTTTTATTTTCGGCATGGGATTGTCAATGGCCGTTTCTGTCTTGGCGGGGCAAAACATCGGTGCCGGAAATATTAAGCGCGCCGCCGGAATCGCCCGCTTAGGCGCGATTGTTTCCTTTTTCACTTTGAGCGTAATCGGAATTATCGCTTTTATTTTCGCGCCATACTTTATCGCTTTTTTCGTGCCGGGTGATCAGCCGGTAATTCAGGCCGGCGCGGTTTTTGTCCGCTTCGTCGCCCTGACTTTTGGCTTCGTGGGCGTGCAAATGGCTTTAACCGGAGTCTTTCGCGCTTCCGGCAATATGACGGCGACCATGATTCTGGCCTTGGTCTCGCAATGGGTGCTGCTGCTGCCGCTGGCATATCTCCTTTCAAAGCACACTCGGCTGGGCGTTAACGGCATGTGGTGGGCGTTCCCAATCGCCAACGTGATTATCGTCATTATCACCATGGCTTGGTACGCCAAGGGAGATTGGAAGAAAAAAAGGCTGACCGAGGACGAAAAGTTCGCCGAACAAGTTTGCGAGGAAATTATTATTGAGGAAGGCGTGCGGTAGCTTAACCTTGCCTATTATTCAATTAAATGTTAAGTTAAAGGCGCTTTTCATACTTTTAGAGAAGAAAAACAGCTTTAAAAAATTTATCAAATTTTTAATAAATGAATTAAAATCATATGATGATATCCGGAGTTATAATTTTTTTAATTATTTTAGCGGCATTTTTAATCATGGGCGTTAGGGAAGACAAAAATAAATAAAATAATTTATGCCAAACTTAAAACAGCTTAAAGGCAAATTAAGTAAATTGGCTGATAAAAAACAGGCGGCGCTTTTGGCCGGCTTTTTTAAAACCGCCTCGGGGCAATACGGGGAAGGGGATGTTTTTTTAGGCATAAAAGTGCCGGCGCAGAGAATGGCGGCGCGCGGCTATGAAAATTTAAGCTTGGCTGATTTGCAAAATCTGCTTAACAGTAAAATTCATGAGCATCGTTTAATCGCTTTATTGATTTTATTAAGCCAATATAAAAAAGCCGACAGCGCCGGCAAGAAAAAAATTGTAAATTTTTATTTGCGCAATGCTAAAAATATAAATAATTGGGACTTAGTGGATTTGTCTTGCCCGAATATTTTAGGTAATTATTTATTGGATAAGCCCAGGCAGATTTTATATAAATTAGCCAAGTCAAAAAATCTTTGGGAAAAAAGAATTGCCATAATTTCCACTGCGGCGTTTATAAGAAATAAAGAATTTAGCGATACTTTACAAATCGCTGAAATTTTGTTAAATGATAAGCATGATTTAATCCATAAAGCGGTTGGCTGGATGCTTAGAGAGGTAGGTAAGCGCGATGAAGCTGTACTGGCGCGTTTCCTGTACAAGCATTATAAAACAATGCCCCGCACCATGCTAAGATACGCCATTGAAAAATTAAGCGAGAAAAAGAGAGAATATTATTTGGGGCGATAAGGCGTTTTATGATATAATAATATTATTAAATAAGGAAATGGATTCTGGCTCAAGGCCGGAATGACAAGGAAAAATTTATATGAAAAAACGCTATTCTATTCTTTTGGGCTTGGCTTTAGTGCCAGCTTTGGCCTGGCTGATTTCGTTTTTTACGGAAAAATACAACGGAACTTTTGTCAGCCTTAAGCAGTGGTTGATTATGGGCGCGATAGCTTTGGTTGCCGCGGTCGTTTTGGTTTTGTTCGCGAAATGCCCTAAGTTTATCGCCGGCTCAATCGTAATTGGCGTTATGCTGTCGCCTTATTTTCAGTTTTTATTCGGTAAAGTCAATATCTTTTTAATGGACCCGCCTAATTTAAGGCCGTCGGTGTCAGTTCCCGAAGTAAGGGTGGAGCTCGGCGATTTGATTTTTACCAACAGCGAAGGCAAAGATATCGTGGTTCTGCCGTCAAGCGGCATAAAAACTTTGTATCCCGGAAAAAACGTGGTTGATTTGGGCCAATTAAATATTCCGGCCGGCACTTATAAATCAGGCAAAATAAGCGTTAAAAATATTGAGGTTGACGTCAACGTTGATTTGCAAAGAGAAATTGATTTGGTTTATGAAAAATATAAAGCCCGGTTCGCGCCGCAAATTCCAACCGATATTCCCGAAGAGGCTAAAGCCCAAATTCCGACCGACGAGCAAATTAAGCAAAAAATCAATTCGGAAGTCGGCAAATATATAAGCCCTAAGATGATCTCGCCTTATTTACCGCCGTTTGTTAAAATAAAATCTTTTACTTCGGACACCGGTAAAATCATTATGGTTTTATCGGCCGTGATTGATTTGCCGGTTATGCCGATTGCTTTTCCTTATCCGACCGGCACCGGCGGACCGGATATAGTTTTAGATATTACTTTAAATGAAATCGGTTTGCCGACCGGCATAAAGCCGATTATTAAAATGCCGCCCGGAGCGCCTGACATAAGTTCCATGATTCCCGATATGACACCAAATCTGGGCGCTATCAATATGCCGGTTGATTTTAATATTCCTGACGCCGCTTTAGCGCAAATTAAGCAAGAAGTTGAAGCCGCGGTGCAAAAAGGCGAAGCCATGAAGCAAGAAATGCAAAATAAATAATTTATAAATATAATTTAAGCTTAAATCTATGAAAACAAAAAATTTTAAAAAATTATTATCAGTTATCATGCTTTTTGGATTGCTTGGTTGGATTAGCCCGGTTTTAGCTATTGACGGCCCGCCGGCCGGCTTTGAAGGCATGACATCGGCTCCCAGCCCGGAGCAAATCGCCGAGATACAAAAACAGGCTCAAGCGGCCGCTCAAGCCCAACAACAGCAACAAGCCAGCGGTTCGGTGCCGTCTGATATTCAGGCTCCAGCGGTAAATAATATTATGAATAATCAGGCTCCGGCCATGCCTAATATTGATTTTAGCAAGTTCGGCCCGATGCCGCAGGCGGTTGAAGGCGCGCCCATGCCTAAGTTTATGGGTCAGGCTATAGCCGGCTCCGGCATGGATCAAATGGCCGGGCAAATCGGCAATGCTTTAGAGAGCATTAAAGAAGGCTTAACCAGCGCTGAGGAAGGAATTAAAGAAATGAAAGACGGGCAGATTAAAATTGATGCGGGTATGGAAAAAGGCGTAAAAGCCGCCAGGCCGATTTATGAAGCGGCCGTAGCGGCTTATCAATCAGGCGATTATCAAGCGGCCGCCACCAAGCTTCAAGAGGTGGAAAAAGTCGGTTTTGATAGAAAATACGCCGCTTTTGCCGAAACGCAAGGCGTCTCGCTGGACATGATAAAAGATATTAAAGCGCAAATGAATGAAGGCTTAAAGCAAATTTCGGCGATTGATGAGCCGGATGAACAGCTAGCCGCGCAAGCCGACATTATGACGCAAATGAATTATTTGGATGACGCGGAAAAATTAATGAAACAAAATAAGAAAAAAGAAGCCGCGGCCATGTTAAAGAAAATGAAGCAGGCCGGCGGCGTGGGCACGGCCGACGCCAGCTTGGCATCGGGCAAAACTAATAAAATGGGCGCTTCACAAATCGGCAAAGCGCTGGATAAAATCAACACGGATTTAACCAGGGCCGGCCAAGGCTTGGAAAAAGCCAAAGATAAAGGCATAGAAATTTCAAGCGAATTGCAGGACGCTATGGATAAAACCAAAGCACTGTATGAACAGGCTAAAGGTTATTATGACGCCGGCGATTATATCAAAGCGGCTGAAGTTTTAAAACAGTTGAAAGATTCAAAATTAAAAGAATTATCATTGTCATATCGGGATAAGATGCTACCGGCCGACCGCTTAAAAAGTATTTTAGATGAAGCTAAAAGTGGCTCTAAAGCTCTAAAATTAAGCATTGAAAAAGCCAAAGAATTCGGCGTTGATACAACCGATTTGGAAAAAATGTCCGCTGATTTGGATGCCTTGCTGGTTAAAGCCGAAGAGGCCATGAATGCCAAGGATACGGAATTATTCTTAACCATTATGAGCCAGGCCGAAGAGCTAAACGTGCGCGAAAAAGTTAACGCCGCCATCAAAACCGTAGCCATGGGCCGAGCCAAGGAAATTTTAGGCGAAGGCCTAACCGCTGTTAAGGCCACGATTGAGAAGTTAAACGCGCTTATCGGGACGATTACCGACAAAGGCGGAGCCGTGGCTAACGCCAAAGATTTAATCAGCCAGGCCAGCGCTAATCAGGCTAAAGCGCAAGCGCTTTATAATTCCGGAGATTATATGAACGGCGGACGGGTGCTGGACGACGCGGCCATGGCTTTATTCAAGGTCGGCAATATTCTACGAGATTCCGCCGCCAAAGCTTCAAAGGAGCAGCTTAAAGCGATTGATGATTTGGTTAAAACTTTAAATAAAGGCCAAGATTTATCAAATGTTAATCCGAATAACATGACCCAAGCCGAGAGACTGTTGGGCAATTTGCAAGAAGGCAATATAATGGAAAATAAGCAAACCATTATGCAATTTAATCCGGCTTTATTGGATAAAATTCTGGCCTACAGGCAAAAAGACCAAAAAATGATTGATAGTGTCATTAATGAAGTCATGCCTTTGGTGCCGGAACGCGACCGCCAAGCCATGATGGAAGACAAAATAAATTTATTGGAAGAATCAATCAGCGCCGATAAAACCATAAAAGTTATGCAAAAGCTGAAAGGCTTGAATAAAAATACGGTTACTGATTTGAAAAATATCGCCGCGCAGGTTAAAAATTATAATTTCACCACTAAAGTCGCCGACCAGCTTGATGGAAAAATTACCGATCTAAATGATAAAATCCAGTCCGGCGAAATCAAAGACGCGAAACTGGTTGATAATTATGTTAAGGCCTTAAAAGATGAAGTAACTAAGGACGTCGCGGCTTCGCAGGCGGAAAAATACAAGCAAAAATTAATACCGGCAAAGAATGTTGACGATAATAATCCATTGTTCGCCGAGATTAAATATTTAAAAGACGACGGCGCGATTGCCACTGATAAAAACGGCAACATTAATACCGGGCAGGCTGTCAGCGGTAAAGTTCTGGCTGATATTGTTAATAAGACCCAGGACAAAAATGCTATGAAGGCCATTGCCGGCAGTAAAATAACCGTTAAGGCCGCGGCGCAAAAAATTATTGAATCATACGGCGTAAAAATGCAAGCTAATCCGGCAGATGCGGCTAAATTCGCTACCTATTTGAATAATTTGGGCGCGGATATCAAACAAGCGGATTTAAACAAGCCGGCTAATCTCGGACAAGTCGCTG
The DNA here is from genome assembly GCA_028703305.1 of Patescibacteria group bacterium. Taxonomy (GTDB): domain Bacteria; phylum Patescibacteriota; class Patescibacteriia; order Patescibacteriales; family GWC2-42-12; genus JACPHD01. The sequence goes on from JAQVNC010000009.1 coordinate 36,389, forward strand.
AAATAGTCGCGGCCGCTGATCAGGAGTGGGGGAATAAATAAGTAAATAACGGCAACTAAATCACATGACGATTGGGCTAAATTGATAAAATTTTCTACTGCGGAACTCGGCTAGCTTCGCTAGCCTCAAGCAGTCCTCGCACAAAAATTTTACCAAATTTAGCCCAATCTTTTTTCTCTTGACTTTCGTATTTTGTTCGTGTATAATGTAATTAAGCTAAATAGGCATTGTGGATAACTATTTTTAACATTAAATATATGGGCGACAATTTAACTAAGCGCCAGCGGCAAATTTTGGATTTTATAACCGAATTTACCGGCGATAATGGCTACGCGCCGAGCTTAAGGGAAATCGGGGAACATTTTAATTTATCCAGTCCGGCCACGATTCACGCGCATGTGCAAGCTCTAAAGCAAAAAGGCATATTAAAAACGTCATTTAACGAAGCGAGATCAATTGAGATTATTCCGACTAGTGTTAATTGGACGGCCAGCTTGGAATTGCCGTTAGTCGGGTTAATTACCGCCGGCGAACCGATTGAAGCGGTAGAGGAAAACGATACTATCGCCGTGCCGGCCGATTTTGTAACCGATAGCGCCAATAGCTATGTTTTGCGCGTTAAAGGCGAGTCCATGATTGAAGATGGAATCTTGGACGGCGATTATGTAATCGTGGAGCGCAACCCGTCGCCGCAAAACGGCGATATAGTCGTGGCTTTGCTAAACAACGCGTACGCCACTTTAAAAAAGTTTTATCGCGAGCAGAAACGGATTAGGCTGCAGCCGGCTAATTCATCAATGAGGCCGATTTACGCCGCCGACCCTTTAATTCAAGGGGTGGTTAGGGGAGTAATTAGAAAATTCGCCTAAACCGTCCGCGCACTGAAAATTTTGTACCCCCTCTATATAAAAGGGGGTATTTTTGTTAGAATATAGCTATGAAGAATAAAATAATTTTTAGTTTGAAAATACTAATAATTTTAACTATTATCAGTTTAACCGCGCTGATTTATTGCCAGCAAGGGGATTTTACTTCGCTTGATCTTGGCCGGCATATGGAAAATGGAAAAATTATTTTTAGCCAGCCGGATGTTTTGTTTAAAAATTTTTATTCCTATACCGAGCCTGATTTTCCTTTTATCAATCATCATTGGCTCTCCGGCGTGATTTTTTGGCTTTTGTATTTAATCGGCGGATTTAAAATTTTAACGCTTTTAAATATTCTGCTCGGCGCCGGCGCGGTTTTAATAATTTTTAAGCTGGCCGTTAAAAAATCCAATTTTACCTTGGCCGCGGCTTTAGCTTTGCCGGTTATTCTTATATTGTCCGAGCGTATTGACATCCGGCCGGAGATGTTCAGCTATTTTTTTATCGCTTTAACTTATTATTTGGTTGAAGATTTTCGCTTGAATGGCTATGCGAAAAAACTGATTTGGCTCGCGCCCATATTTCTGATTTGGGTAAATTCGCATATTTATTTTTTTATCGGTTTGTTTTTAGTCGGTTTCGCCTTGCTTGAACAGATAATTTTACATTTTAAAGATTTTTTTAAAGTGGAATCGGCTAAAAATTTTTTTTATATAACTTTGTTAAGCCTCGCCGCGGTTTTATTCAATCCTAATTTTATCAAAGGGCTAATGTACCCGTTTAATATTTTAAAAAAATACGGCTATGACATCGTGGAAAACAAATCGCCGTTTTATCTGCAGACTTTAACGATAGATTATAATATTTTGATTTTTAAGATATTATTGGGCCTTTTAATTTTAAGTTTTATTTTGCGGCTGATTTTAAAGAAAAAAATTGATTATTATAATGCGGCGCTGGCGGCGGTTTTTTCCGCTTTCACCTGTTTATATATCCGCAATCTGCCGCTTTTCGGCTTGATTATTCTACCAATAATGGCGCAAAATTATTTTTTTTCTTTTGAGCTTTTAAAAGAAAAGTCGGAAAAAATAAAGATAATAATATTTGCCTCGGTTTTGGTAATTTATATTTTAGCCTTGAGCTTAATTGCCCATGAAAATTCAGGCGAAAATAAATTTTTTAGCAAAAGCTTGGGGTTAGGCATGAGGCAAAATTCGCTTGAGTCAATAAAGTTTTACCGCGACAATAATTTAGCCGGCCCGATTTTTAATAATTATGACATTGGCAGCGCTTTGATTTTTTGGCTATACCCGGCCGAACGGGTTTTCGTGGATAACCGGCCGGAAGCTTATAGTCTTGATTTTTTTCAGCAAATTTATAAGCCGATCATGCAGGACAGCGCTAAATGGCAAGAGCTAAGCGGTCGATATAAAATTAATTTGATTTATATTTCCCATACTGATGGCACGCCCTGGGCGCGTGAATTTTTAAGCGCCCGACTTAAAGACGAAAATTGGCCTTTGATTTACTTTGACGATTACACGGCGATTATGGTAAAAAATAATGACAGCCATAAGCCGCTGATAGAAAAATATAAAATTGATGATAAAAAATTCGCTCTAAGGCTAAATGAGCTTTTAGTTAAAGCGGATAATATTGAAAAAATGCGTTTGGCCGATTTGGCCATAGCTTACGGCCGAGTTGATTTGGCGAAAAATGTTCTGGAAGCGCTTTTAGCCAAGCAGCCGACAAACGGAAAAATTTTGGCCGCGCTGGGATATTTGAGCGCCAACGCCAGCAGCCGTGAAGCAGTCGTAAAATCAATTGATTATCTTAATAAAGCCCTGGCTAACGGCTATATCTTGCCCGGAGTTTATAACCAACAAGGCTTGAATTATTGGAATTTAGCCGATTATAGCGAGGCGAAAAATATGTGGCAAAAAGCTTTGCGGTTAGATTCCGATAATGATCACGCTAAATATTATTTAAAGCAGGCGAACGAATTAATAAAATAAGACGCGCTTTATGAAAATAAGCAAAAAAGAATTTGAAAAAATAGTTGAGCAAGCTCTGGAAAATTTGCCGGATAAATTTAAAGATAAGCTTCATAATGTCGCTATCTTCGCCGAAGACGAGCCGACCGATGAGCAGCTTTATAAAATAAAATTGAAACGCGGCGATGTCTTGTTCGGCTTGTTTGAAGGCTATGCCCAAGCCAAAAGATTAAATATCGGCCCGGTTTTACCCGACCGGATAACTATTTTCAGAAAGGCTATTTTAAGCCAGTCGGACAATCTGGCCGAGCTTGAGCAAAAAATAATTTCCACGGTCAAGCACGAAATCGCCCATCATTTCGGTTCGGATGAAAAAGGCGCGGCCAAAGCCGGCAGAAGATAAAATTTGATTTTTTGCCTAAGATATGATAATATAAGGCCAATATATTAATAAATTAATCGCTAAAACGGATTTAATTCCGGCGGCGAATAATAACTCTATGGAAGCTTATTGCGTAAAATGCAAGGCTAAACAAGAAATGATGGGCGCTACTGAAGTGGAAATGAACGGCAAAGGTGGCGTCAAGCGTAAAGCTATGAAAGGCAAATGCCCGGTTTGCGCCACGGCCATGTTCAGAATCCTGGGCAAAGCTTAAAATCTCTTTTTTCATAAAAACGCCTTAGTTTTACAGGGGCGTTTTTATGTTGCAAAATTTTTAAAAAATTAGTATAATTACCTTAAATAATCTTTATCGCTTTAAGCTTAAATTGTATGGAAAAAAATGAAGAAATTCTCATAATTGAAGACGATGCCAATTTGCTTTACGGGCTTCAAGCCAAACTTAGAGTGGAGGGTTTTGAGGTTATAACCGATGAAGGCGCTGATAAAAACGAGGTCATGGAAAAAATAAAAGTTTTAAAGCCAGATTATATTATTTTGGATATTATTTTACCGAAGATAAACGGCTTCAATCTTTTGTCCGAGATTAAATCAGATCCGGCGATTTCTAAAATACCGGTTTTTATTTTTACCAATTTAAGCGATAATGACAGCCGGCAAAGGGGCGCTGATTTAGGCGCGGATTTTTATCTGATAAAAAGCGAATTGAATCTTGATGAATTTGTCGTTAAATTTAAAAAAATTATTGCCAACAAGCAAAAATTGGCGGCTTAAAATAATTATATTATGAAAATTTTTAAAAATAAATTTTTTATTGTCGGCTTGCTGTTAATCATCGGGTTTACGGCCGCTTATTTTATTTTTAACAAAAAACCTAAAACCGCCTATACGACCGCTAAAGTTGAACGGGGAAATTTAATCCAAACGGTTAGCGAGACCGGCATGGTTAAAGCCAATAAAGAAATGGATTTAAATTTTACTTTGGGCGGCAAAATCACCGGTATTTTCGTGAATGTCGGCGATAAAGTAAAGAAAGACCAGGTTTTAGCCGAGCTTGACTCAAGCGATTTGCTGTTGAAAGAAAAAGAGGCTGCGGCCAACCTAAGAGTTTCCCAGGCGAATTTAGCCAAACTTTTAGCCGGGGCAACGGCTGGCGAATTGGCGGTTAGCCAGGCCGGCGTTGATCAGGCTAAGACGGCTTATGTCTCGGCGTTAAACGAGCAGGAAAAAATAACCAATACGGTTAACGAAAATTTGGCGCAAGCGGAAAAAAATCTAAGCGATCTTTATTTAACAGCCGGCGATACCATAACCACTTATCAGCAGGCGGTTAAAAATTATAAAAGCGTAGCTTTAACCGTGGCGGAAGCGAAAATTTCCGTGGCCGCCAACGCTTTGGATAATATAGATACGATATTAAACGATAGCGAGGCCGCGCATTATCTCGGAGCCGGAAATATTTCTTTGATAGAGTCAACAAAAATCGGCTATAACCAGGCGAATACGGCTTTAATTCAAGCCAAAGCCAGCCAAGACGGCGCGGATGCAAGCCGGGCGTCAACCGATACTCTAAAC
>JAQVNC010000020.1 GCA_028703305.1 Patescibacteria group bacterium
TGTAAAAAGCGGTCGGACCGCTGGGTTTAATTAATTATATGTTTAATAACGATTACTATTATCATATTTATAACCGCGGCGTAGAAAAGCGCCAGGTATTTTTAGATAAAGACGATTATCAAAGATTTTTATTAAGCCTAAAAGAATTTAACCGTCTTGAGCCGGTGGGGAGTTTGTATGATTTAAAGAAAAAAGCGGTCGAACCGCTATATAGCGGTCCGACCGCTGGCGCTGCCGCCGCTTTGGCTCAGGTTGTTTGTTATTGCTTAAACCCCAATCATTATCATTTACTGCTTAAGCAGAAACGAGCCGGCGGCATTTCAGAGCTGGTTAAAAGATTGAGCGGCGGGTACACTTGCTATTTTAACAATAGATATTCCCGCTCCGGCGCTTTGTTCCAGGGTAAATATAAACATAAAGAAATTAAAACCGAAGGCAGTTTAATGAAATTGTCGGTCTACATAAATTGCAACGCGGAAATTCATGGAATTGATAAAAAAGAAAATTGGCCTTGGTCAAGCTATAAAGAGTATGCGGGGAAGCGGTCGGACGCCTCTAAAGGCGTCCGACCGCTGGGGATGGGAATACCGACCGGACTAGAATATAAAAAACTATGTGAAGAATTATTGCCGGAAATTAAGCAGATAAAAAATTTGGATAAGTACGGGTTGGAATAAAATAGGGATATAATGCCTGAAATGATAACTTTGATACTATTCTATTGTTTTTTATTAAATGTATGATGGATTTAAGGCATTTAGCGCCCCTAAGCCAAGGAAGCAAACTAATTATTAGCATTGTCTAAGTTGTTGATTTTATACGATAGTATTGTATAAATATTTGACAAATTAACCAAAATGATATATATTTAGGTTAGTTAATTAACCTAAATTAGCAAATATGACAGTCAAAAGAACAATCCAAGCTAAAATAGAAAAAGACCTTTTTAAGGGTAAAATAGCCATTATTTATGGCGCCAGGCAGGTGGGAAAAACCACTTTGGCGAAAGAAATTCAGAAAAAATATCCTAACGATTCTTTATATTTGAATTGCGATGAGCCGGATATAAGAGATGCTCTTACCAATAAAACTTCAACCGAACTGAAATCTTTTTTAGGCAATAAAAAATTAATTATAATTGATGAAGCCCAGCGAGTTGAAAACATCGGGCTGACTTTGAAATTGCTGGCGGATAATTTTTCCGAGATGCAAATACTGGCAACCGGGTCTTCTTCTTTTGATTTGTCGAACAAAATTGCCGAGCCGCTCACGGGCAGAAAAAATGAATATTATCTATTTCCCTTTTCGCTTGAGGAGCTAAAATCTATTTATTCCACGATGGAAATTGATCGAATTTTGGAGCGGCGGATTGTTTTCGGCATGTATCCTGAAATTGTCCAGGGAGGGGATAAGCCGGAGCAAAATCTTAAAAGTTTGGCGCTGAGCTATACCTACAAGGATATTTTGCAATATCAGTACATTAAAAATCCGGAAATTTTGGAAAAACTTTTACGCGCCCTGGCCTTGCAAATCGGCAACGAAGTTTCTTATAACGAATTAAGCGAGATGGTCGGTATTGATAAAAATACGGTTGCCGGCTATATCCAGCTCTTGGAAAAAGCCTTTATTATTTTTCGCCTCGGCCCGTTTAGCAGGAATCTTAGAAACGAGCTTAAAAAATTAAGAAAGATTTATTTTTATGATACCGGCATCCGTAACGCCCTGATTAATAATTTGAATCCGCTTGAGCTTCGGCAAGATGTCGGCGCGCTTTGGGAAAATTTTATTATCAGCGAACGGATAAAATATAATCAGAATAATTTTTTAGATAAGAATATATATTTTTGGCGGACGACGCAAGGCCAAGAAATTGATTATATAGAAGATGGGGGCGGGAAAGTCGCGGGGTTTGAAATGAAATGGCAAAAAGATAAATTTAAAAAACCGAAAGTATTTTTAGAAGCGTATGCCGGCAGCGATGTGGAGCTTATCAACAAAAACAGCTATAAGAAATTTATAGGGCTTTAAAATTAATTATAATCATATGCCGCGAAAAATTCTCCATTTTATAAAGTACAATAACGCCATGATAATTATTTTGGCCGTTATTTTAATCCTGGGCGGCGGGGCGCTGGCGGCCGGGCCGGAAAATATCGGGCAAAAACAAACCAGCGTAGAGGGCATAGATAATACGGCTTTGCTGTCGGCTGATTTGGAAAATTTTAACATGGATTTTAAGATTGAAAATATAGAGCAGGACGAAAAATACTATTATGTGACTTACGGTTTTTTGGATTTGGCCGTAATTAATAACGCCTGGCAATATCAGCTAAGCCAAAAGACGCAAAAGGTCAGCAAGAAAATAAAAGAAGACATCGGCCTCTATATGGCTAAATTCATGGCTAAGCACTATGAAGCCAGAGTCAGGGAATTAAAGCAGGAAAAAAGCCAAGCCGAGTCGCAAGGCGAACAGAAACGAATTGAAGTTACCGAGTATAGCGGCTTAATCGGCCGCACCCTTGATATCGCGTCTAAAGTTTTCCCTAACTATGAGCCGGAGGTAAAAAAGGAATTGCCGGCGCCGGAAATCAATCCCCTTATTGCTTCTTTGCAAGAGGAGCGAAAGGCGGTGAGCGGTACGGATAATTTAACGCAAATTTATAATGACTATGTGGCCGAACACCCTGAAATATTCTTAACGCCGATTGATACGGCCAGCAGTTCTTCTGATGCCGTAATTCCGGAAACGCCTGCTGTTCAAGAAGACCCGGCCGTTCCTGAAACCCCGGGTATTACCGAACCGGAGAACGTGGACGTTATTGAATTGCCGGCCGAAGCCGAAGCTGTGCCCGAACCGGCACCGGCGCCTGAAACCCAGACTGAAATACCTGCTGAATAATTTTAATTTTATAATTATATGGATAACTTTCAACAAACCGTGGATCTTAGAGGGAAAATGGAACGGCAGAGGAAAGCCGCGGAATCAAAAGCTTCTTCCGCGCCGCTGGAAAAAATTTATCAGGACGAAAATGAAGACAAGCCCAAGGCTGATTTAAAAAAGATTAACCAGCCTAAGAGTAGGAAATCTGGCGAAGGCTTAATCAAGCTGATGCTTTTTATTTTAGCGGCCCTAGCGGTAAGCGCCGCGGTTTATTTTTTGTTTTTTTGGCACAAAGGCGCGCCCATAGATTCTAAAAATAAAAACTGGTACGCGATTACTTTAAAAGATAATGGCATGAATTATTATGGCCAGGTTTTTGACATCAAAGCCAATCCGGTAGTGATTAATAATGTTTATTATGATTATGATCAAAATGAAGCAATCAAAAATAATAAGCCGTTTATCGGAGCCGGTAATTTAAGGCTGGTTAAACAGGGCAAAGAAACTTATGGGCCGGATAGCATAACCAGCGTTTATCAATCAAATATATCTACCATCATACCGCTAAAACCAGGCTCTAAAGTCCTTAAAGCGATATTAGAGTATGAGAAATAATTTTGTTCTAATATTAAAATAAATTTTTTACTTTGCTTATCATCCTAAAAATTGGCTGATTAATGATAATCAGCCGGTTGATTTTTAGCTAATAATCAATTAAAATTAACTTCCAGCTTATCAAAATCAATTTATGCGTAAAATAACCAAACTGCCAAATCAATTGGAAATAATCGCCGCGCCGCTTTCCGGCACTAAAACCATTACGGTTTTGGTTATGGCGGCTACCGGCTCCAGGTTTGAAAATAAAAATAATAGCGGCATCTCGCATTTTTTAGAGCATATGTTTTTTAAAGGCACAGTTAAGCGGCCGACGACTTTGGCGATTTCTTCGGAGCTTGACCGGGTGGGCGGGGAATTCAATGCTTTTACCGGCAAGGAATATACCGGCTATTTTGTTAAAGTTGAAGCCGGCCGGCTTAAATTGGCTTTAGATGTTTTAAGCGACATCCTGCTTAATTCAAAGTTCGCGGCCGAGGAAATTGAGCGGGAGAAAGGCGTGATAATAGAAGAGCTTAATATGTATCTTGATAATCCGCTTATATATATAGAAGACCTGTTTGAAGAATGCCTTTACGGCGATACGCCGGCCGGCCGCGATACCATCGGCACTAAAGAGACGATTTTAAAGATGGATAGAAAAAAAATTCTGGATTATATGGGCAGCCAGTATAGCTCTGACAAAATGATTGTTAGTTTAGCCGGCGGTTTTAAGCCGGCTGACATAAAATTAATTAATAAATATTTTAATAATTTTTTTAAAAAAGATTATAAGGAAAAATTAAAAACCAATGACGAGCAGGCTCGCCCCAAATTAAATTTGTTTTATAAAAAAACCGATCAGGCGCATCTTTCGCTCGGCGTCAGAACTTACGCTTACGGCTCGCCGGATGAAATTACAGCTAAAATTATTTCCTTAATTTTAGGCGGCACCATGAGCTCGCGGCTTTTTACCGAATTGCGCGAAAGGCGCGGCTTAGCCTATTACGTCAGGACTCATAACGAGCCCTATACCGACTCCGGCTATTTAACCACCCAGGCCGGCGTGCCGATTGCCAAAGCGGCCGAAGCTATAAAAATAATTTTAGCCGAATATAAAAAAATTACGGAAAAATTAGTCAGCGCCGAAGAATTAAATCGCGTTAAACAATGTTTAATCGGCCGCACGACTTTAAACCTTGAATCATCAGACAGCCTGGCTAACTGGTATGCCAGGCAGGCGATTTTATTTAAAGAGCAAAATAATGCCGGTGAAATTTTAACGCCGGAAAAATATTATACCCGGATAAAAAAAGTTACCGCTCTAGATATAGGCCGCGTCGCCAAAGAAATTTTTGTTAAGCAAAAATTAAATTTAGCCGTCATCGGGCCGTATAAAGATAAGGAAGAGTTTGAAAAAATGCTGGTATTATAAAAAAATGGCAAAGAGATTGGAAAATAAAATTAATTGAAAAAGATAATCCGGGCTGGAAAGATTTATATAATGAGTTATTTTAAAATTGTCGCTCATAAAATTTCTGGATCCCTGCTTTCGCAGGGATTACGGAGGGGGATGACAAAAGTTCATGAATAATCTTCTTGAAAATCTAAATAAAGAACAATTGTCGGCCGTTTTGCATAAAGGCGGGCCGCTTTTAATCGTGGCCGGAGCCGGCACGGGCAAAACCACGGTGATTACCCAGCGCGTCGCTTATCTGATAGAGCAGGGGTTGGCTAAATCCGATGAAATTTTAGCTTTGACTTTTACGGAAAAAGCCGCGGCCGAAATGGAAGACCGGATCGGCTCGCTCCTCCCCATCGGCTATTTTGATTTATGGGTTTCAACTTTTCATAGTTTTGCCGAGCGGATTTTAAAAGAGCATGGGCTCACGATCGGCTTGCCCGGCGATTTTAAATTATTAAATGAATTTGAGCAATGGGCGCTAATTAAAAAAAATTTGGATAAATTTGAGCTGGATTATTACCGGCCCTTAGGCAACCCGACTAAATTTATCCGCGCCATGCTAAAGCATTTTTCCCGCGCCAAAGACGAGGATATAAGCCCGCGCCAGTATTTAGAGCACGCGGATGGGCTTAAACAGGATTTGGACGCGATGCTCTCCGGCGATAAAAAAGTGATGGAGCAGGAAACCGCGCGCCTTAATGAAATCGCCAACGCTTATCATGTCTATCAGCAATTATTATTAGACAATAATTTTTTGGACTTCGGCGACCTGATAAACTATGTTTTGAAATTATTCCGCGAGCGGCCGGCGATTTTGGAAAAATACCGGAAGCAATTTAAATATATTTTAGTGGACGAATTTCAGGACACTAACTGGGCGCAGTATGAACTGATTAAACTTTTAGCCGCGCCGGTTAATAACTTAACCGTCGTGGGCGACGACGATCAATCAATTTATCGCTTTCGCGGGGCGTCCATGTCCAATATTTTGCAGTTTAAAAAAGATTTTTCAAAAAGCCGGGAAATAGTTTTAGTAAAAAATTATCGTTCAACGCAAAATATTTTGGATTTGTCTTATGAATTTATTAAACAAAATAATCCTAATCGGCTGGAGTGGCAATTAAATCAAACTCAAAAAGCAAATAAAAAATTAAGTAAGCAGCTGATTGCTGAAAACAAAGGCGCCGGCGCGATTGAGGTGCTAACGAGCGAGGATTTGGCCGAAGAAGTAAAATCAGTGGCGGATAAAATTATTGAACTGAAAAATAAAAGCCAGGCCGTAACTTGGAACGATTTCGCGGTTTTAGTGCGCGCCAACTTGAGCGCCAATGATTTTATGGCCGAGTTTGACCGGCGGCGACTGCCTTATATTTTCGGCGCCTCGCGCGGCCTTTATTCTAAGCCCTTGATTATGGACGCGATCGCCTATTTTAAATTATTGGATAATTACCATGAAAGTATAGCCTTGTATAGAATTCTAAATTTGCCCATGTTTAATTTTACTTATGAAGAATTGGTAAATTTTAATCATTTAGCGAAGAAAAAGGCCTGGTCGCTTTATGAAGTGATAAACAATGGCGGCGTTTTAAAATTTTCCGTTGAGTTGGAGAAAAAAATAAAGCCGATTTTAGCCTTAATCGCCAAACATTCGGCGCTGGCGCGGGAAAAGCCGGCCAGGGAGGTTTTTTTAGCCTTTATGAATGACAGCGGTTATTTAAAATATTTAGCCCGCCTGGGCGACCAAAAAAATCTTGAAGCCATAAACTTGCTTAACCAATTTTTAAGCAGGATCAAAGCTTTTGAAAGTTCTTCGGTTGATAAAAGCGTTAAGGCTTTTATGGAAGAATTAAATATGGAGATGGAATCAGGCGAAGAAGGCGGTTTGGCGCCTGATCTAGAGGCCGGGCCCGAGGCGATTAAAATTTTAACCGTGCATGGGGCCAAAGGCTTGGAATTTAAATATGTTTTTATCGCCAATTTGGTTGATAAGCGCTTTCCGACGATTGAACGCAAGGAGCAGATTGAATTGCCGGACGCTTTAGTCAAAGAAATTTTGCCCGAGGGCGACACGCACCTGGAAGAAGAGCGGCGCTTATTTTACGTGGCCATGACGCGCGCCAAGCAAGGCCTATATTTTTCCTGGGCCAAAGATTACGGCGGAGCGCGGGCAAAACGGCCGTCCCGGTTTCTATTAGAGCTGGGGTTGGTGAAAAAAATAGCCCCCCTTATCAAGGGGAATAAAGGGGGGTTAAAGTTAATAGAAAAAGAACCGCTTAAAATCCCCCTAACCCCCTTTGTTAAAGGGGGTATAATTCCAACCCATTTTTCCTATTCGCAATTGGCCGCTTATTCAACCTGCCCGTACCAATACCGCTTTGCCCATGTTTTAAAAATTCCGACTATGGGCAAAGAGCAATTTTCTTTCGGCAAAACTTTGCACGCAACTTTGCAGAAATTATTTATTTTATTAAATGAGAAAAAGGGCTTGGGGCAAACGAATCTATTTAGCGATAAAACCCCCCTTGCCCCCCTTGATAAGGGGGGCACCGTGAGCTTCGCGGAAATTTTAAAGCTTTACGAAGAGAGCTGGGTTGATGACTGGTTTAAAGATAAGAGCAGTAAGCAAAAGCGTAAAAAGCAGGGCCAGGAAATTTTGCGTGTTTTTTATGAAAAATATAAAGATAATTGGCCAACGGCCTTGTTTTTGGAAAAAGGCTTTAATTTCAGGGTTGTGGATGGAAAAGACGCTTATGCCATCCGCGGCACGGTTGACCGGATTGATAAATTCGGCGAAGGCCTTAAGCTCATAGATTATAAAACCGGCAAGCCTAAAGATAAGCTTACTTTTGAAGAAAAAGAGCAATTATTAATTTATCAGCTGGCGATCCAAGAATTATTCAAGCAAGAAGTTAAAGCTTTGGCTTTTTATTACCTTGATAATAACAGCGAAGTTGAATTTATCGGTTCGGACAAAGATTTGGAAAAAATAAAAGCCAAAATTATCAGCACTATAAATCAGATAAAACAGGGCGATTTTCCGCCTCGGCCAAGCCAGCTTTGCGCTTATTGCGACTTTAAGGAAATCTGCGAATATCGGGCTTGAAAAAGGCGGCTTAAAATGGTAAATTAAATTTATGTCTCTACGCCAATATTTATTTATTATGTCGGCCACGACCGCTTTTTGCGCTTTGGTGTTCGGCTATATTATATGGACGGTTAATCCGGAAACTACCAATAGCATAGGTTTCCTTTTGTTTTATTTATCCTTATTATTATTAATCATCGGCGCCGCGGCGATTATCGGTTTTGTCATTAGATTTATAATTTTCCGCCATGAATTGGCGATCAACACGGTTAAGACCGCTTTCCGCCAGTCATTTTTTTTCGCCGGGTTTATTGTGGCGATTTTATTTCTGCTTGCCCGCGATTTATTAAGCTGGCTGAATTTATCAATTTTAATCATCGGCCTGTCGGCCTTGGAGTTTTTTTTGTTAAGCTATGGCAAAGCGGATTCAACCGTCATTGCGAGGAGCGATAGCGACGAAGCAAGTAATTTTTAGCTGTCATTGCGGGCCCCGGGCCGCAATGACAAAGATGGGCAAGCTCGCAATGACAATAATAACAACTATGCAAGAAAAATTATTAAAATTAAAACAAGAAATTTTAAATCAGCTGGAAAGCATAAAGCAGGCTGATGTTTTGCGCGACTTGGAAATAAAATATCTTGGCCGCAAAGGTGAATTAACCAAAATACTAAGAAGCGTGGCTGATTTAAGCGTGGAAGAAAAAAAGACTTTAGGGAAATTGGCTAATGAAATAAAAATTGAACTGGTTGATAAATTCGCTGAAGCTAAGGCCGGGCTGGAAAAAACCGCCGGCGCTGATTATGTTGACGCGACTTTGCCGGGAGTGGAAATTAAAGCCGGGCACCTTCATCCAATTACGATTATCCAAAATGAAATTGAAGATTTATTCGCTTCGCTCGGCTTTATGGCTCTTGACGGCCCGGAGCTGGAAAGCGATTATTATAATTTTACCGCTTTGAATATTCCGCCATATCATCCGGCGCGCGACATGCAGGATACTTTTTATATTAACCCCTCCTCCGCTAAAGCTTCGGAGGGCAAGCATGAACTTTTAATGAGGACCCAGACTTCGCCCATGCAAATCAGGGCCATGCAAAAATACGGCGCGCCCATAAAATGCATCGTGCCCGGGCGCTGTTTCCGTTCGGAAGCTACCGACGTCAGACATGAACATACTTTTTATCAAGTTGAAGGCTTAATGGTTGATGAAAATATTAATTTCAGCCACCTTAAAGCGATTTTGGAAGTTTTGGGCAAAAAATTATTCGGGCCCGAAACGGTCTTTAGAATGCGGCCGAAATTTTATCCGTTCGTTGAACCGGGTTCTAACGGCGAGTATTCCTGTTTTCTTTGCGGCGGCAAAGGCTGCCGTTTATGCAAAGGCACGGGCTGGTTGGAAATCGTTGGTTGCGGCATGGTGCACCCGAGCGTCCTTAAAGCCGGCGGCGTTGACCCGAAAAAATACCAAGGTTTTGCTTTCGGCTACGGCCTGGACCGCTTGGCCATGTTAAAATATGGCATTAATGATATTAGGTTATTTCATAGCGGCGATTTAAAATTTTTAAAACAATTTTAGTTAGCCTATTTTGTCATTGCGAGCCCCGAGGATTCGGGGCGAAGCAATCCCACGGACGGAGAGTAATAATATGAAGGAGGAAAGATATTATTATGTTTACATAAATACTAATAGATGGAATTAAGTTTTATATACCGGAGTAACTAATAATCTATTAAATAGAAATTATCAGCATAAGAGCAAAGATAATAAAATAAGTTTTACAGCTAAATATAAGGCAAACAAATTAGTTTATTATGAAATGTTTAATGATATTAATGATGCTATAAGCAGGGAAAAACAAATTAAAAGTGGCTCTAGAAAAAAGAAGCTTGAATTAATAAAAGAGTTTAATCAAAAATGGCGGGATTTAAGTGAGGATTTATGTTCGTGAGATTGCTTCGCTTACGCTCGCAATGACAATATTATATGTATTTAAGTTTAAATTGGCTAAAAGATTTCGTGGATATTCCCAAAAGCATAACGCCCGAAGAGTTAGGCAAGAAATTGACTATGCATACGGTTGAAGTTGAAAAAGTTGAATATCAGGCGGAAAAATTTAAGAATGTAATAGTGGGAAAAATTTTAGAAGTTAAGCCGCATCCGAACGCGGATAGGTTAAGGCTGGC
>JAQVNC010000037.1 GCA_028703305.1 Patescibacteria group bacterium
TGCTTCGCCCACTATGTTGCGCTCGCAATGACAGAAACAAGAGATATATGAATAAGCTATTTTTCAACAACACCCTAACCCGCAAAGAAGAGGAATTTAAGCCTATAAAAAAAGGCGAGGTTGGTTTATATACCTGCGGACCCACGGTTTATAATTACGCTCATATCGGAAATTTGCGAAGTTATGTTTTTGAAGATATTTTAAAGCGGGTTTTAATCTATAACGGCTATAAGGTGAAGCATGTCATGAATATTACGGATGTGGGGCATCTGACCGGCGACATGGATATGGGCGAGGATAAACTTGAAGTCGGCGCTAAGCGTGAAGGCAAAACCGCCTGGCAAATCGCCGAATTTTATACTCAGGCTTTTCGAGATGATATAAAAAAATTAAATATTTTAGAGCCGGATGTTTGGTGCAAGGCCACGGATTATATTAAAGAGCAGATTGAGCTGATAAAAATTTTGGAAGCCAAAGGTTTTACTTATAAAACTTCGGATGGAATTTATTATGACACTTCAAAATTTAAGGATTATAATAAGCTGAGCCATCTGCCGCTTAATCAATTAAAAGAAGGCGCGCGGGTTGAAAAAAATCCGGAGAAAAAAAATCCTACTGATTTCGCGCTGTGGAAATTCAGCCCCAAAGGCATAAAAAGGCAGATGGAGTGGCCGAGCCCGTGGGGAGTGGGTTTCCCCGGCTGGCATATTGAGTGTTCGGCCATGAGCCTGGCGTTATTAAAAAATCAATTAGATATCCATTGCGGCGGGATTGATCATATTAATGTGCACCATACCAATGAAATCGCCCAAAGCGAAGCGGCCACGGGCAAGAAGTTTTTTAATTTTTGGCTGCACGGCGCGTTTTTAAACATTGCCGGCGGGAAAAAAATGGCCAAATCAGAGGAAAATTTTTTAACTCTGGAAAACGCTTTGATAAAAAAGGGGATTGGCCCATTAGTCTATCGCTTTGCTGTTTTGCAAACTCACTATCGCAAACCGATGGAATATAGTGAAAAAGTAATAAAAAACGCCCACAATGGCTTAAAGAAGTTAATTGGCAGAATAAAATTTTTTACTTGGTATAAAAATTATGATAATCTGGTCGCCGAAAAAATAAATATTAAATATAAAAAGAAATTTTTAGAAGCTTTGAATGATGATTTAAATACTCCCAAGGCGTTAGCAGTATTAAATGATTTTCTTAATGAATCAAATTATTCTGACCAAGGTGTTATTTCTACGGTTTTAGATTTTGATAAAGTGCTGGGTTTTGGTTTAGTCGAATTAATAAAAGAAGCTACACAAAAAAAATTATCAAAAAACATGGAATTGTTAAAAAACAAAAGGCAAATAGCGCGAGACGAGAAGGATTATAGGGAATCCGACCGTTTGCGCGATGAAATTGAAAAATTAGGCTATATGGTAGAAGATACTAAAGGCGGGCAAAGAATAAGCAAAAAATAAGAAAAGGAGGATGCCATGGAAATGATCGGGAGACATTTTGGCGGAACGGAATTAGAGGCATGCATAGCCGCGTTTTTAATGGCCATCGTCTGCGCCGTCCCGTTTATTCAAGCGTTCAAGGATATGTGGAGCGCACATTTTAAAAGAGGTGAATAGCTATAATTCGCGCGCGCTTCTCGCTTGAGGCGGCGCGCATTTTTTATGAAAAATTTTTGGTTAAAATTGAAAAAGAAAAATAAGCCGATTTACGCTTTGGCGCCTATGGCCGGAGTGGCCGATTCGGCTTTTCGGCAAATCTGCAAAAGTTTTGGCGCGGATGTAGTTTATAGCGAAATGATAAGCGCTACGGCCATTGTTTATAATTCCAAAAAAACTTTAGAGTTAATGAAATTTGATCAAAAAGAAAGGCCTTATGTTGTCCAGCTTTTCGGTAGTAAGCCCGAGCATTTCGCTCAAGCGGCTAAATTTATTACAAAAAGAATAAAACCCGACGGTATAGACATAAACTTCGGCTGTCCGGTAAAAAAAGTTGCTCGCCAGGGCGCCGGCGCGGTTCTTATGAAAGATTTTAAATTAGCGCGCCAAGCCATTGAAGCCGTAATAAATAATACTAATTTGCCGGTCTCCATAAAAATCAGGTCGGAAGGTGATAAAGCCACGGCTTTGGATTTTTTAAAAAGTTTGGCCGGTTTGGATATTAAAGCGGTGATGATACATGGCCGGTCGTTGAAGCAGGGTAATAGCGGAAAGGTAAATTGGCGGATTATCAGGCAAGCCAGAAAATATTTTGAAGGCGTGATTTTAGCCAATGGGGGAGTCGTAGATAAAAAAACAGCCGGCGAGTTGTTAGTTGCAACCGGCGCCGACGGCGTTGGTATCGGCCAGGGATCATTGGGCAAGCCGTGGATATTCTCGCAACTTGCAACCCGCGACCCGCAACCCGCGACCAAGGGGTTAATTTTTAGAACTGCCATGAAACACGCTAGATTGGCCGAAAAATTAAAAGGCAGGCAGGGGATAATTGAAATGCGCAAGCATTTATGCTGGTATGTA
>JAQVNC010000021.1 GCA_028703305.1 Patescibacteria group bacterium
TTCGGATCATCAGTCGGTTTTTCCTGCATGGTTATTTTTGACTTGGATTTAGTTTTTTCTATTATTTTTTTTGCCAAATCAAAAATTGATATTTCCTCCGGATTGCCCAAATTTACCGGACCGGTAAAATTTTCTTGGTTCATCATTAAATCTATGCCGTTAATCAGGTCATCAATATATTGAAAACTCCGAGTATAAGAGCCGTCGCCGTAAATCACCATATCTTTGCCGGCCAAAGCGTTCACGATAAAATTAGTCATGGCCCGGCCATCGTTAATATCCATTTTCGGCCCGTAAGTATTAAAAATCCTGATTATTTTTATATCCACGCCGTATTCGCGGTAATAATCCATAAACAGAGTTTCAGCGCAACGCTTGCCTTCGTCATAGCAGGCACGTGGGCCTAAAGGATTGACGTTGCCGTTATAAGTTTCGCTTTGCGTCGGCGTTAAAGGATCGCCGTAGACTTCCGAAGTGGAAAATTGCATTATGCGAGCCCCGTGTCGGCGCGCCAACTCCAGCATGTTTATAGCTCCGATAGTATTGGTTTTAGTGGTATGGATCGGGTCGTACTGGTAGCTGGTAGGCGAGCCGGAACAGGCTAAATTAAAAATCCAATCAATTTTTTCTTTAAATTTAATCGGCTCAATAATATCATGCTTAATGAATTTAAAATTTTTGTCGCGCAACATTTCCTCAATATTTTTTGTTGAGCCGGTAGTTTGCAGATTATCCAAACAGATTATTTTATTGCCCTCTTTAAAATATTTTTCACACAAATATGAGCCGATAAAGCCGGCGCCGCCGGTTATGAGAATTGTTTTCATATATTTTTTTTATACCAATTTATGGTTTTTTCCAGGCCTTGCCTTAAGCTTATTTTCGGAGAGTAAGCCAAAACTTTTTTAATTTTTTCAATATTGGCCTTGGTTTGGAATTGATCGCCGCCGCGAGCCGGCAAGGTAATTTTATTGGCAACGCTTCCGCTTATTTCTTCAATTATTTCAACAACTTCTTTAATTTTAAATTCCTGGTCAGAGCCCAAATTAAAAATCTGGCCGGCGCACAAATCAATGTTATCTAAACAAGAAACCAAACCGTCAATAATATCGCTGATATAAGTGAACGATCGGGAATGGTCTAGACTGCCTTGATAAATCGGAACTTCTTGGCCGGTTACAACGCTTTTAACCAGCCTGATTATTAATTTTTCCGGACGCTCTCTCGGCCCGTAGACCGAATATAAACGAACGGCGCAAACCGGCAGGCCGGCTGATTTATAATATGATAAAGCCGATTGTTCGGCCGCTAATTTTGTGGCCGCGTAATGGGATTGCGGATCGGTAGCTCCTTCTTCCGCCGTAGTGGCGATTTTACCGTAGACTGATGAAGTTGAAACATAAACTAAAAGTTTTAGCGAAGCCGAATTTTCCATCGCCTTGATTAATTTATCAGTCGCCAAAATATTATTTCTCACATAAGTTTCCAAAGGCACCTGGTCGGAAATCCCGGGCTGCGCCGCCAGATGATATACTACTTCAACCCCTTGGCAGATTTCCTTTATTTTATCGTCAAGCAAATCAATTTGATAAAATTTAACCCCCTTTTCGGTAATATCTTTAACATTATTTTTTTTCAAATCAATGGAATAATAATCCGCCAACGAATCAACGCCGATAACTTCATGGCCAAGTTCGGCCAGCCTTTCCGCCAGATGCGAACCGATAAACCCGGCGGCGCCGGTAATCAATATTTTAGGCATATAATGCTTTATTCTTTAATAATATCGTCTCCGAAAATACTTTTTAATATATCCAGGTCTTTTTTACTCTCTGTTAATAATTCAAGATTTTTCTTTTGAATCAATTCAATGATCTTTTGGCCGGTATCGTCTCCGGCTTTCTCTTTGTAAAATTTGGCAAAAGCCGCGAAATCTTTTAGGTAGCAAGGCCCGCCGGCGCCGCGGCCGCTACTATGCACCGGCTTAAAATAATAACCGCCGTTAACCGGATCCGCCGCCATAGCGTCTTCAATTTTTTGCCAATCAGCGCCAATGGCTTTACTTAAATTATAAGCCAAATTGGCGAAAATTACCCTGAAATAACCCTGGCAATTTCTGGCATATTTAATCAGCTCGGCCTCTTTAGCCGAGCAAATAAGCTTAAACGGCGCTTCGGGCAGGACCGACATAACTTGCTCGGCTTTGCTCCGATATTCTTCGTTATCCAAAGGCGCGCCGATAATATTTCTGTCCGGGTTAGTCGTGTCTTTAACGGCTGTGGCGCGCGACAAAAATTCCGGCGAATGCAAAACGTAAATTTCAGGATTTTCTTTTTGGATTGCTTCGGTCGTCCCGGGCAAGATCGTTGACTTAATAACCGCGATTTTGCCTTGGCCGACCAACTTTATAACTCCTCGCAAAATATCGCAATTAAAGCCTTGCGGCGTAGTCGGCGTCGGCACGGCGATAAAAACCATGTCGCAGCCTTTAATTTTTTCTTTATTGCCGGCATATTCCGGCTCTAAACCGTAGCGAACCGTTTTATAGCCGCGCGCTTCAAAATCATCCGCGTAATTTTTTCCGATCCAGCCTTGGCCGATAAAACCGATTTGTGCTTCTTTTAGCGTATTGTTATCAATTATCATATTTTGAAAAAATTTTTAAAGCTTTTTATTTTATTCCTCTTAAATTTTTTTCCCATTTCCAGGCGCTGGCCAATATCTCATCAAGGTTTTTCTCAGCTTGCCAGCCTAGCTCCTTTTTCGCCAGATCCGTCGCGGTAAAAACCGTGGCCGGATCGCCCGGCCGCCTCCCGACAATTTTATATTTCAATTTTTTCCCACTCGCCTTTTCAAAAGCTTTAATCGCTTGCGTAACCGAAGCGCCTTGGCCGGTGCCGATATTAAATACTTCAAAATTATTTTTATTTTTTCCATCAGCCGATCTTTCCAGCGCTTTTATATGCGCTTTGGCCAAATCAACCACATGGATATAATCGCGAACGCAGGTGCCGTCCGGCGTATTATAATCATCGCCAAAAACTTTTAATTCCTCTCTGGCGCCGGCGCCGGTTTGAGTTATAAAAGGGACTAAATTTTCCGGGACGCCTTTGGGCAGCTCGCCGATTAAGCCGGAATCATGGGCGCCGGCGGCGTTAAAATACCTTAAAACGACGCAGTTAAAGCCGGGATTAACGGCCGCGACATCCTTTAATATCTCTTCCCCTATCTTTTTGGTATTGCCATAAGGGCTGGTTGGCTGTTTTATCGGACTGGTTTCTTTTAAAGGCAATTCTTCCGGCTCTCCATAAACCGCGGCCGAAGATGAAAAAATAAAATTATTTATTTTTTTCTCCAAAACATAAGTAAGCAAATTTTCCAATGATAACAAATTATTCCTGTAATAATCCAGCGGTTTTTTAACCGACTCGCCGACCGCCTTAAAAGCGGCCAGATGAATTACGCCGTTAATATCGT
Organism: Patescibacteria group bacterium; assembly: GCA_028703305.1. Taxonomy (GTDB): domain Bacteria; phylum Patescibacteriota; class Patescibacteriia; order Patescibacteriales; family GWC2-42-12; genus JACPHD01. The sequence goes on from JAQVNC010000021.1 coordinate 3,478, forward strand.
TCTGCTTGGCAAAAAACTTTTTTAATTCATCTGAATCGCACAAATCAAATTTATAAAATTCCGAACGCCGGCCGGATAATTTTTCAATTCTATTGATTGTTTCCGTGGTGGAATTTGATAAATTATCAATAATCACCACTTCATAATTTTTTTCCAAAAGCTCAACCGCCAGATGCGATCCGATATACCCCGCCCCGCCCGTTAATAATATTTTAGACATAATATTTTAAAATTAGGCCGCTTTAATAAGCGGCGATCCCACGGCAATTATATCATAGCCGGCTTTGGCCAATTCCCCATATCTAGTAGCCAGCATCCTCCGGCCGTCCATAATAACCGCTCCTTTAGGCAAATTTTTCATTATCAAATCAGATAACCCTCTGAATTGCGGCCAATCAGTGGCGATTATTAAAATATCAACATTAGAAATCGCCTCGGCTTCAGCCGCCACCAAATTGATTTTATCGGCTGCTTTATGCTCGGCAAAATATTTTAAATAATTGCTTCCTGTCACCGGATCATAAGCCTTGATCTGCTTAACGCCTTGAGTTAATAAAAATTCAGTAGTGCCCAGCGAGGCGGCGTTCCTAATGTCATTAGTGTCTTGCTTAAAAGCCAAACCCAAAAGGCCAACGATTTTTCCGGACCATGTAAAATTCAATTCCTCTTTAGCGCGGCTTAAAAAATTATCAAGTTGCCTTTGATTGGCCGATAAAACATTATCCACCAAATCGGCCTTGGTACCCTTGGCTTTAAGCTGATGCGATAAGGACCGGGCGTCTTTTATAAAGCAGCTGCCGCCGGCGAACAGGCTATCATAAAAACCCCAGTCGCCGATTCGGGTGTCGGTTATTAAAACTTTTCTGATATTTTCAAATTGCAGCCCGGGAAATTTTTCGCAAACCCGGCCGACTACGTCAAAACAATTAGCTAAGCGGCTGAATAAAATATAATTAGCCAGGAGTTTTGAAGCCTCGGCTTCGGCCGGACTTACTTCCAAATAGGCAATATTCGCCGACTCAACGAAGCGCGAATAAATATTCCTGAAAATCATGAAATCTTTTTCACTGTCAGCGCCAACAACGACGCGCGGCGGCCTGACCGACCCTTCTATCGCCTTGCCTTCAACTAAAAATTCAGGATTGGAGCCAACGCCGAAATTTTTTACGCCGGCAGCCAGCATAATCTCTTTGGTGCGATTTACCATATCAATCGGTACGGTACTTTTATTTACTATCAAAACATAACTGTTTTGCGCGCTGTTGTTTCTTTTAATTAAAATTTCAGCCAAATTTTTAGCGGCCGCTTCATAAATTTCCAAATTGGTTTCGCCGGTACCGTCGCGTTCCGGCGTAGGCAAACACATAAATATCGCTTCTGTCTCGTTAATATATTTTTCCGCGTCGGCTAAATCAAAAGTAAATTTAATTCTAGCCTGATTTCTTATAATTAAATCGCCCAGGCCTTTTTCAAATAAGCATGATTCTATTTTGTCTTTATCCCTGGACGACAAGCTGCTAACCAGATCCTTATTAATATCATAGACCAAAACTTCGTGGCCGCTGTCCGCGCTAACCGCGGCCGAACAGGCGCCCACAAAACCTCCGCCGAAATATAAAATTTTCATATCATTTTTGTCATTGCGAGCGACCGGAGGGAGCGAAGCAATCTCACGCGCTTATATTTTAACCGGAGATTACTTTGCCGCCCAAAACAGGGGCTACTCGAGAAGTGACATTTTATATTAAATAAACTTAAAAACGCTAAGGTTGATTTATCCTTAACTATAAGTTATTATTAAATAATCCAGACTAAAAGTCAACACTATTTTATGCCAAAAATCCTTTATTTTATAACCCAATCCGAATTCGGCGGCGCCCAGCGCTATGTCTTTGATTTGGCCAATAATTTAAAGGTTGATTTTAAGGTAGCCGTGGCTATTGGCGAGCAAAGAAGTAATGGAACATTAGCCAAAATTTTGCAAGAAAATAACATTGAATTTTTTACTATCCCCCACTTAAAAAGAAACATTTCGCCGTTTAACGATATTTTAGCCTTGGCGGGAATTATAAAATTGATAAAAAATTACCAGCCGGACATAGTCCATCTTAACAGTTCAAAAATTTCCATTCTCGGATCTATCGCCTCTTTGTTCGTTAAAACAAAAACCGTCTACACTGTCCACGGCTGGGTTTTTAATGAGCCTTTGGCCGCCTGGTTAAAATATTTTTATTTAGGCGCGGAAAAATTAACCGCCGGCTTAAAAAATAAAATAATTTGCGTTTCCGAATATGATAAGCGGGTTGCGCTAAAATATAAAATCGAGGCAGAGGATAAATTAGTTACTATTCACAACGGTTTGGCGCCGATTAAATTTTATGCAAAAGAAGAAGCGCGACAAAAAATATACTCTGTCATTCCGGCCTCCGAGCCGGAATCCAGTGTTCAGCGCCACGAACAAGTTTCTAAATTGCTAATCAAGCCCGCGATGACAAGTAATTTACTTGTCGGCTCAATCGGCAATTTATACAAAACCAAAGGCTTTGAATATTTAATTAAAACCGCCGATATTTTAGTTTCCAATCATCTGCCGATCACATTTCTTGTCATCGGCCAAGGCTCGGAAAGAAAAAATTTAGAAGGCTTAATAGAAAAATATAATTTAAAAAATAATTTTATTTTAGCCGGGCACATTGACGAAGCATCTAAATTACTGCCGGCCTTTGATATTTATGTCTGTCCCTCGGTTAAAGAAGGCTTGCCTTACTCTATTTTAGAAGCCATGAGCGCCGGACTGCCGATAGTTAGCACCGATGTCGGCGGCATTACGGAAATAATCACGGACAAAAAAACCGGCTTGCTAGTTCAGCCCGCCAATATCAAGAATTTAGCTGACACTTTACAAAAATTAATCAATGATAAAAAATTACAGATTGAGTTGAGCAAAAATGCCAAGCAAAGCGTTGACCAAAATTTCGATTTAGAAAAAATGGTCGCGGCAACAAAAAAAATCTACCTGTCATTTCTGGAAAAATAATCTCAAATATAAAAAAGCCCCGGCTCTCTTTTTTTAAGAGCCGGGGTTTGCTGTCAGATTGAGGGATACCCCTCTTCTCTAGAATGGAGAATGGCTTTTGCGGCTTTCCACTGCCGGCGAGTCAAGGCCAGACTTTTTTCCATTTTGGAAAAACGGATCTTATCCTTGACCGCCTGCATAAACCCGGGATAAGGCGGATTACTCTGGAACCGATTGAGGATTTGAATGGTATCCTCGTCCAGGCTTTCCCGGCAAGCGCTTAAAAAAGCATAGCAGCTTTCCATGAACTCTTTGAAAAGCCTCTGCCTTTCTGCCTGGTCTGACGCCTCGTCTAACGCCAGAGCAAGCAGGCCGTCTTTGTCGGTTAAGACCGAACACAAAAAATTTTCAGACTCTTTGTCCCGGCCGCCGCAGTCCAGCAGAAAATTTCCCAGGTCAATAATGATAGAAAGCCTGGGAATGTTCCCTGGATGAATATACAGCTCCATCAATTCTTCTGGCGTGTGCTCTTTCTGTAAATTACTCATTTTTTTCCCCTCCTCCTTTGTTTTGGTTTTATAATTTTACTACTTTTTTGTTTTATATATCAATCTAATGTATTATTGGCTTTTTGTCAAACAAGATAGCTAATTTCCTTGATAAATATTTTGCACTTGCCCGGCGGTTAAAGCACCTTGCCAGATGGCCAATTCATCCAATTTATAGCTCCAATTTTCGCCGCGAATTACTAATTTAGTAATCGGCCGCCTATACCAAACTTTCGGCACTTTTATTTTTTCCACACCATCAACATAAAGATATAAATAGAAATTATACGAATCATAAACCAAGGCTAGATGGTGCCAAGCGTTATCATGAGGAAATATATCGCCGCTTAATATTTGACCACCGTCAAAATAATAATTCCCACTATAGATGCTCGGCCTAAGGCCGAAAATTTTAGCGCCCGTGCTATTTTGTAATTCCAGACTAACCCGGCCTTCATTAGGATAAGCGCTATTCTGCCACCAAAAATCAATAGATAAATCTTTACTATTAATTTCCGGCATTAAATTTTTATTTATTTCATAGCCATCGGCCCAAGTATGCTCAATGCCGCCATTAATTTTTCCGCCGGTCCAAACTATAATCGGGCTTAAACTCATATCGCCGACGCTATCGTCGGCAGTAGCTCCGGTGCCTTCATCAAAATGCCACCAATGAACTCTTTCAGCCGCGTTTGGCTGAGTCGGCGGAGCATAAGGTTCAAGCGGCGCGTTAGAATTATAAATATCCGCTATTTCATCCGAGCCTAAAGCCCTGGACCAAATAGCTATTTCATCCATATCCACTGGCCAATTTTCGCCTTTCATTTCTAGCCCGGTAATTGGATTAACTATAGTATAATCGCCGGCGAAAAAAGCTTTTTGCGCCCCGTCAATATATAGCGCCAAGCCATTTTGTCCATAAGCGGCCGTAATCATATGCCAATTATTATCATTCGGCATGGCCGGAATAGAGCTGGTAGCCAAACCGTTAAAATATAAATCTCTAGTATAGATGGAAGGTCTGATACCGGCCGCGATTTGGTCGGCAGCGGTTTTAAAATAAATATAATTTCTGCCTTCGTTTGGCCAAGAACTGTTGCGCCAATAGAATGAGTAGGTCAACTCACCGGCTGAAAGCGGCACGCTAAAAGTTTTTTCTATATTATGTTGTGCTTGCCATGATTGATTGACGGCACACTGCCATTTTCCCACCACGCGGATAGCGTTTTGCGGCAAATTATCCGAACCTACGACGTCATTTAAACTCGCGCCTTCGCATTCGTCAAAATGCCAGAGATGATTTAACCCTAGAGAAATCTCTGATCTGGGTTCAGATGAATTAACGGTTGATTGAGGAGCCGGAATGTTTTTTAAAATAAAATCATTATTGTTATTGTTGCTGTCATAGCCATTACCCGAAGCGGCGTGCGCCCCGCCCGCGGCCATAGTCTCGGCCGTTGAAGTGGCAGTAGCCTTTCGCTCCAAACTTTGGCCGGCGAGAGGAGCGGTCGGCCAAGCCGTTCCTTCGGGAAATAGATGGTCGCCCGAGCCATAAGCTAAGCGATCAATTACAACCGAACTGATAGCCGAATTATCGTCCAATTTGTCATTGGTATTGGCTATAAAAATCGTGCCGCCGCTTGCCGTTAAACTAAAACTAACACTAAAGTCGGCGCTGGTTGAACCGGCATACTCGCTTGAAGCGATTAGAAAATATTTTTTAGCTTTAATGACAGAATCGGAGAGAAAATCCTTTTTCTCAAAAGTATGCGCTCCTCCTCCGCGATATTGGATTGAATAATCGCTTAAATTTATATCCGCGTCCGTCGGGTTATATAATTCAATGAAATCATTAGCGGTGGTTCCGCCTGTTTGAACTTCGCTAATAACCAAATGATTGGCCGAATTATCATTGATTGCGGTTTGCGCCGATTCGCTCCAATCGCCTAAATTACCGGCTAAGTCGCGAGCGCGGGCATGAAAATAAACTGTTTGCCCGCTCGCTACCGCCAAATTAAAAATTGTACTGGTAGAAGTAGTGGCATTAATCCAGTCCTGCCAATCACCCGCCCCGATTTTATACTGCGCGTCAAAATCAGCTAAGCCGCTGGCCGTAGTGGTCGCGCCAACCGCGTCCGCGTCTTCTCCGCTCCAGCTAACGGTAAAGCCAGCGGTTTCATAAGCCGCCTCCAGGCTGGCCATGGCTGAAACTGGCGCGGTTAAATCAACCAGCCAAGTTATTAAAGTTGACGAACCCGTGTTGCCGGCCTGATCAGCGCTTTTTACTTCTAAGCTATGGCTGCCTTCTATAAGATCAGCGACTGAAGTTGAAGCCGAGCAGGTTTGCCAGGGATTGGCGTCCAACTGGCATTGATAGCCGATGTCATCTTCACTGGAATTAAATTGAAAATTGGCAATAGTTGAACTAGAAATATCCGGCGGTCCGCTAACTACGATTATTTGCGGCGCGACCGTATCAATAGTCCAGCTGTGCTCGGCCGGAGTCTGATCAATATTATTTGAAGCGTCGCGCGCCCTTACTTTAAAAATATGGCTGCTATCGGACAAATCAATTAAATCGCGCGGCGTAACGCAAATTTCCCAGCCATTATCATCTAAGCTGCAATCAAAAGTTGAGTTGCTTTCGTTTGAAATAAAAAGAAAATTAGCCGAGTTTAAATTAATGATTTGGC
>JAQVNC010000010.1 GCA_028703305.1 Patescibacteria group bacterium
GAATGGCTTTCTTTTGGGCTGATGCCGATATAATCATAAGCCTTAACCGCGTTCCAGCTTAAAATGCCCAGATAAATTGTAGCGAGCGTTAAAAAAACGCCGATAAAAATTGTTACAATTTTGTTTGGAATCATAGAATTTAATTTTAATTATTAAAAATTATAATTTTTCTTTCCCCTTGGGGTTAAAGCCGCTATTTACTTCTACGCCGTCCTTAAAACCGTCGCCGTCAGTATCAATCTTGTTCTTATCAGTTCCATATTGAGCCTCCATTTTATCAGACAATAAATCGCCGTCAGTATCTTTTTCCCGAGCCGCGCCTGAATAAGTAATAGCTTGCATGATATTCCAATCTTTGGTACTTTTTGGCGTATAGCCATAAATAGCTTTAAAGGTCTTAATGCCAGATTTTTCACTATTTAAATTGCGATTTCCCGCTTTCTGTTTTAGCCCATAAGCCATAACTTTAATGGCGGCATTATCTTCAGCGTCTTTTAAATCAGGAATTCTTTTATAAATCTTAACAAATTGTTCTTTGGCCGCTTTTTCCACTTTATCGCTGGCTACGGAAGGAAATCTGCCATTGGCAATTTTAATGACATCAGCTAATTCACTTTCAGTCTCTGGCAACTTGGCAAAAGCCTCTTTATAAGAGCTAATGACTGCTGCCCTCTCGCCGGCGCCCAGCTTCACTGTATTAGCGTCAACGCCGTAGGTAATAAAATCGTTGATGGCACTTTTTATTTTTTCTGAAACTTTTTTTAAATCGCCGGTTAATGATTTTAGATATTTTATTTCATTTTGCTGTTCTTTAACGGTATCACGAAGCTGTTTGAGCTCAAAAAGAATATTTTCGTATTTATTGTTATAAATATCTTTAGCATCATTGTTAATGTCCACGATTTCCGGACTACAATTAAATTCCACATACTCGCCATGCCCGTCATAATCGCCAAGCCCATCCATTGTTGTATATACATAGCCGCCGCATGAACTTTTCCAAGTTAGCCTATCTCCTTTTATCCCAGCTACATCAACGACACAAGTTCCTTTGCCGGAGCAACCGACATTGTTGTCTTCCGCGGTATAACATCTTTGTTCGGTTTGAGATCCTTCAAAGACGCATTTCACCTTTTCTTTAATACCTCCATTTACAACTCTCACCGATTGGCTGCATGCGTTATTTCCGTCTGTGCTATAATTGCATATTTGATAAGATTTGCCGATTTCAATAGATTTATTAAAAGAACTATTGGGTATATTCATTTCTAATTCATATCCGCTAATAAGTTCGGAATTAGCGCAAGAATAAGCATAGGAGGATGAATTAAGAGAGAAATAATTGCCTTGACTATCTTTAATTTGCAGACAAGCGCCAACAATTTCCGAAAAACTAAAATTAACAATATCGTCGGCATTTATAGATATTGATTTAATAGAATTCAACTCATTGGATGTTGAAGGCGCTGAACAATTGAATTCGGCATACTCGCCATGCCCGTCATAATCGCCAAGCCCATCCATTGTTGTATATACATAGCCGCCGCAAGAACTTTTCCAGGTTAGTTTATCTCCTTTTATTCCAGCTACATCAACGACACAAGTTCCTTTGCCGGAACAACCGACATTATTGTCTTCCGCGGTATAACATCTTTGTTCCGTTTGAGATCCTTCAAAGACGCATTTCACTTTTTCGGATACAGGCGTAGTGCAATCAAACTCCACATACTTATTCTGACCATTTATTATCGTAGACACATAACCTCCGCAAGAACTTTTCCAGGTAATATTATCGCCCTTAACCCCCTCTTTTACATCAACAACACAGGCTTCATCATCGGAGCAACCAAGATTATTATCTTCCGCGGTATAACATCTTTGTTCGGTTTGAGATCCTTTGAACACGCATTTAACTTGTTCAATAACAGGCTTAACGCAATCAAAAACTATAGTTTCAGACTCATTATTCAGCCCGCCAGATGTTAAATAACCGCCCCCGCAAGAACTTTTCCATCCTTGACTACTAAGATTTAGTCCTGAAACTTCGGCAGTGCATGAGTCTAATCCTGAACATAAAAATTGCCCCTCGCTGGTATAACATTTTTGTTCTATTTTTGATCCATCAAATACGCATTTTATTTGCTGGGAAACAGAGCCGGCGCAATCAAACCAAGCATAATCGCCATGACCGTCATAATCGCCAAGCCCATCCATCGTTGTGTAGGCATAGCCGCCGCATGAACTTTTCCAAGTTAGCCTATCTCCTTTTATCCCAGAAACATTAACCTTGCATCCACCCGTCCCTGAACATGAAAAAAGTCCATCGGCAGTATAACACTTTTGCTCCGCATCAGAATTTTCAAAAATACACTTTACATCTTCTGCGGATATTGATGCTGTTCCGCTTTCCTCCGCATAAACAAAAGAGGCAAAAAATACTGCTAAAATAATCAAAGAAAGAAATAAAAATTTTTTTCTCATAATTTTTTGACTTTAATTAATTAAAAATATTATTTCACTATGCCTTTTAACCCCGGCATTTTTTCTCCGCCCAAAAATGCCAGCATGGCGCCACCGCCGGTTGAAACCCAATCAATATAATTTTCCATCTTGGTCATTTTTAGGGCTTCAATGGTTTCACCGCCGCCAACCGCGCCAAAAGCCTGGCCGGTAGACCGAGTGGCGACAAAGCGCGCGATAGCCAGCGTGCCATGCTTAAAATGCTTATTTTCAAAATAACCCATTGGCCCATTCCAGGTTATAGTATTGGCTTTTTTAATAAAACTTATAAAAAGCTTAACTGTACGCGGCCCGATATCAAGGATAATATCGTCTTTCTCTACCTGATTAACCGGCTTAACTTTATAGCTGGCGCTGTTTATTTTTTTAGCCACAAGAACATCAACCGGTAAAATTATATTTTTGTATTTACGGGCCAGTTCAGCCGCGATTTTTATGCTGGCTTTATCGGCTAGCGACTTGCCGATTTTAAAGCCATGGGCGGCGATAAAATTATTGGCCAGAGCGCCGCCGATTAAAACCCGATAAGACTTTTTTGCTAATTTTTTTATTAAAGCGATTTTAGTCTGAATTTTAGCGCCGCCGATTATGGAGATTAGGGGTGGCTTCGGCGCTAAAATTTTATGTAAATTTAAAACTTCTTTTTCTAAAAGCAAGCCGGCGTAAGCCGGCAGATATTTTTTAATAACCGCCAGCGAAGCATGATTGCGATGGCTTACGGCAAAAGCATCGTTAACATAAATATCGGCTAAGGCCGCGAGTGAGCGAGCGAATTTTTTATCATTTTTCCCCTCGCCCTTCTGCCAGCGCAAATTTTCCAAAACAATCACCTCTTTTTCTCTTATTTTTTTAATTTCAGCGATAGCCGCTTCGCCTAAATAATTTTTTACCAGCCTGGTTTTTTTGCCCAACAAACGGCCCAATCTATCGGCCAGAGGCTTAACCGAGTCCGCTTTATCCCCCTTGCCCAAGTGGGTAGCGACAATAACGCGGCAATTATGCCTTAATAAATAACGAATTGTCGGTAAGGCCGCTACAATTTTAAAATCATCCTTAATTCGGCCACTTTTAATCGGCACATTTAAATCAGCCCGTAATAGGATAATTTTACCGGCCAAATTTTTTATGTTTCTGATGGATTTTATTCTCATAATAATTCTAGATTATCATTAATTGCTTGCACAAAATTTGTTAAATTTTCGTGCGAGGACTGCTTGAGTCCGCCAGCAGGCGGACGAGTTCCGCAGTAGAAAATTTAATAAATTTTGTGCAAGCAAAAATGTCGCGTCTGTCATCTACTATTATAACATAAACCGCATAAAACAAAAACCCGCCTAGCTTGCGCCAAACAGGCTTTAATTTTTGCTTTTTTGTTATTTCTGCTCCCCTAAAACAACTTCAATTGCTTTTTCAACGCCATCGCGCGCAATTGCCAAATTAATTTTATCTCCGGCCGCATAGCCCTGGACAATATCAGCCAAATTATTATCTTTATCAAGATTAATATTATCTATTGAAATTATAATATCGCCTTCCAGAAGGCCGGCCTTATCCGCCGAGCCGCCCTTTTTAACCGCGGCGCTCTTTAGATCCTTATAAATGACAGCGCCTTTTTGCCAAGAATTGTTTTGCTCGTCCGTGGCAACCAGCGAGGCTAAATTAATATAATTAATCCCCAGGCTTGGTCTGGTTATAACTTTATTTTTAAATAAACTATTAACCACGGCTGCCAAATGCGACATTGGTTCAATTTCGCCTTTAGCGTCAATCAATCCCAAAGCATCGCCGGCCAAATTAAAAATTATCGCCCCCCTGAACTCCTGCGGTACCTCATTATTTAAAATCAATTTGGTGGAAAAATTATCACTTGATTCCACCAGCCCGCCTTTTTCCTTAAACCCGAGCACTGAAGAAATCCAGCTTGATCCCAGCCAGTTTACGCCAACAGCTGAATTGCCTATTTTAATGTCCCGGCTTTCCGAGAATTTTCTTACCGGCAAATCCCTGGCCGCGACATGAATAAAATTAAAACCGGTCTGGCTATCGCTAACCGCTTTGTCAATTTGATATATTTTTTTGTCTTTGGTAATAACCGCGTAATCCCCATAAATTTTATCCAAAGCCAAAGTAGTTATGATCCAGCCGTCCGAGGTTATAATAAAGCCCTGTCCGGCCGCTTCGCTTATTTTATAAAAATTATCCGGAGAAAAAATATTGCTTGATTTAGCAAGCTTCTGCTTTTTGTAAATGCCGACCAGGCTAACGCTAACCGAATTTATGGTTTCTTCTATTTTTACATCCTGCTGCACAATGACGTTCTTGGCGTTGCTGATTACTATGCCTTGATCCTTGAATTTTCCTTGAGAAAAATCAAGATCGCCGAAATAGGAGGTATCAGCGAAATAAGGCCTAGCGGCTATTCCGCCGATTATGCCCCCGGCCGAGCCTAAAATTAAAATTATTATTGCTAAAATAACGAATTTATGTCTTTTAAATAAATTTTTTATATAATTCATATTATTAATTTTATATATAAATTAGAAGCGTTAAATCCATTTAGCTGTAAATAATATTAGAAATAGGCTAACCAGCCCCAAGGCTAAATACATCTTTACCTTAGCCAAGTCCAATTTGTCAAGCAGCTGATTTCTAATCAGACCGATAACCACGTAAAAACAAATCGCCAGGCAAAGGCCGGAAATATTATAATTAAAGGGCAAAAAGGAAATTGACCAGCATAATTCAACTAGAATAAAGCAGCTGATTAAAATATAAGGCAAGCCTTTTTTTAATTCAATCTTATTTACCCAGACAATCTGATAAACGATCAAAGCGGTCGCGGCCAGCATAACTAAAGCTAGATAAAAAATCGGCGTATTTAAGAATGATTGCAAGCCGTAAATCGTGGCCGAAAGCAGGAAAAAACTAAGCCAGCTAATATAAGAAGAGATATTTTCTATGCTAAAAATTTCATAAGCGCTCGGATTTAAAAGATAATAATAAATATGGCGCAAATAAAAATATAGAAATATCAGATTTAAAACGAATAATAACTGGATAACCGTTTTAGAGCTTAAAAAAACCGAATAAGCCAAGACGGCGCCGGACATAACAGCCGGTAAAATTAAATAATTCCACCACTCTTTATCAACTTGACTCGCTAAGCAGAATTGCCAAGCCGCGAAAAAAATCAATAAAATTATAAATACCGCGGCTAAATAAATTAACTTGGGATAAAAAAAATACATCTCATCCAAAACATAAACTAACAGTGGTATAAGCAACGGCAAAAGACGATTTAATTTCATGTAATTTAAATTTAGCGGCTAGTCTCATTGTTTAGCCAGCTATAATCGGCTTTTAACTGATTAATCGCTTGCAGGCTGGCGCTTTTTTCCCGCTCATCCTCTTGGTTTAAATAATTTTCCATTCTGGTCAAAGCTAAAACAAATTGTATATGCAGCTCTTTAAATTTTAACGGCACTTTTAAATCAAGGAGATTATTCTTCAATTCAGCGATATTTTGCCCGGTGAAACTGTTGTCCTTAATTAAATTTTCATAAGCGGTGAAAAATTCTTTGGCCTTGGCCTTATAATTAGACTCCAGCATCGCGGAATTATCCTGTTTTGTTTGCGGCGCGGGGTTATTCGTTTCTTTAACTGATTCTGAAGTAAAAATTAAATACAAAATTAGGCCGAATAAAATCAATAAAATAAAAATTAAAATTTTTTGTTTTTTTTCCATATATTTTATAAAAAAGTTTTTAAAGCTATAAATCATCAAATTAAAATTTTATGGCCGTAGGGCTTTGCCCGCTATAAAATTTTTATTTGATTCGTTATATTTTTTGAAAGTATTGAAAACTTTTTCTAAAAAAGGTTTTAAAGCTCAAATTTTTTAGCTTCCATCTCCAGCCAGTCATTCGTGGCTTCATCCCATTTATAGGCTTTTAATTTATGCGATTTTTCATCCGGGCTGTAAATATAATCAATCACGGTTTCCGAGCCGATACGGTTTGAATATTTGGTTTTTTTATCCAGAATTACCGGCTTAGAAATAAATTCCAGCCTCATTCTGCCTAAAGGCCCGTTAAAAACCATGTATTCAACATCAGCACCGCCCTCATCTTCAAGATGTTCGCTACCGCTTTCTAGAACTTCAAAGTTATCTTTAATATTACCCACTATTTCTTGCCATTTTTCCGGTAGCATATAGTTATTTATCAAATAAAAATTTTATGGCCGTAGGGCTTTGCCCGCTATAAAATTTTTATTTGATTCGTTATATTTTTTGAAAGTATTGAAAACTTTTTTTGAAAAAGTTTTCAAAGGTTTAATAATAAGAAGCTTGGGTTTCTAAATCTCTTTTGCTGTTATGAGCCACATCTTTGCTTATCAGGTGATCTGCCAGCAATCTGTCAATCGCTTTATTCATGGTTATCATACCATCTTTCTGGCTGGTCTGAATGACTGAATATAGCTGACCCATTTGGTTGCGCCTGATTAAATTGGCGATAGCGGGATTATGAATCATGATTTCACGCGCGGCCACCCGTCCGCCGCCAAGCTTGGGCAATAACTGCTGGGCGATAACCGCCCGTAAAGTTGACGCCAGCTGATTTAAAATCTGCTGCTGCTGATGTGCCGGGAAAACATCAACGATACGACTGATAGTCTCGGCCGCGGTTGAAGTATGCAGGGTGGAAATAACCAAGTGGCCGGTTTCGGCCGCGGTTAAAGCCGCTGAAATCGTTTCCACATCTCTCATTTCTCCCAACATGATTACATTGGGATCTTGGCGCAAGGCGTATTTTAAAGCCGAGGCAAAGCTCAAGGTATCATGGCCCAATTCCCTCTGTTCAATAATACTTTGCTCTTCTTTAAATAAATATTCTATTGGATCTTCAATCGTTACAATATTGGCTCGCCTTTCTTTATTGATAATATCAACCATGCAGGCTAAAGTAGTTGACTTGCCTGACCCCGATGGGCCGGTCACTAAAATCAATCCGTCTTTTATATGCGTTAATTTGTAAATAACTTCATCAAAACCCAATTCCTTAGGATCGGGGATGGTTTTAGGCACTAGCCTGGCGGTTAGGCCGATCTTGCCCTCCTGATAATGCAAATTTACCCTAAAGCGGGAACCGAAAAATTCCTGGGAAAAATCCAGCTCGCGCTTGCGGTTAAACTTTTCCATGGTTTTTTTATCAATTAAAGAGGTTATGGCCTGCTTTAAATCTTCACTTTCAACTATGCCATGGTTTAATTTAACCAACTCGCCGCCAATGCGCAAAGCCGGAATACTGCCGGCCGCCAAATGCAGATCGGAAGCGTTTTGGTCAATCGCCTGTTTAAAATAAGATGAGATATCCATAGAATAATTATAGCATTAAATGACGATTTTTTTCAACCCAACAGCTAAATCGCTCGCCGGGAAAATTCGCAGCCGCAATAATTCTGCCGGTAAAGCCCTAATTCGCGCGACAAAGCCGAAGATTTTTTAAAACCGTCTTGCTTTTTAAAATCTTGATTTAAAAATTTTAGGCCATATTTCACGGCCGCCTGCTCGCCTATTTTATTTATTGCCAAAGCATTTTTATGCGGGCTGGTAGTTAGAGTGGTTGTTAAATAATCGCAGTTTAATTTCTTAGCCATAACCGCGGCCGCGGTTAGCCTAAAATTATAGCAGATTATACAGCGCTCGCCTCTTTCCGGATCGCTTTCATGCCCGCTTACGGCTTTAAGCCATTTATCATGTTCATATTCGCTTTTTACTAACTCCAAATTAAACTCGCCGGCGATTTTTTCCGCCTCGGTTAATCTTTTTTTATATTCTTCCTCCGGCCAAATGTTAGGATTATAAAAAAACAGCCTTACTTCGTAATCCTGTTTGAGGAGTTGGCTAACATAAACTCCGCAGCCGACGCAGCAGATATGAAGAAGTAATTTTGGCTTATTATCCGGCATATTATTTTTTAAAATATTTCCTTCTTTTTAGCTTCTCGGGCAAGTATTCCTGCTTTTCTTTATAATTAAATTCCGGGCTGTATTTATAATCTTTACCATAGCCCAAATCTTTCATTAACTTGGTGGGCGCGTTTCTAATATGTAGCGGCACGGGCAGATTGCCATATTCATGCACGTCGCGCGCCGCTTGATTATAAGCCAGATAAAGCTCGTTGGACTTTTCGCACTTGGCCAAATAAACCACGGCTTGCGCCAAGATTACATTGCATTCAGGCAAACCGATAAAATGGCAAGCCTGATAGGCGGCTACGGCCTGCTCTAAAGCGCGGGAGTTGGCCAGACCGACATCTTCAGAGGCAAAGCGCACCAGACGCCGAGCAATATAAAGAGGGTCTTCACCGGCTTCAAGCATGCGCGCCAGCCAATATAAAGCCGCGTCGGCATCCGAACCGCGCAGGGCTTTATGCAAGGCCGAAATAATATTGTAATGCTCTTCGCCGTCTTTATCATAAAGCAAGTATGATTTTTGAAAAGCTTCTTTAATAACTTCGCTGGAGATATCTTGGCTTATGGCCGTAGCATATTCTAAAACATTTAACGCCGTACGCGCGTCGCCGTTAGACATAGAGGCGAGCAGTTCAACGGTCTCATCAGCCAGCTTAACGCTTAGTCCGCCAAAACCCCTGGTTTTATCTTTAAGCGCGCGCTTAATTATTTCCACGATTTGTTCCGCGCCCAGCTGCTTTAAAACAAAAACGCGGCAGCGCGAAAGTAGCGCTCCACGAACTTCAAAGCTGGGATTTTCCGTGGTGGCGCCGATTAAAATAATCGTACCGCGCTCAACATGCGGGAGTAGCGCGTCCTGCTGGGCTTTATTCCAACGATGAATTTCATCAATAAATAAAATAGTCTTCTTGTCTTCAATCGCGTTCTCTCTGGCTTTTTTTATTACTTCTTTTAAATCCTTAACTCCGCTGGTAACCGCGCTAAAGCGAATAAATTCCGCCTTGGTATGTTTAGCGACAATATAAGCCAAAGTGGTTTTACCTGAACCCGGCGGGCCCCAGAAAATCATGGAGGGTGCCTGGTCCGATTCTATGGCCTGCCTTAGCATTTTTCCTTGCCCGACAATTTCATCTTGCCCTAAAAATTCCTCAAGAGTTTCCGGCCGCATCCGATCGGCTAAAGGCGATGTTTTAGATATGTTTAACGCCATATTATATATGCTTAACCGCCGAAATTCCTCTTTCTCTCATCATACTCCCTTAAAATAACCTCCGCGTCCAGCTCTTCAAAGTCAGGCCAATATTTTTTCATGAAAAATAATTCGCTGTAGACCGACTGCCAAGTTAAAAAACCGGACAACCGCTGTTCGCCAGAAGTGCGCACGATTATATCCGGATCAGGCAAATCGCCGTTATATAAATATTTTTTGATCATGCCTTCATGCACCTGCTCCAATTCAACTTTATTTTTTATCATTTTGCGCGCCGCGTCGACTATTTCCGCCCGGCCGCCATAGTTTAAACAAATATTTATAATGCCGTAATTATTAGCTTTAGTTTCCTGAATTATTTCCAGGCATTTAGCCGGCAAATCGCCAGGTAGCTCTTCAATGCGCCCGCTGATTAAAATTTTGTAGCCGTTCTTTTTGGCCAGCTCGCGCAAATTAGTTTCCACGGCATTTTGCAATAATTTCATTAAATAATTTACTTCAGCCGGCTGGCGGTTCCAATTTTCCGTGGAAAAAGCGTAAAACGACAAAATTTTTACCCCGCGAGAAAAAAACCAGCCCGGCGCGGTCTTCATTTTTTCGTAGCCCAGGCGATGGCCTTCAAGGGTCGGCAAATTCCTTTCTTTGGCCCAGCGCCGATTGCCGTCCATAATCAGGCCGACATGAACCGGAGTATTCTTTTGTGTTTTTTTGTCCGGCATAAGAGAAACTATTATTGTCGCCTCAATTAAGGAAAATTATTTTTATCGCGCATATGAAATTGTAGCGACCGCAGGGAGCCCAAATTTCGTCTAAGCAGGAAAAATAATTTTCCTTAATTGAAGTATACTATCTAACTATTTTTACCAACTTTACCCTGTCTCCGGCTCCGCTGATTACTTTAATATTGCTAGCAGCTACCTCAAATTGCCGCGCTAAAAATTTAATTAATTCCTGGTTGGCCTTACCCTTAACCGGAGCGGCCGCCAAATCAATCTTAACCGTCTCATCGGCCATAATTTCTTTCACGCAAGTTTTAGCCGCGCTAGGCCGCACTTTAACGCGCAAATAAACTTCGCCTTTTTTTGAGAATAATTTTTTAAATTCAAAAAACATGTCGGGCTGCCGGGAATTGAACCCGGATTACACGCACCCGAAGCGTGCGTAATACCGTTATACCACAGCCCGTTAATAAAACTATGTGGACCTAGCCAGAATCGGACTGGCGTCTCGACAATGCGAATGTCGCGTCATACCACTAGACCATAGGCCCCCAATCTTATTTAGTTAGTTCAATGCTGTTTATAATTATATCTTCAGTCGGATGGCTATTTTCATTAACGCTTACTTTTTCTATTTTTTCCACGACATCCAAGCCGTTACTGACATAACCGAAATTAGTGTGCTTGCCGTCCAGCCAAGACGTCGCCGCGGCCGTAACGATAAAAAACTGGGAACCGTTGGTATTGGCTCCGGAATTGGCCATGGCCAAACTGCCTTTAACTAATTTATGCTGATTAATTTCATCCTGGAACTGATAGCCTGGCCCGCCGGTACCGTCGTTTGACCAATCATCGTCCTTACTTAATGGATCGCCGCCTTGAATCATAAAATCTTTTATCACTCTATGAAATTTCGTGCCATTATAAAACCCGGCCTTGGCCAAATTCAAAAAATTATTGACCGTAATCGGCGATTCTTGGGCGTAAAATTTCACCGTGATATCGCCGAAATTAGTCCTGATAATCGCGCTGTTAAACTGCGCGGCTAAATCTTCCAGCCTGCCTGCCGGCGAGGCAGGCTGTTTTTGGTTGGTTTCTCCGGCCGCGGCTCCGGCTTGTCCTTGGCTTGGTTCGCTGGCGGAAGAGCTGCCGCTGGGCTTCATTTTTGGCGTTAAGCCATTTTTTAGATCTGTCATTCTACCTATTATATCCGCTTCATTAAAATTGTCCATAGTTTTAGGCGCGCTGCTCTCGTCATAGCTAACCTGGCTATTTGAGCAGGCGGTTAAAGTTAAAGTTAAAATAACCAATAAAATTATTTTTTTCATATAAATTATTTTTTACTTAACATAAAATTCCTTCTTTATCTCCTCGTCATCTTCCATTTTTTTATCTTCAATTTTTTCTTTGGCTTTTTCTCTTAATTCTTTTAAATCCATTCTATTAAATTCCACGCTTCGTTTTTCCAGATATTCTTTATTGTTTAACGCCTGATCTTCAATCACTTCGGATAACAGCACATCTAAAATCGCGCCGATTTTCGGGCCGGGCTTTATAGCCAATAGCTTCATTAAATCATCGCCGTTAATTTTTAACATTTTAACCGACACCGCGTCGTGCCTGACTTTTTCCATCATATATTCAAGGTGGCGCAATTTATACGGCTTAGCCTTGGGCACGCCGGAGCCTAAGCGGTCGGCGATGCGCAAGTCAATCAAATCGGCTAAATTTTCCTCGCCAACTTTGCGAATCAGGCGCCTAACCGAACTTTCGGTCACCTCGCCCACATTATAATAAAACATATGATTTTTGATTAGCGTTACAACTTTTTCCGTATCAGCATTGGAAAATTTAAGCCTTTGCATGATTTTAGCCGCTACTTTGGCGCCCACCATGTCATGATTATAAAAAGTGGCGTCGCCTTTTATAATGCGTTTGGTCTGGGGCTTGGCAATATCATGAAGCAAGGAGGCGAATTTAACCTGCCATTTTTTACTGGGCGTATATTTTAAAGATAAAACGCTATGCTTAAAAACCGTATAGATATGATGCTTGTTTTGATTTACGCCCACGCCGCGCTCCAGCTCCGGAATAATATATTGGAGCAGTTTAAATTCATGAAGCATCATAATGCCTTCATAGGCTTTATCTGATTCCATTATTTTTATGAGTTCGTCACGAATTCTTTCGCCGGAAATAAATTTAATGCCGCCGGCCATTTTCATAATGGCTCGTTCGGTTTTGCCTTCAATGGAAAAATCAAGCTGTGAGGCCAATCTAACGGCGCGCATCATGCGCAAAGCGTCTTCCTTAAACCTGTCCTCCGGTTCGCCCACGGCGCGAATTATTTTCTTCTTTAAATCCTTCTCTCCGCCGAACAAATCTGTAATTTCAGTAGTTTTACCAGACAGCCGAAGCGCCATGGCGTTAATCGTAAAATCTCTTCTGCTTAAATCTTTATCCAAGTTGTCTTCAAAAGTAATTTTATCCGGATGCCGGCGATCGCTATAGCCTTGCTCCGAGCGATAAGTCGTTACTTCTATTACATCTTCGGTCTGGCCGTCAGCCGATTTAATAGGCACTAATACCGTGCCGAAAACATTTTCATATTTGCCGTCGGAAAATATTTCCAATATTTTTTCCGGCCGGGCCTTAGTGGTTATGTCCCAATCTTTAGGTTCGCGTCCCATTAACAAATCACGCACGCAACCGCCCACAATATAGGCTTCAAAACCAGCGCTTTCCAATTTCTCCGCAATATTTTTTACGTAATCGGGAATATGCATAAAAACACACAAAAATTTAAGGCAATTTACGCCTTAATTATAGCTAAAATATACAATATGTTAAATTAAAAGTCAAAAATAAAAATTTAAAATCACCCCGGGGTTTGGGGTGACGAATAAGCGCCAAGGCTTACAGCAGATAGATAAATCAGCGTGATAGCGCATTGAGGCACCCCAAAACTTCTTTGGTTACTTTCTTAGTTATAAGAAAGTAACCCCTAGCGGAGCGACACGAATGTTTTAATATAAATAAAAGAATATAAAAATATTTAGGTGAGTATTTAGCAAATAGATTATACGCCATATTCCTACTGCCAAACCCTGGATTCCGGCTCGGTGGCCGGAATGACGATGAAAATCTAAAATCTTTTTAGCCATTTTAAAATTATCCAAGCGATCATGCCGCCCATAACAGCGGTGGCAAACTGCGGCCAGCTCATCATCTGTGCGACCTTAACCGCTAACTCTTGCTTAATTAATAATTTTGTTATCCAACTTACGCTAACATACAAAAAAACAAATTTTAAAAAAGCGCCGATTAGCACTCCCAGCCAATAGCCGCGATTCATATTTTTAGACCAATCATAAATCCGGTCAAGGCTTAAAATAAAAATAGCGTTTGAAATCATGATAAAAGGCACGGCTGGCGCTAAAATAGCCGGCAGTAGCCCGCCAGCTAAAGCCACTAAGCTCGGCACTAAAGCCACAACCAGGGCGCTCCTGATGCCGACTAAAAATAAAATTAAAATTAAAATCGCGTTAATTATCGGGCCGGATATCCATTGCAGATGGATAAAAAACGGCAAAAATAAAGCCACGCCGGCCAAGGCGATAAATTGAGTTAAAGATTGGACATTAACTTTTCCCAAAATTTCTTCTTCGGTAATATTTGTCATACTTCTAGGTAAAAATCATTTATCGTTAATTTTATTTTCTCTTTTTATACTTTGTGTATAATACCTGACTTTTAAGCTTGCCTTTATCCTCCAGCCATTTTAAAACCGCGGTTGCTTCTTCATTCTCATGAGCTCTTCTAATCTCGCTCTTGGCGTCAATTTTGTATAAAGCTTCCAGCCTTTTGCGCCTTATTTCAGCCGTTGTCGGAATAGGCTGGCCGCCGCCGCCGATACAGCCGTCCGGACAAGCCATAACTTCTATATAGTCATAATCTTTTATTTTTTCTAAAATCGGCGCTATGTTGCCTATGCCGTTAACGGCCGCGATTCTTAATTTTTTATCAGCCATTTCAACTACGGCCTCTTTAATGCCATTTTGCCCGCGCATATCTTTAAATTCAATCCGGCTGTCGCAAAACTTTAGTTTATTTTTATTTTTTAACCCGGCGCAGACGGAATCTTGAGCTGTCGTTAATAAATATTCAGCGGTTCTTAAGGCTGACTCCATAACGCCGCCCGAAGCGCCGTAAATGGCGGCCGCGCCGCTTCCTTCGCCTAAAGGATTATCGGCCGTGGCCGGCTTTAGATTAACAAAATCTATTTTATTCTTTTTTATAAGCCAGGCCAATTCGCGGGTCGTTATGACATAATCAACCGGCAAGTTGCCGTTAACTTTTAATTCGGCGCGGCCGGCTTCAAATTTTTTAGCCGTACAGGGCATGACCGACACCACCACAATTCTTTTCGGATTAATCTTCATCTTTTCCGCCCAATAAGTTTTAATGACGCCGGCGCTATGTATTTGCGGGCTGCGCGACGCGGTCAAATTAGGAATTAAATCCGGCCGATAAAATTCAATATATTTTATCCAGGCCGGGCAGCAGGAAGTGAACATCGGCAGAGCGCCGCCATGCTTAACTCTTTCCAATAATTCTTCGGCTTCAGCCATAGTTGTAATATCCGCCGCGAAATTTACGTCAAAAACATAGTTAAAACCCAATTGTTTTAAAGCCGTTACAATTTGCCCCGGCATTGCTTTGCTATGTTTCAGGCCAAATTCTTCACCCAAGCTTACCCTGATTGAAGGGGCGAACTGGGCAACTATAACCTTAGATTTATCGCGCAAACCTTTTTCCACTAAATGCCAATGGGTTTGCTCTTGCGCCGCGCCTACCGGGCAGTGCACGGCGCACTGGCCGCAATAAATACAATCAACTTTTTTCGCCTTTTCACCGATAAAAGGCAAGCCGCCTTTTTCATTAACCGGCACAACCTCTTGATTAACCCCTTTGCCTTTAAGGCCTAAATAATTTATTTTCTGCAAATTGCCGCATGCCTCTATGCAATTGCGGCAATCAATGCATTGCGTGCCGTCAAGTTCCACCGCGTTGCCGAATTTATAAACTTTTCTTTTGCCTTTGCGGTCTTTAAAGCGGGTGATTTCAATTTTATATTGGTCCGCCAAATCCAAAAGCTTGCAATTAAAACGCCAGATGCAAGTCGGGCATCTTTCAATATGCTCGGCGAAGATTAATTCAATATTTAAATTCCTGGAGCGTTTTACCCGCTCGCTATCGGTAATAATCTCCATGCCGTCTTCAATTTTAGTTGAGCAGGAAGTATGCAGCCCTTTACGGCCGGCAATTTCCACTACGCAAACCCGGCAATTGGCTTTAATTGATAAATCAGGATGCCAGCATAAATTAGGCAGTTCAAAACCATTATCATGAGCCGCCTGCATGATGGTTTTATTTTCATCGCAGCTAATGCTTTGGCCGTTAATTTTTATATTAATTTTTTTCATTTATTCTTGGGTGAACATTTTTTATAAAACTTTTCATGGTCGTGGCTACCGAACTTCCCAGAGCGCAAATTGAAGTATCGCTTAAATTATCAAGCAAGCTATTAAACATCGGCCAATCAATTTTTTCTTTCATAAAAATTTCCTGAAGCCGGTAGACGCCTTCGCGGCAAGGCGTACACTGGCCGCAAGATTCGTTAACAAAAAAATCCAGCCAGCTTTTTATGGCTTTTTTAAAATTATTTTTAGCTAAGCTGTAAATCGCGATTGAGCCGGCGCCCGAAACCTGCCTTTTTAATTGAGAGCTATTTAAAGCTTCGCCCGAGGCGCTGCCGCCGACAACCGCGAAAAAAGGAAATTTAGGATAATTTTTGGTTTGATTGAGCAATTTTTCAATGATTAAATTATCCGGCAATTCATAAACTCCCTCAAAGGGGCAATCGCCGGTAATGGTATAAAATCTTTTATTTTTATAGTCGCCGGAGGCCGCCAAGCTTACGTTATAAAAAGTCTCTACGTTATTTATCAAGGTCGGATAACCCCATAAGCCTTTAGCCGTGGGAAACGGCGGTTTTAGCCTGGGCTCAATGCGCCGGCCTTCAATCGCGTTTAAAATCGCGCTTTCTTCGCCGCCGATATAACCGGCGTTAATCGGTTTAATAAATATCTCAATTTTAGAATCTTTTAAAAACGGCGTTAATGTTTTATTTAATTTTTTATAATAACTATGATTTAAAAACAAATAACCTTTTTCAGCCAATAAAAAATCAATGGCAATTTTTATGCCATCAATCACCCTGTCGGCGTAATGCTCCAAAATATAGCCGTCTTTCATTACGCCCGGCTCGCCTTCGGACGCGTTGCAAACCACATAAGACTTTCCTTCGCCGGCCTCTTTATCTTCCAAAGCTTTAGCGACGGAAGACCATTTTTTGGCCGTGGGAAAACCGGCGCCGCCGCGCCCGACCAAATTAGCCTTTTTAATTTTAGATAAAATATCCATAGCTAAACCTGTCATCCCGGGCTTGACCCGGGATCCAGTATTAAATCAAACGATTCTTCCCTATATAAACTACTAAGTCCGCCAGCCGGCATGAATAGCCCCATTCATTATCATACCAGGAAATAACTTTTAAGAGGTCGCCGCCGATCACTTTAGTTAAGGCTAAATCCACGATTGCGCTATTGGGATTGCCAATAAAATCGGACGAAACTAATGGTTCATCGGTAGCCGCCACTATGCCTTTATAATTTTTTGCCGCGGCCAGGCTAATCGCTTGGTTAACGGCTTCCGCAGTTACTTCTTTTTCCGTAATAAAAACCGTATCGCAAAGCGATACGACCGGAGTTGGCACGCGCAATGACAGGCCGTCAAATTTCCCGACCAATTCCGGAATAGTTTTAGCCGCGGCCTTAGCCGCGCCGGTCGTGGTCGGCACGATATTTATGGCCGCGGCTCGAGCCCGGCGTAAATCTTTATGCGACCCGTCCACCAAATTCTGATCGGCCGTATAAGAATGGATAGTGGACATAATGGCTTTTTTAATGCCAAAATTATCTCTAATAATTTTTGTTACCGGCG
This sequence comes from Patescibacteria group bacterium, assembly GCA_028703305.1. Lineage (GTDB taxonomy): Bacteria > Patescibacteriota > Patescibacteriia > Patescibacteriales > GWC2-42-12 > JACPHD01. The sequence continues at coordinate 17,491 of JAQVNC010000010.1, forward strand.
CCAAGCAGTTAGTCGTGCAAGACGCCATGGAAATAATTTTATCAGCTTTGGTTAAGTCTTTTTCATTGACTGACAAAACAATGGTTTTAATATTTTCGTCTTTGGCTGGCGCGGAAATTATCACCTTTTTGGCGCCAGCTTCCAGATGCTGACCGGCGCCAGCTTCATCGCAGAACCTTCCGGTACATTCCAGCACTATGTCAACTTTAAGTTTTCCCCAAGGCAATTTAGCCGGCTCTTTTTCAGCTACAACTTTATACTTTTTCCCATCTACCGCTAAAGCGCCGGCTTCGGCACTAACTTTTTTTTCATAAATTCCGTAGCAGCTGTCGTATTTGAGCAGCTGGGCCAATGTTTTAGTGTCTGACGGATCGTTAATCGCCACGACATTTATCCCTTTTTTATTTAATAAAGCCTTAAAAGCCGCTCGGCCGATTCGGCCAAAGCCATTTATAGCAATGTTCATATTTTTGTGTTTAAAAATTATAATCCAATTATATCATAAAACCGCCTAAAACAAAAAACACCTCGTCTGAAGTGTTAAGAAAAGAAAAGGGAGAGCTCCGCTAAATGTACGATATATAAACATAACATTTTTTTAATATTTTATCAATCATAACTGCTAATTTATGCCTGTATTAAACAAAAAACCCCGCTTTTATAAGCCGGGTTATAATTTTCAGTTAACTTAAAATTTAGGCGTAAAGCTTGGCAAACGGTTCCATGGACAATATTTCTTTTTCTTCGCTTTCGCTAAGGTGACCGCGCTGTCTAAGGATTTTTACCAGCTGGTTAATCATGGCGTCACGCCTTTTAACGCCTTGACGCCAGAAATAACCAAGCGGAGCGGTATAATATATATTATGCTCCCTATCTTTGCGCAAATGTGCCAGCACGTCGTCCAATTCTTTTTTTGATAATTTATCGGACATATAATTTTGGAAACGGGCCTTTGGCTAAAATTGATTTTTCATCCTCCAGTGTTAATAATTCGCGCTCCCTTAACTTTAATACCAGGCGCTTAAATTTATCATCTTCTTGTTTTATTACGTCAATAATGTCGCCGCGCGATTCATTAAGTTTGCGGTCAAGATAATCTTTGGTAACCATTTCAGCTTTGATGCCACCTATTTCAGCTTTGATATAAATAAACTGCTTATCAACGTTGGTTGAGAATTCATTAATCGCTTCCAATATTTCATTTTTTGATGTTTCTTTTTCCATATCCCGTACTATAGCATAATAATATAAAACAATCACGCTACTTTATATTTTTTTAACCTTCCCCACTTCCACTTCAACGACTCCGCCGGCCTCGCCGTTGCCGCTATCCAACAATACCTTTACCGTTTGTTTTAAAATATAATGCGCCAAGACTCTGCCTTTGCGGCCTTCAACTTTAACTTGGCTATCAAGCGGCGGCAAATTTTCCGCCAGCTTTTTATAACCATCCTCTTCATAAGCCAAACAGCACATTAAGCGGCCGCAGATGCCGGAAATTCTTTCCGAGCCGCGATGCACGCATTGCTGCAACTCGGCCATTTCTGAAGTAATTGAGTTTAAATCGCCTAAAAATTGCCCGCAGCATAATGGTCGGCCGCAATGCCCGAAGTCGCCGCAAAACCTGGCTTCATCGCGGATGCCGATTTGCTGCAATCTTATGCTCTTGCTAAAATGCTTGGTTAGCTCTTTAACCAGCTCCCTGAAATCAATCCTGGAATCAGCGATAAAAGGAAAAGTAATTCTCAAGCCGTCAAAAGAATAATGCACGTCAACCAATTTCATGGGCAATTGATATTTATCTATAACTTTTTTGCAATAAGCGAAATCCTTCTTTTTCTGCTTTTCGTTCGGCGATTTTTTTAAATCAGCCGGCTCGGCTTTTCTGATAATCTTTTTTATTTCCGTGGCTGGCTGGCCGTCTTCGGCCCTAACTTTTGCTTCAGGCACATCGTGAATAATAACAATTTTACCCAGCTCAACGCCTAAGTCAGTTTTGACAATAACCTGATCGCCGACTTTAACGTCAATTTCATCCACGTCAAAATTATATTTCTTATCCCACGAAGAAAATTGTACCTGGGCTACACGCATATTTATATTGTCATTGCGAGGAGCGTAAGCGACGAAGCAATCTCACGGACATCAATCTTTATGCCAAATTTGCTATTCGTGAGATTGCTTCGCTCACTCCGTTCTCTCGCAATGACAGACTATAGACTATATCTAATAAATTTTTCCACTTTTACATCGCCTAATATATCCTCCACTTTTTTGCTGTCATCTTTAATATACTCCTGCTTGACCAAGCAGACTTCTTCATAAAATTTAGCCAATTTGCCCTGCATGATTTTATCAATCATGTTTTCCGGCTTGCCTTCTTTTAAAAGCTGCTCTTTATAAATTTCTTTTTCTTTGTTTAATTCGTCAATGGCGACATCTTCGGGCAAAATATATTTTGGGTTAGCGGCCGCGATTTGCATGGCCACGTCGTAAGCAATGTCGCTTTGGCCTTCCTTGTCTAAAGCCGCTAAAACGCCGATTCTGCCGGCCAGATGCGAATAAGCCGCTACCGTACCGGCCGACTTAAGCATCTCATATCTTTTTATGTCCAATTTTTCGCCGATAACGCCGCTTAAACCGTCCAAATTTTCTTTAACCGTGCCGTCGCCGATATCTAAAGACAATAATTCAGCCAAATCTTTCGGTTGCTTTTCCATAATTAACCGCATAACTTTCTCGGTAAAATCCTGAAATTTTTCGCTTCTTACCACAAAATCTGTTTCAGCGTTAATTCCCACGATGTAGCCGGTTTTAGCGTCTCCGCTTAAAGCGACTTTAACCACGCCTTCGCCAGCTTCGCGATCGCTTCTTTTAGCCGCCTTGGCAATGCCTTTTTTTCTTAAGATTTCCACGGCCTTATCAATATCGCCGCCGGATTCTTCTAGGGCCACTTTGCAATCAGCGATGCCGGCGCCGGTTTTTTCCCTTAATATTTTTAACTTCTCCATAAAATTAGATATTGTCATTGCGAGAAGCGTTAGCGACGAAGCAATCTCACGAACTATTAACCTAACTAATTGTTCGTTAGATTGCTTCGCTCCTTTCAGTCGCTCGCAATGACAGTTGTTTATTTATTTTCTTTGTTTTGGCTCTCCGCCCTGCCTTCCAATATCGCTTCCTTTACTAAATTCATAACCAGTTTAATGCCCTTTGAGGCATCATCATTGGCCGGAATAATATATTTAACGCCGTCGGGATTAACATTAGTGTCGCAAACCGCTATAACCGGAATTTTTTTCTTTAAAGCTTCGGTAAAAGCGGTTTTTTCTTTTTTAATGTCCCAGATAAAAATAACATCCGGAGTTTTAGTTAAGCTGACCAAGCCGCCGACATTAGTTTCCAATTTGGCAATCTCGCGGTCAAAATCAAGCCTTTCCTTTTTAGTATATTTATCCAGTTTTCCAGCGGCTCTTTTTTCCGATAAATCTTTAAACTTTCTGATTAAATTTCTAATGACGGGAAAATTAGTTAAAAATCCGCCCAGCCATTTTGAAGAAACATAAGGCACGCCGGCTTCTTCGGCGGTTTTTTTCAAAGTATTCTTGACCTGCATTTTAGTGCCGACCAAGAGAATCACTTTGCCTTCGGCCGACTGCTTCTTTATGTAGTCCAGCGCTAGGCTAAGCATTTTTTGCGTCTTTCTTAAATCAATGATGTGGACTCCTTTTCTTGAGCCAAAAATAAAAGGCTCCATTTTAGGGTGCCATTTTGAGGTGCGATGCCCGAAGTGCATGCCAGCTTTAAGCATCTCTTCCACTGTTGGAATTTTCATAATTGTTTTTCCTTTTTACCCGTCCGTAGCTTTAGCGAAGGCGGGTAGTCCTCTACTTCCAATTTATTAGATTATTCTGAAATAATCCAACAAGGAAATTTTTACGGAAGTATGAGAGATTTAATAAATTATTTATAGAATTAGATTATAATATTAATAATATTTTGTCAACTCTGCCTGCCGGCAGACAACTCTTGCTAAAAATAAATATTTATGTTAATCTCATATCATAATCCTGATTTCCAAAGGATTATTTTTTAACAAAACATCGGATTTATTCGTTTAATTCGTTTTAAATTCGTATATTTATTCGCTTTTTATGAAAAAAGACATTCATCCAAAATATTACCCGGAAGCCAAAATGACTTGCGCTTGCGGCAATAGTTTTACTACCGGCTCAACTTTACCTGAATTAAAAGTTGAAATTTGTTCGGCTTGCCATCCATTTTATACCGGCAAGCAAAAACTTTTAGACTCGGCTCGCCGGGTGGAAAAATTCCATGCCAAAGTTGAAGCTAAGGCTAAAAATAAACCCGTACACAAAAGCAAAAAGGCTAAACGAACGGCTAAAACTAAAGCTAAGGCTGACAAAAAAACCGAAAAAAAATAACTACTCTAAACGGTTATTTTATTATTGTGCTATAATTTAATTATGGCCTAATATAAAATAACCGTTTTTATTTTATGTACGAAGAGATTATCAAAAAATTTAAAGATTTGGAAAACCAACTTTCAGACCAAGCTATTCTCGCCGACCAAAAAAAATTAAGAGAAATTTCCAAGCGGCATAACGACCTGAAATACGCGATTGGGTTGATTTTGGAATTGAAAAAAAAGCAAACCGAGTTAAGGCAAAGCGAAGACATGATTAAGGATGAATCGGATCAGGAATTATTAAAAATCGCCAAAGATGAAATTACCGAATTAAAACAACAAGTTGAAAAACTGACCGATGAAATTGAAGCCGAACTTAACCCGGCCGATCCCAATGATAAAAAAAATATTATTATGGAAATCCGCGCCGGCACCGGCGGCGACGAATCAGCCTTGTTCGCGGCCGAACTTTTTAGGCTTTACTCCCATTACGCCGAAAAACAAAGCTGGAAATTAAAAATTTTATACATGAGCCGCATCGGCATCGGCGGCTATAAAGAAATTATCTTTTCGGTTGAAGGCAAAGACGTCTACGGCAATTTAAAATACGAGGCCGGAACGCACCGAGTGCAAAGAGTGCCGGAGACCGAAAAAGCCGGCCGGGTGCACACCAGCGCCGTTACCGTGGCGGTTATGCCCGAAGCTGAAGAAATGGACGTGGAAATAAAGCCGCAAGACATTAGAATTGATACTTATTGTTCGTCAGGCCCGGGCGGGCAGAGCGTTAATACCACTTATTCGGCTATCAGAATCACTCATCTGCCGACCGGGATAGTTTCAACCTGCCAGGACGAAAAATCCCAGCACCAAAATAAGGAAAAAGCCATGCAAATCTTACGCTCACGCCTGTTGGCCAAGATGACAGAGGAAAAAAACGCCCGCGAATCAGCCCAGAGAAAACAGCAAATCGGCTCGGGCGACAGAAGCGAAAAAATCAGAACCTATAATTTCCCCCAAGATAGGTTCACCGATCACCGCATTAAGCAAAACTGGCACGGGTTGGCTAAAATTATGGATGGAGATATCGCGGATATTATAGAAACATTAAAAAAAGCTTCACGATCATGACTATCGCCCAAGCCCTAAAACTGGCGGCAAAAAAATTGAGCGCGCGTGAAATAAATCTTCCGCATCTTGAGGCGGAAATTTTATTATCCGAAATAATAAAAAAACCGCGCGAATTTTTAATAACGCACGATGAATTTAAGCTATCCGCCAGACAAATTATGAAGTTTAAATCTAAAATCTCCCGCCGTTTAAAAGCCGAGCCGATCGCCTATTTAACCGGACATAAAGAATTTTACGGCCTGGATTTTAAGGTTAACAAAAATGTTTTAATTCCCAGGCCGGAAACCGAATCAATGGTGGAAGAAGCGATAAAACTCGTAACCCGTAGCTCGCAACCCGTAGCTCTGGTTGATGTGGGTACAGGTTCTGGCTGTATTGCCATAACCTTGGCGCGGCTAACCAAACAAAAACTTATCGCCATTGATATTTCCAAAAAGGCTTTAAGGGTGGCGAGAAAAAACGCTATATCAAATAATGTCAATAAAAATATTAAATTTATTAAAGGCAATTTACTGCTGCCAATATTAAATTCAAAATTCTTAATTCGTAATTCGCGATTGATAATTATCGCTAATCTTCCTTATCTGACTCCGGCTCAAATAAAAAACTCGCCTTCAATCAAGTACGAACCAAAATTAGCTTTAAGCGCCGGTCCAGACGGGCTAAAATATTATCGCCAATTATTTAAGCAGATAAAATCATTAAGCGCTGCGGATTATGCATTGTGCGAATTTGACCCGCGCCAAACCTCTAAAATAAAACAACTCATCAAGCGCGAATTGCCGGAAACTTCTTGCCAAATAAAAAAAGACCTATCCGGCCTTAATAGATTGGCAATTATTGAAATTATTTAATCCTTAATCAATATCCTGCACAGTATAACCATTAGGCGCTTGAATACCCCAATTCAACTCCGGGCATTCTCCTCGGCCATTATTTTCGGTTGGCAATTCAAAATTAATAATCTGTAAAATATAAAAAGAATTTTGGCAGCCGTAAGCGCCGGCTGGAAATTTCTGATAACGGTAATGATAAGCTACGTCATTTATCGGATCTTTTATTTCTCTGTCTATAAAATCTTTTTCTCTAAGGCTATTAACAAACTCGGTTTTTCCGCCGTTATAGCCAATACTTAAATCCCAGCCCTGCCAGTCGTTGATTGAATCCGGATATCTGCCATATTTATCATGGTACAAATCCAAAGCTTTTGTTAAGACCTTAACATCGGCCCGCCTTTTTACGTCTCTGACTTTTGCTTTAATCGTGTCAAACCCGGATAGAAACAGTATCATTAAACAGCCAATAAAAACGACTGCCACTAATTTTTGCAGTCGCTCATATGTAAAATTATTTAATGCTGGCATAATTATTTATTTCTAAAATAAGCGCGGCTAGACCTTAAAACTATTGAGTAACGACCGTGCTGTTAATGCCGGCGTTGCCAGATTTGGAATTTGACTCCAAAAAATAACTAAGCTTATATTGATTGTTGAAGGCGGAATAATAATAATAACAAAATTTCTGCGACGGGCTAACGGCAGCTCCGTCGGTAACGCTTGATGGCAAAGTATTTGGCCATAAAGGATCGGTTGGCACTTCTAAAAGCACTTGAGCGGCTTTAAGCTCGGCGCCAACCCCGGAACTGACTTTTAAGCATTCGCCGGCCGAAGCCGGATAGCCGGTCCTTGAATCATTTAAATACATAGCCAAAGAACGGGAGATAGTGGCGATATTGCCTACTCTAACCGCGTCCCTGGCATTCATCCTGACGATATTAAAAACAACCACCGAGGCCACGGTTAAAAAACCAATAATTGAAATTACCACTAAAAGCTCAATTAAGGTAAAGCCAGCCGAACTATTAAGCGATTTTTTTAGCTGATTGACGGGGGAAAATATTTGTTTAAACATACTTTTTTATCTCGCCAATATTATTATATCAAGCGAGAAGTAAGTTTTATATCTAGTTAAATTATACCAGATTTTAAATTAGGCTGCAAATAGAAGGCGGGAATAAAAAATAGCCCTGGTCAGGGCTATTTTTTATAAATAATAAATTACTTTTTCTCCGGTGCCCCTTTAGCCTCGGCACCGGCTTTTTCCGATGCCGGCTCTACGGCCTGGCCTTCGGCCGGCGCGGCTTCAACCTTGGGAGCTTCCTCTTCAGCCTTAGTTTCAACTACGCCCACCACGGCTTCGTTAGTCTCTTGGGCCAAAGCTATGCCTTGAGGCAAAACCAAGTCATGCAATCTTATAAATTGGTCAAAAGCTTCCAATTTGGAAATATCAACATCAATATGGCTGACTAAATCTCCAGGCAAACATTCAACTTCCACCGTATCCATATTTTTTACCAAAGTTCCGCCCAATTCTTTTATGGCTTTAGAATCGCCAATAAAATTCAAAGGTATTTCGGTGGTAATCTTTTTAGCCATATCAACTTGATAAAAATCAATATGGATAATGTTGTTGGTCAGGCTATTGCGCTGAATATCTTTAATAATAATTTTCATCGGCTGGGCTTTATCAATTATCAAATCAATCAAATTAAACTCGCCGGCGACGGCGAAAACTTTTTCAAAATCATGCTTTTTAACTTTAATGTTTTGATTGGCTTTATTAAAACCGTAGACAACCGCGGGGATAAAACCGCCGGCTCTAACGTTTTTAGGATTGCCGCTGCTTTCGCTTCTTAATTGAGCGTTTAGTTGTACTTTTGTTGTCATAGATAATTTTTCATCAAGTTAAAATTTAATGGCCGTAGGGTTCTACCCGCTATTAAATTTTAACTTAATACGTTATATTTTTTGTTTATCCCTTTAGGGGAAAGTATTGAAAACTTTTTTTGTTTATCCCCTTGCGGGGAAAAAGTTTTCAAAGTTTAGTAATTAATTTTTGATCTGATAACAATACTTTCTATTACTCCAACCAGCATTAGGCTGGAAATCAGGCCGCTGCCGCCATAGCTTAAAAAGGGCAAAGAAATCCCCACTACGGGCAACAACCCTAAGTTCATCCCAATATTAATAAACATTTCAATAAAAATCAAGCTAGTAGAGCCTAGAATAAAAAAAATACCAAAATCATTATTAACTCTTTTTAGATGATAGAGGCACCGATAAAAAAATATACCAAAAAATAACAAAATAAGCAAGACCCCGGTGAACCCCAGCTCCTCTGATACTACGGCGAAGATAAAATCGGTTTGCGCTTCCGGCAAAAATTTTAACTGCGATTGCGAGCCAAAACCAAGGCCTCGGCCGATTAAACCGCCGGCCCCAACGGCAATAATCGCCTGCGAGACATTGTAACCCTGGCTTAAGGGGTTAAATGAAGGATTCAAAAAAGTAATAATTCTCTGCTTTTGATAATCCTGCAAGGCGAAATACCAAGCGCCGGAAAAAGCTATGGCTAGAATTAAGCCAATAACTAAAAGATATTTTTTATTAAAACCAACCAAAACAATCATGGATAGCCACAGTAAAAATAATAAAGCCGCTGAACCAAAATCGGGTTGCGCTAAAACTAAAACTATAAATAGCAAAGCTCCGCCGCCGGAAACGAGCAAGCGCTTAAATTCTTTGGTCTTGGGCGAAGTTGAAGAAAAATATTTAGCTAAAAATAAAATTAAAACAAATTTTATGAATTCAACCGGCTGAAGATTAAAGCCAAACAGATTATACCAGCCTTTAGTGCCGCGAATAGTCTGCCCGAAAAATAAAACTCCAATTAAAAAAATTAGCCCTAAAATATAAAAATACTTGCTGTAGCTTCTTAGGCTGTGATAATCTAAAAAAACTAATAAAAAAAACAATATTATCCCTAAGATAATAAAAATAATCTGTTTCTTAAAATTCAGAAGATCCAATTGCGACCGGCCTAAAGCAACACTGTAAATTTCCGCCAAACCAAAACAAATCAACAGCAACACGGCGGTAAACATTATCCAGTCAAAATTTTTTAAGTATATTAATAATTTATTCATCTTATTTTTCCTGTCCCGCGCCGCCTTCGTATTTAATATAGATGTCGTCTTTCATAATATTAACTTCCGGAATGATTTCAACTCTGTCCGTTCGGCCCAAGTCTCCTGGCCAGCTAATTTCCACTAATTTTTTCTGCCCTGACATAAAATCATTTAAAACATAATGGTTGATGGCGGCAATTTGATCGCCGGAATAAAGCAAAATAACAAAACCAACGCTCCAATAATTATAGGCTGTGCGGTTAATGGCATTAAAACTTAGCTGATTTAGGCCTAGCTTTTCGGATAACTGGCTGGCGTTGGCTTGAGTGAATTTAATGTCCGCGCTCTCAATATTCAAGCGAGCGGCTCGGTAAGCCTGCCAATCCGGTATCTGATGCTGATCAATCCTATGCCAGCTGATATTTTCCATAACTAACCGGCCGTCCTCCGGAAAATAAGAAAAATCTTCAGCTAAAGCCGCTAAATATTTAATCTCATCCGGCAGAATATAGCCTCCGGCCTTTTGCGTTTGCCTGCCGGCGGCAATAAAATAATAATCAAATTCCGCCCACCATTTCGGATTATCGTTTTGCAGTTTAGTAAAGAGATCATATTTTCTATCAGACGACTTGATAACTTCCACCGTGCCGACAGCCAAATCTTTAGCGCCAACTTGCATAACATAATCATGGCTGGCGCCATTAAGCTGCACTAATTGCTTGATTAGAATTTCGTCCTCGTTCATGCCGCGAGCGATATAATAGGCAAAGCCGTAAATTGTATAAACCCAGGAAACCGCGGAAATTAAAATTAAAAAACCGATTAAAACCATTTTAAGCTGCTTTTTATGCTCAACATACCAGAGGCCGACTTCCAACTGTTTAGTAGTAATGCCTTCGGTGCTTTCATAATTTTCCAATTTTCTTTCAATTTCTTTTTCCTGATTTAAATTTGGATTAGCCATAAATCTTTAATCAATTATTATTATTTATAATAACATAAATACAACTATTATAGCAAACTGAATTCAAGTAAAAATTATGCGGCAGCAGCCGCTTTATTCCCTTGCCAGCCATCATATTTTTTGCTAAAATTATAGTATAAAAATAAGCCCGAAATATTGGGTTCGTTTTTATGTTTAAATGGCTAATATTAAAATAAATTTATCAATATTATGGCGGATAAAAAAATAAGTAAAAAAATAGCTGAATCATCTTACGATGCCGAGTCAATTACCGTGCTTGAAGGGCTTGATCCGGTCCGCAAAAGACCGGGCATGTATATCGGTTCAACCTCGGCTACCGGCTTGCATCATTTGATTTGGGAAGTGGTTGACAATGGCATTGACGAAGCCATGGCCGGCCATGCCACGGAAATAATCGTTACCTTGTTGGCTAACGGCATGGTTGAAGTTTTTGACAACGGCCGCGGCATTCCGGTAGGCATGCATAAAGTAACTAAAGTTTCAGCCTTGGAAACCGTTTTAACCAAACTGCATGCCGGCGGAAAATTCGGCGGCGGCGGCTATAAAGTTTCCGGCGGATTGCACGGCGTGGGTGTAAGCGTAGTTAACGCTTTAAGTGAATATTTAAAAGCCGAGGTGCACCGCGAAGGCAAAATCTGGATGCAAGAATATGAACGGGGCAAACCTTTAAAAAAAGTTAAACCGATCGGCAATTCAAAAAAAACCAGCACCACTATTACTTTTAAGCCGGACGCGCAAATTTTTGAAACTCTGGAATTTAACTGGGGCACGATTTTAGACCGCTTGCGCCAGCAAACTTATTTAACCAAAGGCATAACCATCAAAATAAACGATAAAAGAAAAAATCACCGGCCGAAAAATTATAAATTTTATTTTGAAGGCGGCATTAAAGCTTACGTAAAATCATTAAACCGCAATAACCAGGTAAAAAATGAAACTATATTTTATGTTGACAAGGAAATAAATGATTCGCGAGTTGAAGTGGCTTTACAATATAACGACGGCTTTAATGAAATCGCCCTGGCTTTTGCCAATAACATAATCAACCCCGAAGGCGGCACCCATGTGGCCGGTTTTCGCACGGCTTTAACCAGGACCTTAAACACCTACGCCCGAGCGCAAAACTTAATTAAAGAAAAAGACGAAAACCTGACCGGCGAAGACGTGCGCGAAGGCTTAACCGCCATCATTAGCGTTAAATTAACCAATCCGCAGTTTGAAGGCCAAACCAAGGGCAAGCTAGGCAACGCCGAAATTAAAACTTACGTTGAGCAAATTTTCGGCGACAGCTTCGCCGCCTTTTTACAGGAAAACCCGCGCGAAGCCGAAGCCATAGTAGCTAAATGTTTTCTCTCGGCTCAAGCCCGCATCGCGGCCAGAACGGCCCGCGCCTCCATCTTAAGAAAAGGCGCCTTAGAAGGCATGACGCTCCCCGGCAAACTGGCTGATTGCTCAAGCCGCAAACCCGAAGAAAGCGAACTTTATATAGTAGAGGGCGACTCGGCCGGCGGCTCGGCTAAGCAAGGCCGAGATAGAAAATTCCAGGCCATACTGCCTTTGCGCGGCAAAATTTTAAACGTTGAACGTGCGCGCTTGGATAAAATGCTGGCTAATAATGAAATAAAAAATTTAGTCATCGCCTTAGGCGCCAATATTGATGATCAATTTGATTTAGGAAAATTACGCTACCACCGCATTGTTATTATGACCGATGCCGACGTTGACGGAGCTCATATCAGGACATTACTGCTTACTTTATTTTACCGGCATTTTAACGCCCTGGTGACTAACGGCAATTTATACATCGCCCAGCCGCCGCTTTATCAAATTAAAAAAGGTACAACCGTAAGATATGCTTATAGCGACGAAGAAAAAGAAAAAATCGTTAAAGAATTCGGCGGCGGCAAAGCCGAAGTAATTGAAACCGAAGCCAGCCAAGAAGAATTGGCCGAGGAAAATCAAACCGAGGAAGAAGTTAAAGTAAATAAAGCCAAAGCTTCGGTCCGCATAAATATCCAGCGCTATAAAGGCTTAGGTGAAATGAACCCGGAACAGCTTTGGGAAACCACCATGAATCCGGAAACCCGTATTATGAAGCAGGTTAACGTCGATGACGCGGCCCTAGCCAATGAAACCTTTGAAATGCTCATGGGCGTTGACGTAGCTCCGCGAAAACACTTTATCCAGACGCACGCTAAAAGGGTGGAAAATTTGGATATATAAAATTTATTCAGACAAAAAACGGCTTCGTATTGACGAAGCCGTTTTTTTATATTTTATTTTCTTTGTTTGATTTTTTCTTTTACCTCTGCCATAAACTTCTCTTTATCTACTTCTCTGGTTGTCTTCTCCCCCCTATCTCTAACCGCCAATTTATCAGACGCCATTTCCCGATCACCGATTACCAGCATATATGGAACTTTTTCATTTACGGCTTTTCTTATTTTATTGCCTACGGTTTCGTCCGATTCATCAACCTCTACTCTGATCTTATTTTCCCTAAACTCATCCGCCAGCTTGCGGCAAAATTCCACATGAGTTGAGCCCACAGAAACGATTTTAACCTGAACCGGCGAAAGCCAAACCGGGAAAGCGCCGGCGTAATGTTCAATTAAAATTCCCAAAAATCTTTCCATTGAGCCTAAAATAGCGCGATGAACAACCACCGGAGTTTTATTTGATCCATCAGAATCAATATAATTTAAACCAAACCGAGTTGGCAGTTGAAAATCAAGTTGGATAGTCGCTAATTGCCATTGCCGCCCGATAGCATCTTTTACTTTTACATCAATCTTCGGCCCGTAAAAAGCGCCATCACCTTCGTTAATCTGATATTTTAAACCGGCTTTATCTAAAGCTTCTTTTAGATTAGCTTCCGCTTTATCCCAAACCGCCTTTTCTCCCAAATATTTTTCCGGCCTGGTAGATAAATGTATGTCATCAATTTGCAAATTAAATATCGTATATATGATTTTAACTTTATCTAACAATATTAATATTTCATTGAGAATTTGGTTCGGCCTTAAAAAAATATGAGTATCATCCTGCGATAGACTTCTAACGCGGGTTAAGCCATGGAGCGTACCCGATTTTTCATTTCTATAAAGGGTAGTTGTCTCAGCTATCCTTAAAGGCAATTCGCGATAAGAATGAATATCACGTTTAAAAATAAGCATATGCGCCGGACAATTCATCGGTTTTACTCCAATATCAATATTATCTTCAGCGTGGTGCAAACAAAACATATCTTCTTGATAATGTTCCCAATGGCCGGATATTTTCCAAAGCTCAGAATTTAACAATTGCGGCGTTCTAACCTCGCGGTAACCATCGCCATAAGAATATTCGCGCACAAATTTGATTAATTCATTTAAGATAACCATGCCATTAGGCAAAAAGAACGGCATACCCGGAGCAACATCATGCGTCATAAATAGGCTTTGTTCTTTGCCTATTTTTCTATGATCCCTCTTCTCTGCTTCCTCCATCATCTTTAAATAATTATCTAATTCTTGTTTGGTTAAAAACGCCAAACCGTAAATTCTAACAAGCATTTTGTTTTTTTCATCGCCGCGCCAATAAGCGCCGGCCAATTTCTCCAGCTTCCAGCTGCCGTTTTGCACCTGACCGCTAGATTTAATATGCGGACCGCGGCATAAATCTTCAAACTCGCCCAACTTATAATATGATACATTCTTCTCGCCTTGTTTTTTCAAATCTTTAATTAATTCCAACTTATAGGTCTGGCCGCTTTTCTTCTCGCGCGCCAGCGCCTTAGCAACCGGCAATTCAATTTTTTCAAAAAGCAAATTAGCTTTAATTATATTTTTTATTTCTTCTTCTATTTTTAAAAGGTCGCTATCGCTAATTTTAGTTTTACCAAAATCCAAATCATAATAAAAACCGTTATCCACGGCCGGACCAATGGCAAATTTAACCTTAGGATATAATTTTAAAATAGCGGCCGCCATGATATGCGACAGTGAATGGCGCATCATTTCTAACTTGTCCACCGCAGCTTTAGCGTAGGCGGGCTTTTCATTTTTTTCTGCTGACATATATTTTAGTTAATTTATAATAATTATATTTAATTTTATTAAGTTAAAATTTAATGGCGGTAGGGCTTTGCCCGCTATTTAATTTTAACTTGATACATTATATTTTGGAAAATATTAAAAACTTTTTCTAAAAAAGTTTTTAAAGGTTTTTAAAAACCCCGTCTCAACGCATTAAAAAATAATGCACTGGGACGGGGTTATTACTTTCCCGCGGTTCCACCCAATTTTCCCGACATAACGTCGAGACACTCTTTAAATAGGCTTAGTCCCAAATACTAGGGATTCCGGTTAAGGACTATGGCTGGTAACCATAGCAATCGCCTTAGGTAATATTAGTATATTTTAACCAAGCGAAAATGTCAATTATTTCGCTTGCGTTAAATTTGTAAAATTTTCGTGCGAGGACTGTTTGAGGCTGGTAATCCAGCCGAGTTCCGCAGTAGAAAATTTTATAAATTTAACGCAAGCCTAATGTCGTAATCTTACTTCTTTATCTCTATCATAATCCGATCAACCAAATCAGGCGCTTTCTTTATAAATGAAGGGAAAAAATTTATTTGATAACCGGCCACTTCCGGCAAGCCGTTTAAATAAGTTTTTAGCTGCTCGTAGTTTAAGCCGGTTAAATTATTTTTCTTTATTACTTTAGCATCATCTTTTAAGGCCGCCTTGGCGATAGAATTAACCTTAACCATGGCCGTAGCTTGGCCTAAGTCAAAACTTTCCAGAGCATACGACATATTTTGCTTGTTAAATTCAAAAATCGCTTTATCATCAGCCAGCATAGCCGTAAATTTAGCTTTAACCTGATTATAAATTTCATCATCGTTAAAAGCCACTATTATAACCGCGGTTTTCATTTTAATGCTGAATTTTTCTTTTTCTTCTCCTACCTTACCGCTGACTTCTTGCGTCACCAAATTATTATCAACCGCGAACAGCGCTTGGGCGTAATCTTTATAAGCTTGGCCGACTTGATTTTTAGCATTAGCCAAAAGATCATTTTTTAATTGGTTAACCGCGTTGTCAATATCGCTTTGCTCTATAACATATTTAATTTTTTGGCTGTATTTCATAGGTTCTTGGCTTTCGGCGTAAATTTTATCCTGAATGCCGGCCCAGAGCCCGGGAATGGTAAATTTCCCGGCCGCAATCGCCATCTCCGGTTTAGCCGCATCGGCATAAACCTCGACCACGACTTTTCCGCCGGCCGGAACATTAACCGTGTCTTTCAACCTAAAAAGTTTATTGTCAGAGCTTAGAATCCTGGTCGTCGCCACCAAGGGCTGATTTTTTATATAATTATTAATAATGGTAACTTTGCCGGTTACTTCCTCACCCAGTATTTCTTTGCCGCTGGCGCTAAACTCCTTGGTCTGTTCTACCGGCACCTGTTTAACTACGCCGGATATCTGGCCCGGCTCCGGGCTTATGCCGCCGGCAAGGCTCACCACTTCCATAGTTGAGCTATCAGCAATCTTTTCTTGAGCCGGAATAATAACAATGGTCAGTTTTGAAAAACCGAAATATAGCACGGCCGCTACCAATATTAAAGTTAAAATTATAAAACTAAAAGCGATTTTTCTATAAGTATTTTTTGATTCAACCGGTTTTAAAGTCGGCGATTTTTCTTTTATTTTCGGTTCAGCCCCAAGCCTGGCCGAAACAACATTTAAATTACTGCCCTTGTGAAAAGTATTTTTTAAATCGTTTGGTTTTGAGGTTAAAGGTTTTTCTTTTACTTTAAATTCTGCCCCCTGCTTGATTGGTATAATATTTAAATTGCCGTTTGAAGAAGGTAATTTTTTAACTTTAGCCTTACCGGCGGTTTTAGTTTTATTTTTTTTAACCTTAACCTTGGCCGGTAAAATATTTTTTTCTTCGTTCATAAAATAATTTTTAATATTATAACTATATTCTACCAACTTTCATATTTTTTGTCTAATATTTTAAAATATTATTTATCGCTTCAATCAAAGGCTTGCCGTAATTGACTTTAAAATCAGTTTCAACCAAATTAACGCCGCTCCCGGACGATAATCTAAAAAAGACCTTTTTATCGCCGCTGTTTTTTAAAAGCGCTTCTTTTAGCTTCTCTAAGGCCAAAGCCCCGGCGCCGGAATTCAAATTTATATACAAATTATCTTCTTTGAAAATTAAATGTTTGGAAATCGGCAGCCCGCCGGCCGGCTTAAGAGCTGATGCCGGCGAAATTTTTGGCCTAGGATAGCCAAAAAATTTTCTTGGCTCATTGTTGTTTTTCGCGTTGCCATTGGCCGTAAATTTTTTTATCACTTCTCCGGCGGTTTCAACCGTTAGTTCAATCGCTTTATTGCATAACAGCTTAAACTCCTGGTCTTTATCCGATAGCTTGCCCTGGCAAAGTACGACTTTGCCTTCCTGCCAAATCAAATTATTGTCTTTTAACAGACTGGGGAAAACCAATACTTCCAAATTCCCGCTGTTATCTTCAATTTTAACGAACAGCATTGGTTCGTTGGAGCGAGTTATAATTTTTTTTATCTTGGTAATAACGCCGCCGACATAAATTTGATAATCGGATTTATGCTCGGCTAACTTAGAGGCGGACAAAACCAATGGATTTAAAAATTGCTTAAACTCGGAAAAAGGATGTTCGCTGATATAAAGGCCTAAAAGTTCCTTTTCCCAGGCTAATTTTTCGCGCTGGGTGGCGGGCGGCGCCTGCTCTAACTTAAGCTTGCGGCTAAGATTCAGGCTCGGCGCGTCGGAAAATAGGCTGACTTGGCCGTTGGATTTTGTTTTGGTGGTTTCGCGGTTAAATTCCAAAATATTTTCCATATTGCCTAAAAGCTGTCCGCGTTCCCCGAATTTATCAAGGCCACCCGACTTAATTAAGCTTTCCAGCGATTTTTTATTTAAATCTTTATCGCAAACTCTTTCCAATAAATCGGTTATATCTTTATACGGTCCATTCTTTTTGCGCTCAATAATTATTTCCTCGGCAATATGGTCGCCGATATTTTTTACGGCTTTTAGGCCAAAGCGGATAGTGTCCGGCGCTTCTTCCGGATTAACCGCCATATTTTTTTCCGTACCTGACGTTACCACGGTAAAAGAGTCAAATGATTCGTTTATATCCGGAGCCATTACTTTTATGCCCATATGCCGGCATTCGTCAATTTCAATGGCGATGCGGTCGGTGTTTTGTTGATCGGCGGTTAACAGGGCGGCCATAAATTCGGTCGGCCAATGCGCCTTTAAATAAGCGGTCTGATAGCCGATTAAAGCGTAGCAGGCGGCGTGCGACCGATTAAAGCCATAGCCGGCGAAAGGCTCAATAAAAGAAAAGATTTTTTCCGCCAGCTGGCTGGGGATGCTATTCTTAACGCAGCCGTCAATAAATTTTTCTTTTTGTTCGGCTAAAAGTTTAACGATTTTTTTACCCATGGCCTTTCTTAAAACATCGGCTTCGGCCATGGTAAAACCGGCTAAATCTCGGGCAATCTGCATGACTTGCTCCTGATAAATCGCCACACCATGAGTCTTTTTTAAAATCGGCTCAAGCTTAGGATGCAGATAAACCGGTTTCTTCCGGCCATGCTTGCCATTGATATAATCCGGAATCCATTCCATGGGCCCGGGCCGATATAAAGCCACCATGGCGATAATATCTTCAAATTCGGTCGGCTTAAGCTCGCGCAAATATCTTTTCATGCCGCTGGATTCAAACTGGAAGACGCCGGTGGTTTCTCCGGCTTGAAATAATTTATAGGCCAGCTTATCATCTTGCGGAATTTTATCAATGTTGATTAAAAGGCCTCGCGTATTCTTAATAATCTTTATGGCCGATTCAATAATAGTTAAATTTTTTAAACCAAGGAAATCCATTTTTAACAGCCCCAAATCTTCAACCGGATGCATGGAAAACTGCGAGACGATCGTGCGGTCGGACGAGGAAGCATATTGCAAAGGCACATTTTCGGTTAAAGGATCTTTGGTAATAATGACGGCGCAAGCATGGGTTGAGGCATGCCGCGCCACGCCTTCAAGCCGTTTGGCATAATCAATCACCTGCTTGGCCGCTTGATCGTTTTTATAAATTTCTTTTAACTCGCTGATTTCCGTAACCGCTTCGTTGATTTTAGAAAACATCGGAATCATCTTGGCCAGTTTATCGCATAACTCGTAAGGATAGCCAAGCACCCGGCCGACGTCGCGAATCGCGGCCCGCGCCGCCATAGTGCCGAAAGTTATTATCTGTGAAACATGGTCTTTGCCGTATTTATTTTCCACATAGCTTAAAACTTCATCGCGCCTGATGTCGGCGAAATCCATATCAATATCAGGCATGGAGATTCTGTCCGGATTTAAAAAACGCTCAAACAACAAATCATATTTAAGCGGATCAATATTAGTAATATTCAATAGATATGAAACTAGCGAACCGGCGGCCGAGCCGCGGCCCGGGCCGACGACGATTTTATTATTTTTCGCCCAATTAACAAAATCGGACACAATTAAAAAATACGACGGCCAGCCCATCTTTTTTATGACTGACAATTCATAGTCCATTCTTGCCTTTATCTCCGGCTCAATTTCTTCATAGCTTTTGCCATAACGCTCCAAAAGGCCTTGGCGGCATTGTTCATCAAGATAATTATCAACGTTTTGACCTTCGGGCACGGTCCCCGACGCTGGGGTCGGGACAAGAAAATACGGCAACTGAATTTTACCCAATTCAATCTCCAAATTGCATTCTTCGGCAATTTTTTGCGTATTGGCGATTGCTTCCGGCGCGTCTTTAAAAGTTTCTACCATTTCTTTAACTCCGCGGAAAGAATAATCGCCGCCCACCATAGTCATTCTATCGCGATCCTCTTTCTTTTTTTTAGTCTGAAGGCACAATAAAACATCCTGGGCT
>JAQVNC010000022.1 GCA_028703305.1 Patescibacteria group bacterium
CATAAAATTAAAATATATTTAAATACCAATTTAAAATCTGCTCTTGCCAAAATAAAGTAATAATCGCGCCCGTGCTTAAAAAAACGCCTAAAGGCACTTCCGAACCCCATTGTTTTTTACCAAAAGCGATTAAGCCCAGGCCGACGATTGAACCGATAAAATAAGATATAATTATGGCCACTAAAACCCCCGGCCAGCCTAGTGCCAACCCTATAAGCAGGCCCAGCCTAATATCCCCGCCGCCAATCCATCTGCCTTTGGAAATAATGAACTGAATCAAGAAAAAACTACCTCCTATTATACCAGAAATTAACAAATTCCACAAACTAAAACCTAAAATTAAATTAAAAATCAATATAATTAAACAGGCGGGTAAAGTCACTATGTCTAAAATCAAATACCAGCGCAGATCATAGATAAAAATTACAATCATCACGCAGATTAAAAACCAATCGCGGGCCGATTGAATCATGAATAATGAATCATGAATAACCGATCCATAATTCGTAATTCGTAATTCGTAATTCAAAAAATAAGCCGCTACAAACAGCAAGCCGGTTATCAGCTCAACGAGCGGGTATTGAATCGATATGCCCTGGCCGCACTGCCGGCATTTTCCGTTGAGCATTATAAAGCTAAAAACCGGAATATTATCATACCAAGCGATTTGTTTTTTGCATTTAGGGCAATAAGAACGGCCGAGTAAACTTTCTTTCTTATGCAAACGCCAAATCAGGCAGTTTAAAAACGAACCGATAATCAGGCCGAAAAGAAAAACGAAAATTAAGATTAATATTGGCATAAAGTTACTAATGTCATTGCGAGAAGCCCGTACTCGGGCGACGAAGCAATCTCACAAACAGTACATTCCCACTAAAATATTACCATCTTCATATTCTAATAACATTAGTGAGATTGCTTCGCTTACGCTCGCAATGACAAAAAAATTATAATTATTTATTCAGTTCCGTATAATATTTTTTTAACTCCTTATTCTCCGGCGCGAGCTTTAGCGCCTGATTCAAATAATCTTTGGCCGCACTTAAATCTTTTTTATCGCGGTATAAAAGCGACAACGACAACGGCCAATGATAATCATTGGGATTCAATATCAATCCTCGTTTGTTCCAAGCTATCGCCTGGTCTAGCCGACCCGTAACATAATGAATATCAGCTATATTTTTATATAAAGTCGCCCGATAAGGATCTGAACTTAAGCCTTTTTTATAATATTCAAGAGCCAAATCATAATTTTTTATTTTAAAATAAGCCTGACCCGCGCCTTCATATAATCTAACCGCGATAACCGCTATTTGCCGGCGGTGCTGGTCGTTTAAATACGGGTGATCAATCGGCGGCAAAACTTTAATCGCTTGGTTAAAAATTTCTATGGCTCCGGGATAATCTTCTTGCATTATCTTCTGCTTGCTTAAATCTTCATAAGGCCCGGTAAAATACGGAAATTTCACTAACAAATCATAAAAAATTTCATCCGCCGCCGCGTAATAAGCTTTATCCGAATAAAGGCCGAGCAAAGCGTAAACGCGGGCGGTATTATGTAAAATACTGTAAGATTCTTTATCGCCGATTTGATCAATTTGCTCAAGCATTTTATCGCTTAGCTTAAGCCAGACAGACCTATCCTTAACTCCGGAAAAACAATTTAACATTAAAAAAAGATAGTTTTCCTGGTAATAGCCGCTATTCGGGTTTAGGCTTATTACCTTTTCCATATTATTTATTACGCTCCGGCAATCCGAAGACTGGATTGAATTTAAAGCCTTGATGTAATAAATTTCCGCTCTTACTTGATTTATATTATTACTATAAATAAACACGGCTGAAACTAAAAAAAGCGCCGCCCAAATCAATGATTTTGAAAAGACAGTCAGCCGTATATTCAAAGTTTTAACTTCTTTATTATAGTTTATGATAATCCAGCCAAGCGCTAAAATTAAATATAAATATACTAAAACAGTAAATAAAGAAAAGCTAAAAAGATTATTTATAAAATATCCGATTAAAGATGAAAATAAAAAGATTAAAAACCAGTCATCAGACCCGAATTTTTGCTTGGCTAACAGAAAAACGGCTGCTTGATAAATAAAATAAATATAAAATATTAAATTTACCGCTAGGCCTAAAAACCCTAAAGCTAAAATTTGGTCAAACAGCCAATTATGCGCCCGATCCGGAAAGCTATTGATGGCTTCATATACGCCCCAGTCAATTTGGTAATATTTCATAAAAACATCGGCTAGAACTTCCGGTCCATAGCCTAAAAACAGCCTTATAGGGCTTTCTTGCCTTATTTCTTTAACGGCCGCGTCAAGATAATAAAGCCTCATCTTATTAGAGCCGCCCTTTAAATCAGTAACGCTTTTAAGCCGATTAACCAAACTGATTGAATTTAAATCGCTTTGCCCGGCCGGACGGATTAAATTTAAGCTTATAACCGAAACAGCGCCGATTAAAATCAATCCGATAAAGCCAAAGGCAACCCTTTTGAATCGTTTATTAAACAGCCAAGCGATAATTAAAAAAGTCACCAGGCCCAAAAAGCCGAGCCAAGCCGCCCGCGAATAAGTAAAAACCAAACAGGCTAATTGCGTAAAGACGGCCAGACCGACAAAAAATCTGGCTAAAAATCTTTTGGCCATAAAAATTAAAGCGTAAAGGCTAAAAGGCAAAACCATAATCAGCCAATGGCCGAAAAAATTAGGCTGGCCCAAAGTAGAAAAAATCCGCCCGGTGGTTAAAGCGCTTTCAGACCAGGCGAAAGGATCAAGATTAAAATATTGGGCCAGGCCGTAAGCCGCGGCTAACGCGGCCGAAGCCACCGCGGCTATAACTACGCGCTTAAGCTGTTTAGCGTTCTCAATGTTTAAAACCAATAAAACAAAAAATAGCCAGTAATTAAAAAAATTATAAAAACCTTGCTGGCGCAAAAAACTGCCCCAAAAACTTTGGGCCGGATGAAGAGAAAAAAATGAGCTTATAAAAAATGAAGCCAGCATTAAGCCGGCCAACAAAAAAACCATGGCGCCGCCGCGATAGCTTAATTTTCCGCTTATAAAAACTTTAGCCGTAAAGCTTAAGAGTATTAAAATTAAAATTACCCTAAAAATAACCGCCTTATAAAGATCAAAAAAATTATAGCTGGTCATGCTATAATCAAAAATCACGGGAATAAAAAAAACTATGGCTAAAATACCGATTTCAATAATATAACCGCAAATTTTTATGGCTTTTTCTTTAGGCATACTTAATCATAATACTAATATTATAACTTAAATATCATAATAAGAAAAACGGGGCAATAAACCCCGTTTTTCCATAAACCCTTAATAGGACCCTTTTAAAGATTTTTATTTATTGAATACCACCCGGGTAGGCTGTATGAATACTCGCTGATACGCCGCCAGCCGCGCCACCTAAACAATATTGCAAAGTATAAGTGGTATTGTTGGTTCCGGCCGTATAAGTATAAGTGCTGTCGGCCGCGCAAGTGCCGTCAGTTACCGGAGACGGATTGCTCGGAACAGCGGCCATATAAGTAACACCGCTGCTGCTAATAGCCGCGTTAGGCGCAAGCATTGTGGCGTCAGGATAGGCGTTGACATCATTATAATACAACTCTAAAGCTGTCTGAATCTGCTTGATGTCGGAAACGCGCTTAGCATCTCTTGATTTCATTCTGGCGTTGTTTAAAGCCACAACGGCTAAAGTTGACAACAGACCAATAATGGCAATAACTACCAATAACTCAATTAAAGTAAAACCTTGTTGTTTTTTCATAATTCACCTCCCCTCTGGTTGACACGAATTATTTACCCGACTTAATAGATATGGGAATTTAATCGTGAAATTAATTTATTATATTTACACCCGCGCCGATTATAGCGCCTGGTTGTACTTATCCACAATTATAACATAAAAATTAACTATTAGCACTACCAGCCTCTAATAACCTGCAAGCTAACATTGTCTTCAATCCGATAAACTAAGGCATATTCACTACTATCAGACTTGCTGACGTAACGATAGATGTAAGTCGTATCCGTAGTTGGGCTATTGGTTGGATTCTTCGGATCTTTCGGAAGTTGGCCTAAATACGGTTTGGCGCCGGCGGTTAAAGCCGAGCTTAAAGTCGTATTATAGCAATTTGAGCCGTCCTGGACATTGGCGCCGAAATCAGCTGAATTATTATCCCAGGCTCCGCAAACCGGATATTTTCCGTTTTCATCATAATAAAGATTGAGAGCGGTTCTCATTTGCGTCATATCAGCCTTTCTTAAGGCGTCCCTGGCTTTATTGCGCGCGCTATTAAGCGATACGACGGCGAAAGATGATAGAATGCCGATAATGCTGATTACCACCAATAGCTCAATTAGAGTAAAGCCCCGCTTCGCCGGCCGGCAGGCTTTTTGGTGATTAATTTTTTGTTTCATATTTTTTATAATTATATTCATCGCGCGTTTCGCGCCATGAATTATTTAAAAATTGCTGGCTAAATTATACATGGGTAAAATTACGGCCGCCACCATTATGCCTACGGCCACGCCCATAACGACCATGATCAACGGCTCCATTAAAGCCATCAGATTGGCTACCATATTGGAAATCTCTCGGCTATAAAAATTAGTTATTCTTTCCAATATAACATCCATTTTTCCGGTTTTCTCTCCGATGCTTAGCATTTGTGAAACCATTTTAGGTATGGTTTTACTTTTTATAAAGACGCTGGAAATTGAATTGCCGTCCTCAACCTCTTTAATGGTTTCCTCAATCAGCTCCTGATAAATTTTATTGCCCACCACCTCGGCGGCCACTTTTAAACTATTGTCTATGGTAACGCCGCCGACGATCAAAGTATTCATGGAACGGGTAAAGCGGACCAAATAAATTAGTTGGAATAAATGCCCGAAAATCGGCAATCTTAATTTTACATAATCAAGCTGCCTTCTGCCCCACGGCTTTTTAACATACCACCTGAAAACGGACGCAAAGCCAACGACAACAACTATTAAAAGCCACCAATATTTTTGCATAAAACCTGAAGTGCCGATTAAAATCCTGGTGGTTAGAGGCAATTCGCCTCCGCTTTCGGTCAAAATGGCCGTAAGTTTCGGCACGACGAAAACCATCATGACAATGCCGACAACAATCAATGAGGATAAAACAAAGGCCGGATAAATCATGGCGCCTTTAATTTTACTCATCATATCATAATCTTTTTCCATCTCGTCGGCCAAATAGCTTAAGACCTCGTCTAATTTGCCTGAAGTTTCGCCTGACCTTACAACGCTAATATAAAAATTGCTGAAAACATTGGGCCGCTTGCCCAAAGCTTCGGATAAAGTTGAGCCGGCATCAACTTCGTCGGCCACTTCTGAAATCACCATCTTTAAAGTTACGTTGGCCGTTTGATCAACTAAAATTTTAAGCGCTTGCACCATGGAAACATTCGCTGAAATCAAAACTGAAAACTGCCGGGAGAAAATAACTATATCCTTTATTTTTATCCTGTTTAAAAAATCCAAATTTATCTTTTTCTTGCCTGACGACACCTCCGAAATTGAAACAATGGAAAGACCTTTTTCGGCTAATATTTCCCCCACATAGTCTTTGCCGCTAGCCTCAACCATGCCTTCTTGCACTCTTTTATTTTTATCAAGGGCTTTATATTTATAAATCGGCATTTGTTAAATGTTAAATATTATTATAAACAATAGATCTATAAGGCATCTTCTCTCCTGACTTCACCCGACTCAATTAAATTATTAAGCGACTTATCCATGCTAATCATGCCTTCTTTCTTTGATGTCTGGATAACGCTTTCCAGCTGGTATATTTTTCCTTCCCTAATCAATGATTTGGCGGCCGCGTTATTTAATAAAATCTCATTAGCCAAGACTAGCCCGCCGCCCCGGCGCTTAACTAATTTCTGCACCAAAGCGCCGATTAAAATATCCGCCAAATTATAGCGGGCGGCTTCCGCGGGCGAATTTATTGAGATGCCGGCTAAAATTTTTTCCAGCACTCTATTGGAGCTGTCGGCGTTAATTTCTAAAATAACCAAACAATTGCCCGAGGCCAGCTCAAAGATTTTCGGCATGGCCGAATTAAAAACCCGATCATCTTTTATTTCATTAAGATAAACAACATCTACGTCTTCGCTCAAGCAATAATCCAAGGCATCGGCCACCGAGTTAACATCAACGCCGATTTGGCGCTGCATAATCAAGCTGGTTTTACTGATGAATAAATATTCAATCGGATCTTCAATGGTAATAATATTTAAAGCTTTGGTTTTATTAAGCTCCTCAATTAAGGCCGCCGCGGTGGTGGTTTTGCCCGAGTTATAAGCGCCGGCGATGATCAATAGGCCGGATCTGGCTTCTAAAAAATTACGGCAAACTTCAGGTAGGCCCAAATCATTAAAGCCTTTTATCACGGCCGGGATATAATGAAAAGATAAGGCTAAAAGCCCTTTTTGATAAAAAATATTTATCCTAAAACGAAAATTAGAAATATTTTTCACCAAAATAATGTTTTTAATTTCATGCAGCTTAACAATTTCATCCGGGCTTAAAAAAGTTTCCGTAATTTTATTTATCATTTCGCTGGTCACCATCTCTTGCCCGGCCAAAGGAATAAATTGGCCGCTCATTCTTATCATGGGCGCGCTGCCTACGGCCAAATGCAAATCAGAGCCGTTTTTTTGGACCATTTCCGACAATATTCTATTTAAAAAAATTGATGGCACTTCCATATTTTATATCTTTTATAATCAAGTTAAAATTTAATGGCCGTAGAGCTTTGCTCGCTATTAAATTTTAACTTGATACCTTATATTTTTTGGAAATATTAAAACCTTTTTCTAAAAAAGGTTTTAAAGATTTTATTTGTTTAGCACTTTTTTTATTTTTTCAACCACTTCCGACGGCATAAAATGCGCCTTAATCAAATAATCTTCCGCGCCCATTTTCAAGCCTTTTTCAATTTCATCTTTCTGGCTCAAATTGGTTAAAAGTATTACCGGAATATTGGCGGTTATAGAATTGGCTTTAAGCTGGCTTAAAACATCAAAACCATTAACTTTTGGTAAAATAATATCCAATAAAATTATATCCGGCAACTCTTTCGGGGCCAGGCGGACGGCTTTTTCCCCGTCTTCAGCCATAATCACCTTAAAGCCTTCTATTTCAAATTTAGTGGCGTACATGCCCAATAAAAACGAATCGTCTTCAACTAAAAGAATTTTTATTTTATCTTTTGCCATATAGTTTATTTATTAATTTATTTATTAATTAAAAATAATGGCGCGGGATTAAACATGAATCGTTCTTAAAACTTCTTCCATGGTGGTTAAGCCCATTAAAACTTTTATGATGCCATCCTGTTTCATGGTAATAAAATTCTGATTTTTCACCAAATAATCAAGCGTTAAATTGGCTTTGTTTTCCATAATAATTTCTTTTATTTTATCATTAACATCAATCACCTCGGCTAAAGCGATTCTGCCCAGATAACCGGTCGCGCCGCAACGCGGGCAGCCCTTGCCTTTATAAAATTTTATTTTTTTAAAATCAAAGCCCGGGATCATCTCTTCAATAACGGCCGGCGGCGTAATGGCTAATTCTTTTTTAATATCGGCTATGATATCGTCAGGCAGTTTATGCTCCACCTTGCAATGCTCGCAAATTTTTCTCCCCAATCTTTGCGCTAAAACGATGTTTAAAGTTGAACCCAAGAGAAAAGGTTCTACGGCCATATCTAAAAATCTGGGAATGGCGCCCAAAGCGTCATTGGTATGCAGGGTTGACAGTACAAAATGGCCGGTTAAACTCGCGTGGATGGCTAATTCGGCGGTTTCATTATCTCTTATTTCCCCCACCATGACAACGTCGGGGTCTTGGCGCAAAAACGAACGCAAGCCCGAAGCGAAAGTAAAGCCTATTTCCGGCCTAACCTGCGACTGGTTAACTCCTTTGATAAAATATTCAATTGGATCTTCTAAGGTGGAAATATTTATGCCCTCCTCGTTAAGGCCGGTTAGAACGGAGAAAATAGTGGTTGATTTGCCTGAACCGGTCGGGCCGGTAACTAAAAACATGCCATCGGTCTTTTTTAAGCTTTTTTTTATTATTTTAAGGCCAACACCCATAAAACCCAATTCTTCTAAGGTCGGCGCGCCTCTGGTTACATCCAAAATTCTCATAACCACTTTTTCTTCATCCAATAATGGCATGATGGAGATTCTTAAATCAATGTCTTTATCATTAATACTTACCCTAATTCTGCCGTCTTGCGGCATCCTAGTTTCATCAAGCTTTAAATTGGCCAGAACTTTGATTCTGCCGACAATGGATCCGTGCACGCTTTTCGGTAAAATCAACGAATTATGTAAAATGCCGTCTATCCTATACCTAACGCGGCTTTCGTTTTGTATGGGCTCAATATGTATATCAGAAGCCCGGCCCTCAACCGCGTGCCTGATAATTACGGAAACTATTTTTGACACCGGGGCCGACTTGGTAATTTCTTCAACCTCCTCTTCGCCGCCATTTCTTTTAGCGCGCTCCAAACGATCTTCATCCTCTTTGGTTTTTAAGGCTCTGGAGACTTCTTTGCCTAAAGTTTTATAATATTTTAAGGCATTATCCAGGCTTAAGGCGGAAACCAAAAAGTATTCCGGCTGCAAATTTTCTTCTTTGGCTAAAAAATCTATCGCCTCAATCGCTTTAAAATTTTCCGGGTCAACTATGCCTACCTTCATCTTGCCTTTATCAATTTCAAAACAAATAATTTTATAATTTTCAGCCACTTCCAATGGAATTAAATTTAAGACTTGGTCGGGAATTTTTACTCCAATCAAGCTATGATAATTCAAATTATAAACTTTAGCCTTAAGCTTCATTAATTCCTCAATTTCAATAAAGCCGCTTTTTATAACCGCTTCTTCCGAATTAAGCTTATACTCCGGCCGCCTCTTGATTTCAGCTAATTGTTCGGCCGTGATTAATTTATTTTGAACTAATGAATTTATTAGCTCCTCTGATTTTTGCATGCTCATTGCTAGTTAATATAATTATTAATTCGGCCTAAAAGGATCTCTTTTGCCTATCTCGGGCGCGCCTTTGGCGGTAAATATATTGGCTCGCAAATTTTTAAATTTATCACTGGAAAAAATGCTTAAATCCAGTCCGCCGCTTTGATTAGGCGCGCTCATATTTAAAGTTTGGCCGGGCATAACAGGCTGATTATCGGTTGCCTTGATTTTCATGGCATTATCTTCGGTGGTCGTAGCCGACGGCAACGGGCCGAAATTATCAAGCATTGCCGGGGTGCTAACATCGGTTACTTTAATAGCGGTTAATTTTTTATTTTGATATAGCATAAAACCGGTGCCGCTTACCATAAAAAGGATAATGGAGAGATAAATTGCCAATTTTTTTATTGATATTTTTTTCTGTGCCAGCATATATTTTATTTCAGGTAATAGCTATAAATATTTAAAAGCGCTTTATTTCCATTGGCGTTAAAAGTTATTTTGGCTATATCAAAAAGCCTTAAATTATTTTCAAAAGCTTTTATTATATTTTTTAAAATTGAATAATTAACCGAGCTTAAATTAACTTCTATCATAATTGAGCCAACGCCCTGGGGCAGCTCATTAAAAA
>JAQVNC010000011.1 GCA_028703305.1 Patescibacteria group bacterium
CAATATCAACTCCGGATAGTCGGTTTTTTGAGTTCTGTTTTATGAGCTCTTTATTATCGCGGATGAATTTTATGTCTAGCATATAAATTATTTATTATGAATATTTTTAATAATTGACGTTTTATATTTATGCGGCTTAAAAGATTTTAATCTGATTATTTTTATTTTAAGCTTTAATTTCTTGAGCTGTTCAACAAAATATGTCTGGTCATAGCCTAGGCAAATTATGTCCGGCTGATATTCTTTAATAGCCGCGTACTTATCACCCAGACTGCCTAATATCGCTTTATGGGTTAAATTTAGGCCTTTTATAGCCTTTAGGCGCTGTTTTTCTCCGTATTTGGGTAATCTGCCCTTAACCTGTTTAACCGTCTTATCACGAGCAATAATTACTATCAATTGGCCGTATTCTTTCGCTTGGTTTAAAAAATTAATATGGCCAGGATGCAAAATATCAAAGGTGCCGAAAGCCATGGCTGTTTTCATATAATCTTGCTCAAATCACCATTGATAATGATAGGTTGCATGGCCTTTAGCTCATCCAAGTAAATTATGTCTGGTAAATTATTATATAAATAAATTTTTTTACTCAAGACATGCGCAAAACCCATTTCCAGAAAGACATTGCCGCCAATATAATTTTTTATGCCGTTTTTATCAATATTAAGAACTATAATAGCGTCAGATTCTTTTATAAAATTATAATATCTTTTTATCAGGTCTTCTTTAATTTTGCGGAAAGCGCCGTCGCCGTTTTTTTCTTTTTCATGCAAATATTCCTCCATAGTCATCTCGCCGTTGATAATTTTCAGGCTGGTATAAGGCAGATAAGTTTTATGCCCCATAGCTAAAAGTTTGTCAGAAACCTCTTTAATTTTTGGCGTTGAGCTGATGCTCCCGCAAATAGTTATGGTCATATAATTATAAGTCGATTTTATCAGATATTGATTGCAAAGCCTTTAGGCCGATTTCTAAAAATTGTTCTAAGGTTAAACCGATTTTTTCGCATTCCATAATAATTTTTCGGTTGCAATTAGCGACAAAGCTCTTATTTTTAAATTTTTTTATCAGTGAGCGGGTGTTGACGCTGGCCAGTTTTTTATCCGGTTGCACCAGCGCCGAAGCTACAATCAGGCCGGTCAAAGTTTCAGCCGCGGCTAAAGCATGTTCTAATTTTGTTTGCCTTTGCTTATTCTGGGGCGCGCCGCAGGCCGGCTGGCCGTAGCCATGTGAAATTATCACGTCAATCAGTTCATCGCTCCCGCCAGCCTGTTTTAAAATTCCCGGCATTTTAACTAAATGTTCTTTTGGATTATTTTTAGTTAAATCCCAGTCAATATCATGAAGCAAGCCGATAATCCCCCATTCTTCTTCATTCTCGCCGAAATGCGCCGCTAAAGCGCGCATGATAGCTTCGCTTTCCAGCAAATGATATTTAGTGATTTGATTGGTGATATATTGGTTGACTAACGCATCGGCTTGTTGTTTGTTTATGCCTAAGTTCATAAAATTTCTGGATTCCGGATCAAGTCCGGAATGACGGAGAGTTGTGAGTTACAAGTTATGTGTTACGAGTTTTTCGGCTTCATTAAGGGAAAAATTTGGCATTCGCGTCCCGGCTTATCCATTAAAAAAGAGAAAACTCTCTCCGACATGCCAAAGCCGCAAGCCGGCGGCATACCGTATTCTAAAGCTTCCACGAATTCGTGGTCAAACATTTGCGCTTCCTCGTCCCCTTCTTCCCTTAATTTGGCCTGCTCTTTAAATCTTTCTTCCTGGTCTAGGGGATCGTTAAGCTCCGAGTAGCCGTTGCCTAACTCCGAGCCGGCGATAATTACCTGGAATCTTTGGCTTAATTCAGGATGTGTTTTATCGCGTTTGGCTAAAGGCGAGACTTCAATCGGCACGCCGATTAAAAAGCCCGGTCCAGCGATTTGTTTCCGGCAGTATTTCCATAAATTATCAATGGCGCGGGTTTTATTAAAGCCTTTTTTATCATAGTCAACTTTCAGTTCTTTTAATTTTTTTTCTATTTGTTTTATATCAGTATTTAATATATCAACGCCGGTATATTTTTTAACAGTTTCCCGATAGTCATAACGCTCCCAGGTTTTATTCAAATCAATTTCAAAATTTTTAATTTTAAATTTAAGCGTGCCAAAAGTTTCCTTGGCCGTATATTTAAGCAGCTCTTCCACAAGTTTCATGCCGGCCTCATAATCGGCGTAAGCCCAATAAAATTCCATTTGCGTGTAATCCTGCAGATGCTCGGCGTCCATGCCTTCGTTTCTGAACTGCCGGCCGATTTCAAAAGTTTTTTCAAAGCCGGCTACCATTAGCCGCTTCTGCCAAAGCTCGCCCATGGAAATTCTTAAGTATACATCCATATCAAGGGCGTTATGATGCGTTAAAAAAGGTTTGGCGTCGGCGCCGCCGGCGGTATTTTCCAATACCGGAGTTTCAACTTCTAAAAAATTCTGCTTAATTAAAAAATCTCTGATAGCCTGCCAAAATTTGGCGCGTTTGATAAATATTTCGCGCACATCATCATTAAATAAAATATCCAGGTAGCGTTTTCTTAATTTTTCTTCTTCATCCGAGAGGCCATGCCATTTTTCCGGCAAAGGCCTGATTGTTTTTGTTAATAGCTTCCAGTCTTTAACCATCAGGCTCTTTTCGCCGTTATGGGTTAAAAAAGCCTTGCCAATGATTTGTAAAAAATCGCCGATATCAATATGTTTGGAAAAAATTTTATAACTGTCGGCGCCGATTTCTTTTTTAGAAAACGCCAGCTGAATTTTTCCCGAACCATCCTGCAAATTAGCAAAAGTTAAATTGCCGTGGGCGCGCAAGCTTCTTAATCTGCCGGCCAGCTTTAATTCAATGCCGCTTTTCTCCAATTTTTCAAAATTAGCCAAAACAGCGCTGATATCGTTATTTTTTTCCGCTTTAGCTGGATAAGGGTTAATGCCTATTTTTCTTAATTCCGCTAATTTTTTAAGCCTGTCCGCGCGCTCGCTAATTTTTTCATTCATATTATTGTAGAGTTAAGATTATATTTTAATGTTAATATTTTACCCTGTTTTAGCTAAATTGTCAAAACAAAAAACAAGCTTATGCTAAAGCTTGTTTTTAAGCACGATATTTTTATTTAACGTCTAAAATTTCGTAAACTATGCTGCCGCGGGGCGTGTTGACCGTTATTTTTTCGCCTTTCTTTTTTCCAATAAAAGCTACGCCCAAGGGCGATTCGTTGGAAATCATGCCTTCTGCCGGATTAGCCTCGTTAAAGCTAACAATGGTAAATTCTTTGGTTTTGCCTTCGGCGGCGGCGGTTACTTTTGAACCCATGCCGATTTTATGCTTATCGCCGTTGCTTTGCACAACCGTCACATTTTTTAACAGAGCGGTTAGCTCGCCGATGCGCCCGTCGTTAAAAGCTTGCTCGTCTTTAGCTTCGGCGTATTCGGCATTCTCGCTCAAATCACCCAGCTCTTTCGCCGTTTCAATACGGCCGGCGATTTCCAGCCTTTTAACGCCAAGCCTTTCGTCAAGTTCTTTTTTTAATTTATCATAGCCTTCTTGGGAAATAATTTGATCAGGCATAATGTTAATAAAATTTTAATTATAATTAAAATTGCATAATTTACAATATACAGGAATTATAAGATTTATGCAAGTGGGAATAGATTAAAACTGTCTGTCATTGCGAGCGACCGAAGGAAGCGAAGCAATCTCGGATTTATTCCGACTAACCGGAGATTGCTTCGTCGCTAACGATCCTCGCAATGACAAACGTTCCATCATCACCGCAACAACAATCAGATAGCCTATGCCCAGCGGATGATTGGCATACGGACTGAATATGTTGACCGCTAGAATCACTATTAAGCCGGCGGCTAGAGATAAAGAGCAATTTTTCAAGCCGTCAAAAATAATTTTAAAAAATAAAGTTAAATAGGCCAGCAATCCTAAAATTCCCAATTTTAACCAGATATCAAGCCAGCCCCATTCAAAAGCATAGGTCGTGTATTCGCCTTTGGGGTCAACGGCCAAAACCCGCGGATCGCTGGATTTATAAGTTACGGTGGCGCCAAAGCCTTGGCCTAAAATCGGCGCGCTTTTAATTTTTTGCCATAACGACGGCAGTAATTGCCACCTTGACGAAGCGCCGGCCTCATTGGCAATTTGGGTGGCCCTTTCGCTTAATAAATTCGTAGCGTCAAATTCGCCCGAGGGCATCGGATAAGGAAATTTTATAACAAAAAAAGTAAAAGCCAAGCTTAAAATAATCACAACCGCGATCATTGAATTAAAAATAACAAATTTTTTTAAATTAATTTTTAATTTAAAAATCGCGGTTAGCCAGACAAACAAGCCGCCGGCCGTAAGGCCCAGCCAAAAACTTCGTGAAAAGCTGATTATGATGGCTGATAATAATAAAGCGCTAAAGCCGATTAAGCTATAAGTTTGTTTATTTAAGGCGGTTTGCCGTTCGGTTAAATTTTTTAGCAAATAAAACAGCAAAATAAAAAATCCGATTAAAACGAAAATATGCGATTGCATGAATATTCGGTTAAATCCCGGGACGACTTGGGTTATTTCCCCGATTCCGCTTTGGCGCACCCAAAAATAAAGATCCGGGCTGAAAAAATTAAAGCTATGCGAAAAAATATAAGCCAAGATAATCGTTTTCGCGCTAAGCCAGCTTATGGATGCTAAAAAAATTTGCTTAACTATTTTTAAATTATCATCGGCCTGCCAGACGGAGAATATCGGAAAAACCAGCAAAAAATAAAGCCAATTATTAAAATCAAAAAACAAATTGTTTAAAGAGTTATTGTTAGCCAGGCCGTTTAAGGCGCCTAGAATAATAAAAATAAATAAAACAAAAAAATATTTGGCGTAAGAAGATTTAAAAAAATCAATTGATAGTTTTTTTGTCTCGGCCAGTTTAATAATTGCCCCGGCCAGCCAGACCGACATAATAATCAGCCATAAAGCTATGCGAAGAGAAATTTTAAAGCCATTAGCTTCAAAATAAAATAAATAGCCGAAAGAGCCGATTAGGAGTTCGGCCAGAAGAATATATAAACCATATTCCAAGCGGTATAATGAAATAAATAATACTAAAACTATTATGGCGAAAAAGGCAATGAAATTGACCGATGGAAAATAATAGCCTAAAAACGAAAGCAACTCGGCTAAAATTATGAATAGCAGAGTATTTTTTATGATTTTTTTATTGGCGAAAAAATCAGCCATAATTTATGATAAGTAATGCTTTTTTTTGATTATAGCCATGGCTTGGTTATATTTTTTTACCGTTGGCAGCCAGGGCAATAGTTTATAAGCAAATGACGGCAGCCAGCCGCTCATGGTCTGGGTGCCTCTAATAGCGATTTTAAAAAGAATTTTATCAACGAAAACTCCGGGATGGCCTTGCTCCAGCATCGTCAGCCAAAGATCCCAATCTTGAAATTTTTTTATATTTTCGTCAAAACCGGGAAAATCTTTAGATCGTATGAGAGAGGTTGTGGTGATATATGGCATTGTTTTTAATTTTTCCCCGGCAAAAGGGCAAAGTTTAAAATTTTTTCCCCCCCAAAGAAAAGACGAATAGCAGAAACTCGCGCCCGGGTTATCGCGCAAAGTCTTAAGCATTAGTTCAAGCATGTTTGGCTCCATAACAGCATCGGCGTCGCAAAAAATCATGTATTCACCCTTAGCTAATTTAGCGCCCCTATTTCTGGCCGCGTTAGCTCCCCTGTTTTCCTGCTCAAAGTAATTTAAATTAAAACCGAAAATTTTTTTGAATTTTTTAATCACCCTGATAATATTATCCGTTGAGCCGTCATTCACCACAATAATTTCATAATTATCGTAGGTTTGTTTTTTAATGCTGGCCAGGCAATTAGCCAGATGTTCGGCTTGATTATAGACCGGAATAATAATGCTTATCATATTGTGTTATCTGTCATTGCGAGCGACCAAGGGAAGCGAAGCAATCTCACGTACTCGGATTTTAACCGGAGATTGCTTCGTCGCTTACGCTCCTCGCAATGACAATAAAATTATATAATTGCTTGATATATTTTTTTAATCTGTTTTTCCCAATTAAAATCGTTAATCGCGCGCTTTTTCCCCTGCTCGCCTAATTTCCGCCTTAATTCCGGATTTTTGGCTAATTCAATAACGGCCGCGGCGATTTGCTTAGTATCTTCGGGGTCAACCAATAAACCGTTCACGCCATCTGCCACAGCGTCGCTAACACCGCCGCTTTTGCCGGCGATTACCGGCTTGCCGGCCAAATTAGCTTCCAGATAAACCAGGCCGAAGCCTTCAAAATCGCCGTTAATATTTCGGCTGGGCATAATAAAAATGTCACTGGCATTATACCAACTATCACGTTCTTCGTCCGTGGCTTTACTTATTATTTTAATATTTTTTTCTTGACTTGAATTTATAATTTCATCGCCCGCCCCGATAATTATATAAATTAAATTCGGCGTCTGTTTTAAAATTTCCGGCATGGCTTCAATAACTTTATCAAAGCCTTTGCGTTTTACCAGCCGGCCGACCGATAAGAGTATGATTTTATCTTGTAAATTATATTTATCGCGTAATTGCGCCGCGAGCCGCGAGCTGGAGTTTGCGTGATTCTCTACTCCGGGATTAACTACAATAATCTTTTGGCCAGCATCCGGAAAATTTTGCCGCGCCATTTCGGCCGTATAGCTATTGCCGCAAATTATTTTTTCAGCTTGGTTTAAAATTTTTTCAGCCAGCCATTTTTTTCTAGGCAATTTTAAGGCGTAAGCCAAGTCCATGCCGTGTAAAATTACCGAATACTTTGTTTTAAAAAATTTGGCGCAAATCAAAGCGGCCGCGCCTAACGGGAGTATCTGGCCGACTAAAATATGCCCGATTTTTTCCTGTTTTATTTTGGCGGCTAAGGCGAAATATGCCGGCAGCCATTTTAAGAGCGGCAGCTTCTTATTGATTAAGCGGCCGTCATTATTATTTAGCACGAAAATACTATTAGCCTCGTCGGTTGAGGCGGGCTTGCCCTCCGTAGTTTTAGCGAAGGAGGGCCAATATTTAACTAAATTGCCGTAGTAATTAGCCACGCCGCCATGAAATGGCGGATATTCAAGGGTAAATAATAGAATTTTCATATAGTTTAAGCGATTGGTTCAATATTGTTCCCGCTTTCTTTTTTAACAAACGATTGATAGATACTGGCTATATCTTCTTTTTTAAAGCCTCTAAAGGCGTATAAAGCGATAAAATAGCTTAGGCCGGAGAAAATAATCGTTAGTATAAGATTAATCTGATTTTTTAAATAGTAGCCGACCGCGCCCATGATTATGACGGCCAGAAGCGACTTTAAAAACATAATGATTATTTTTTTGTAATCATATTTGGTGATTCGCGGCACGACGGCCATGCCTAAAATAAACATTAGCAAATTAGTCAATAAAACGGTTAAGCTGGCGCCGACCGCCTGGTAGCGGGGTATTAAAATCAAGTTTAAAATTACGCTAGCCGCCAGCACAACGCCCATGTTAATAGTATTAATTTTTTGCCGGTCGCAGGCGTTTAAAAGCGAACCTACCGGAAAATTCAGGAACATAAAAATAACCGCGGCCATGGTAATTTGCAAAGGCAGAATCGCGTCCGAAAAGCCGCTTTTAAAAATAACCATTATCTTATCGGCTAAAATTATGCCGCCCACCGAAATCGGCAAGGAAATAATAATTAAATAATTCATGGCGCGTTCAAAAGTAACGGATAGCTGTTCGCGGTTCTTATGCCAATAATGGCTCATGGCCGGAAAAAGCGAAGCCACGAAAGCCAAGGGCAGAAACTGCAAAGCAAAAATAATTTTAAAAGGGATTTGATAGATGCCGACCTGGTGGTCGCCGGCCAGAAGCGACAACAATACCGAGTCAAGATACATATAAACCCGCTGAAAAATCGCGTAGACGGCAAAAGGCAGAGAGACCAGCAAAATACTTTTAATTAAAGTTTTATCCGGCCGCCAATTAATCTTAAGCCCCCATCTTTTCTTTACAATAAAAAAAGAATAAGCGGTGTTATAAAGGCTGGCCGAAACTAAAGACATCATCAGCCAAATTAATCCCAGGTTGAATTTCAAGGCGGCTAAAACCACGATAAAAACAATCAGCTGGAAAATTATTGAAGAAATGCTTTCATATTTTAAATTATGAAAACCGCGGCTGATGGCAAAAAAAGTTAAAGTAAAAGAATCTAAGACCATGCAAAACATGGACAGATAAACCAGCTGGCGGGTAATTTCGGGATAATTGGCGAAGTTAATAATGGCTAAGACCGCCAAGCTTGAAAGCAAGGCTAGGGGCAGTTTAAATAAAAATACCGAACTGAAATAGCGCCCGGCATCTTCCGGCCGTTTGGCGACCTCCCGCGTCAAGACGCTGGATTGGCCGATATCTATGAAGATTCCGAAGATGGAAGTAAAAGAAATGGCAAAATAATATTTGCCTAAATCAGCCGGGCCGATAGCGCGCGCGATTAAAATAAAATAAGTAAAAGAAATTATTTTTTGCAGAATCAGCGCTAAAGTAAAATAGGAAGTGTTTTTCGCAATGTTAGTAATTTTCGCGGTCATAATATGTATATTATAACTTATCCGCCATAAAAATAAAACCCCGCTTTTAAGCGTGGTTTTATTGAAATATAGAAATTTATTTTTACCTCTTCGCCCATTGCGGTGCTCGGCGGGCTTTCTTCAGCCCCGGTTTCTTTCTTTCTTTTTTGCGCGCGTCGCGGGTTATCCAGCCTTTTACTTTAAACGAAGCTCTTAAATCAGGATTTAATTCTAAAAGCGCGCGGGCGATGCCGTGGCGCACGGCCTCGGCTTGGCCTTTTTTACCGCCGCCGTTGACAGTGATTGATATATTAAAATCTTTAACCAAACCAGCTAATTTTAGCGGCTGATTAATAATTGAAAATAAATCTTCTTCCGTAAAATATTTTTTGGCTTCCGCGCCATTAATAACCATTAAACCCTCGCCGCTTTTATAAAGCCTGATTCTGGCGGTTGAAGTTTTTCTGCGGCCGATTGCGCTGGTGAATTTTCCTTTGAATTTTATAGCTTCTGCTTCAGTCATATTAATTTATAATTAATCTTTTTAGCATATTTACTCTATGCTTGGTCGGCGGCAGCATATCTCTGACCGCTCTTTTTAAAATTTCCGCCGGCTTTAGGTCGGCTATTTTCTTGGTTTTTAAGCCACCCGGATAACCGGAATATTTATAATATTTTTTCTGTTCAATTTTTTTGCCGGTGAATTTAAGCTTATTTATGTTCATAACCTGAACCATATCGCCCATATCCAAATGAGGCAGATATTCAACCTTGTTTTTGCCGCGCAAAATCAAAGCGATTTGCGTAGCTAACCGGCCGGCGGATTTATCCGCGGCGTCAATTTTATGCAGTTTTCTTTCTATTTTAATCATAAAGGTTTTAAACTAATTCAATTTGCACCATGCTGGCGTTATCGCCAAGCCTTTTGCCTAATTTAGTAATCCTTAAATAGCCGCCGCGCCTATCTTTATATTTAACCGCTAAAATTTCCATGGCTTTTTTTACGGCCATTGGCTGGGGCAATAAGCTGATTAATTTTCTGCGGCTGGCTAAATCTCCCTTGGTTGAAGCGGTAATGATTTTTTCCAAGAGCGGTTTAACCGTTTTCGCTTTAGCCTCGGTTGTTTTAACTTTTTCGTAAATTATAATGCTTGACGCTAGGTTTCTTAGCATCAATTCTCTCGGCGCTTTTTTTCTATCTAATTTTTTTCCTTTTACTCTGTGTCTCATATAAAAAATTTAACTTTTTTTCGGTCTGCCTCTTTTTTTAGATTTTTTGTCTTCAGCCGCTTCCTCTTCTTTTTCCTCCGCGATTTCTTCTTCGGCTTCAGTTTTTATTTCTTCCGCTCCGCCGGTCTTTTCAACTAAAGCGTTAAATTGGCTTATTAAGATAGCCACGGCTTTATAAAAAGCGTCTTCCGGAGTTATGGTGCCGTCGGTGGTTAAATCTAAGATCAATTTATCCCAGTTAGTCATTTTTCCGATGCGGACATTTTCAATATTTACGCCGACTGACATAACCGGGGAAAAAATTGAATCCATTTCAATATAGCCGATTTCGTTTTTAGCGCTTTCGCGGCTTTCAACCGTAATATAACCGGCGCCCCGGGCAACAAAAATTTCCATGCTTAAACTTCCGGCCATATCAGTCACATGGCCCAGAACCAAATCAGGATTGGCTATTTCAACCAAGCTATTTTTTTTAATGTCGGAAGCTTTAACTTCTTTTTCGCCGCGGGCATCAAGCTCTAGCGTTACCGTTTCATCAGTAAAAACTTTCAAGCGCAATTTTTTTAAATTTAAAATAAGTTCTAAAACATCTTCTTTAACATGGGGCAAAGTCATGAATTCATGGTCAGCGCCCTTGATTTTTACGCCGACAGCGGCGGCTCCGGGCAAAGATGATAATAATACCCTCCTTAAAGCATTGCCGATGGTAGCGCCATAGCCGGGATAGCATGGCTCAATAACAACCTGTTTGTTATTCGCTTTAGAGCTTTTAATAAACTCTATTTTTTGAGGCAAAGCTATTTTTTCCATATTATTTATTTTAAAAATATTATTATTTAGAATAGAATTCAACAATCATCTGGCCATTGATTTTTGATTCAAAATTTTCTTTAGCCGGCATATGCAAAACCTTGGCGCTTAAATCTTTAATATCAAGATTAAGCCAGCCGGGGATTTCCACCTTTTTAAGCTTTTCCGGCAGATTAATAAAATGCTTATTTTTGCGGCTTGATTGCCTGACTTTTATGATGTCGCCGGTTTTTACGTTAAACGACGGAATATTAACTTTAATATCATTAACTTTAAAATGTCCATGGTTGGTTAAAACTCTGGCCTCCGCTCTTGAAGGGGCAAAGCCTAAGCGATAAATAACGTTATCAAGCCTGGTTTCCAGTATTTTCATTAAATTTTCACCAGCCTCGCCTTTTTGCTTAATGGCTCGCTCAAAACTTAAAGCAAATTGCTTTTCCATTAAATTATAAATTCTTTTGGCTTTCTGCTTCTCCCTTAATTGCATATTATAACCGCTTTGTCTGGCTCGCCCTTTCGGGCCATGAAGACCAGGCGGATAGTTTCTTTTAACTATCGCGCATTTAGCCGTTGAGCACCTCTCCCCTTTTAACATTAATTTATCACCTTCGCGGCGGCATAATTTGCATTTTGGACCTAAATATTTTGACATAAAAAATTTATTAGCTTAAACTCTCCTTGGTTTTTTAGGCCGGCAACCGTTGTGCGGTATGGGCGTAATATCTTTAATTGAAGTAATAATCAAGCCATTGGCGTTTAAAGCCCTAATCGCCGATTCGCGTCCGGTGCCGACGCCTTTTACCATCACGCTAACTTCGTTTAAGCCGTATTCTTTGGCTTTTTCCACCGCGATTCTGGTAATTATCTGGGCGGCGTATGGAGTGGATTTTTTCGGCCCTTTAAAACCAGCCATGCCGGCCGAAGACCAAGACAGGACGTTGCCGCTTAAATCGGTTAAGGCCACAATGGTGTTATTGTAAGTCGCTTTAACATGAGCGACGCCTACCGGGACTCTTTTATCGGTTTTCTTTTTGCGCCCTTTTTTCTTGTTGGTTTTTCTGTCTTCTTTGCTTTTTTCCAGTTTTTTTCTGATTTCTTCAGGTAATTCTTCAACCATATTCAAAGGATTGCCAGTCTTAATAATCGGCTCGTCCATTTCAGCCGCGGTTGGAATTTTTTCTTCTTTGATTTCTACGTCTTGTTTTTTTTCTTCCGTCATATTTTATTATCAAGTAAAAATTTAATGGCCGTAGAGTTTTACTCGCTATTAAATTTTTACTTGATACCTTATATTTTTTGTTTATCCCTTTAGGGTAAAGTATTGAAAACTTTTTCTAAAAAAGTTTTCAAAGGTTATGTTTTTTGAGCCGCCGGTTTTTTGCCCGATGTGGCGGTTTTTCTAATATTGCCGCGAACCGTTCGGTTATTGGTTTTAGTGCGCTGGCCCCTGACCGGCAAGCCTTTGGCATGCCTTGAGCCGCGGTAGCTGCCTATTTCTTTTAATCTTTTTATATTGGCGAAAACATCGCGTTTTAAGTCGCCTTCAACCTTATTCTGCTTTTCAATCAAGTTTCTTAGCTTATTGGCTTGCTCGTCGTCTAAATCTTTAACTCTGGTATTAGGATTAATTTTAGCCAACTTTAAAATGGCTTGGGATTTCGGTTTGCCAATGCCATAAATATAAGTTAAAGCGATTTCAA
Organism: Patescibacteria group bacterium; assembly: GCA_028703305.1. GTDB lineage: Bacteria > Patescibacteriota > Patescibacteriia > Patescibacteriales > GWC2-42-12 > JACPHD01. Next base: position 12,373 of record JAQVNC010000011.1, read on the forward strand.
CTCTTTTTTCATTTGGTATGGTTACGCCAGCGATTCTTATTGCCATAGATTAGTTATAAAGTTATTTAGCCTTGCCTTTGCTTATGTTTTGGAGTTTTACAAATAACGCACACGCGGCCGTTGCGCCTGATTATTTTACAATCTTTACAAATTTTTTTTACGCTGCTTCTTACTTTCATAAGTCTTTAACAACTTTTTTAGAAAAAGTTTTTACTATTTTCAAAAATATAATGTATTAAATTAAATTTTATAGCGAGCAGAGCTCTACGGCCATAAAATTTAATTTAATGTTAAAGCCTGTAGGTTATGCGGCCCTTGGTTAAATCATAAGGACTGATCTGCACCCTTACCCTGTCTCCCGGGAGCAGCCTTATTTTATTCATTCTCATTTTACCGGAAAGGTGCGTTAAAATTTCATGGCCATTTTCCAAAACGACCTTAAAGCTGGCGGCCGGCATCAATTCTATAACTTCGCCCTGCATTTCAATAAAATCCTTGGAACTGATAATTTTGTTATTTTGTTCTGCCATCAAATATTATGATTTAAAATAAAAATAGCTTTGGCAAAAAATTACTCGCCCTAGGCGAGATGCCAAAACTGTATTATTTACTGTAAAATAATTATATAGTTTATTTAGTTAGCTGTCAAGAGGAAATGAAGAAAAAGCTAAAATTAGTTGTTTTATTAAATATTTAATTTAATGTTAGCTAAATTTTATTCTAAAACCGCTTTAATTCTTCTTACTCCCGAGCTTGAACTTTCTTCTTTTTTAATTTTAAATTTTCCCAAGATGCCGGTATTTTCAACATGCGGGCCGCCGCAAATCTCTTTGCTAAAATATAATTTTTCACGGCCGATCAGATAAACCGATACTTTTTCGCCGTACTTGGCGTCAAAAATTCCATGGGCGCCTTTTTCTCTGGCCTGATCAAGCGTCATTTCTTCGCAGGTGACCGGCAAATTTTCTTTAATGGCTTGATTTACCAAATTTTCAACTTTTTGTTTCTCCTCATCAGTCATTTTTTCTTTATGCGCGAAATCAAAGCGCAGGCGTTCAGCCGTAATATTGCTGCCTTTTTGGATAACATGTCCGCCCAAAACCTTTCTTAAAGCGGCTAAAAGCAAATGCGCGGCCGTATGGTATTTAACCGTAGCCTCGGAAGCGTCGGCCAAACCGCCTTTAAACATACCGGCCGAAGCGGTGCGGGATAGGTCTTGGTGCTTTTTAAGCTCATTTTCAAATTCCGGCTTATCAACGGCTTGTTTTTTTTCTAATGCCAATTCCTCGGTAATTTCCAGCGGGAAACCGTAAGTTTGGTATAAATCAAAAGCCTGCTTGCCGGTAATAATTTTTTCGTTGCTTAATTTTTCAAATTCTTTTAAGCCTTGCTCTAAAGTTTTTTTAAATTTCGCTTCTTCTTCTTTTAACAGATTTATTACCAGATTAATATTTTTTTTAAGTTCCGGATAAATTTCCTGGTAGTCATGCGCCACTATTTTAGCAATCTCTTTAGTCCAGGATTCTTCGGTAATGCCTAATTGGCGGCCGTACCTAATAGCGCGCCTGATTAAACGGCGCAGGACATAGCCGCGGTCGGTATTGGACGGCGTTACGCCTTTGTCGTCCGCCATAATAAAAACCGCGGCTTTTAAATGATCAACGATAACGCGCATGGCTTTAGTTGTTTCCGCATCAACGCCGTATTTTTTTCCCGACAAATCTTCTATTCTGAAAATTAAATTTTTAAATAAGTCGGTTTTATAATTATCATCAAAATCGTTCATAACCGCCAAAATTCTTTCAAGCCCCATGCCGGTGTCAACATTTTTTTGCTCCAAAGGTTCATAAGCCCCATCGGCCTTTTTATTGTATTGCATAAAAACGTCGTTCCAAATTTCCACCCAAAGCGGATTATCGTCATTAAAGCTGTTCGGCGTTTTTTCAGGGTCGCCCACCCAATAAAACATTTCCGTATCTGGTCCGCATGGCCCGGTTAAGCCGGCCGGTCCCCACCAGTTATTTTTTTTGGGCAGCCTGGCGATTTTTTTCTCCGGTATGCCTAAGCTAAGCCAAATATCATAAGCCTCCTTATCAAACGGCGCGTCCTCGTCTCCTTTAAAAATTGAGACCGCCAGCCTATTTTTATCAAGATTAAGCCAGTCCGGCGAAGTTAAAAATTCCCAGCTCATTTTTATGGCTTCTTCCTTAAAATAATCGCCCAAAGACCAATTGCCCAGCATTTCAAAAAAAGTATGGTGCGTCGCGTCCCCGACTTCATCAATATCCGAGGTTCTAATGGATTTTTGCGCGTCAGCCAGCTTGCGCCCGACCGGATGTTTCTGCCCCATTATGTAAGGCACTAAAGGATGCATGCCGGCGGTGGTGAATAAAACCGTGGGGTCATTATCAGGAATCAAAGAAGCGCTGGAAATTATGGCATGCCCATGCTCTTTAAAAAAATCCAGGTATTTTTGGCGCAGTTCTTTTGAAGTCATATAAAATTTAGTATATAAAATTCCTTTAATTTTGGCAAATTATTCCCCCGCCCAAAACTTGATTTTTTTCATAAAATACCACGCTCTGGCCGGGAGCGATGGCTCGTTGCGGGATGGCAAATTTCACTTGATATTTGTTTTTATTAATTTTAGCGGCCAGGCATTTTACCGGCTTATGATGATAACGGATTACGGCCTCGCATTTAAGCGGCATTTTCGGTTCAGTACCGATAAGCCAACTTATATTTTTAGCAATTAATTTATCGCCGTATAAAATTTTGTTATCGCTTTTATTAACTACGTATAAAATATTTTTTTTATAATCCATCTTCGCCGCGTAATACGGGCCGGTGCCGCCGATCTCTATCCCCTTTCTCTGGCCGATCGTATAAAGCGGTAGGCCTTGATGCGCGCCGATAATTTTATTGTCTAAAGTTTTAATTTTACCGGCCTTTAATTTTAAATAACGCTTTAAAAATTCATTATGGCTCTTATCCGCTATAAAGCAGATTTCCTGGCTTTCCGGCTTTGCGGCCGCCGGCAATTTAAATTTTTTTGCTAACTGTCTGACTTGCGGTTTAGTGTAATCGCCCAGAGGAAAAAGTAAATGTTTTAATTCATCCTGATTTAGAGTATATAAAAAATATGACTGGTCTTTGTTTTTATCTTTGGCTTTATATAATTTATTATTTTTATTTATGGCGTAATGCCCGGTAGCCACATAATCAAAGCCTGATTTTTTGGCCTCTCTGATTAAAAGCCCGAGCTTAACCAGCTTATTGCATCTAACGCAAGGGTTGGGCGTTTTGCCTTTGGCATATTCGCTTAAAAAATTATCTACCACTTGCTTTTTAAAAATTCTAGAAAAATCTAAAGTATGGAGTGGTATGCCGATAATTTTTGCCGCGCGGCGCGCATCTTTAAAATCCCCCCTGCCCCCCTTTGCTAAAGGGGGCTGCTCCTCTTTCCAAAAACGCAAAAAAATACCAACGACATCATGCCCCTGATCTTTTAATATTTTAGCCGTTACCGAAGAATCCACTCCGCCGGACATGGCGACCGCGATTTTAAATTTGTTTTTGGCCTGTTTCATTTAAAAAATAATCATAGCCATAAGCAAGCTTAAAAAAGCCAAGCTATAAGCGATAATATGCGGATGCTGTTTTTTTATTTCAATAAAAATATTTAAAATTAAGGCTATAAGCGCCAAAGCTAAAATTAATTTAAAATACAAATTACTTAAACTCATAACCGGCGCCATGGCCGCGGCCGGATTATTTTTATAAAGCTGATAATGCTCTAAGGGCGTCGTTTTGATTATTTTCACGTCATCCCAATCAACTTTGCCGTATCCGGCCGCGCCGGACGAATTAGTTGCGGTTAAGCTAGCCGGCACTAAAGGGTTTAAAATATTTTTTTCTTCTGCCGCGCTGATAAGCGCCGCGCCGTTCCAGATATTGGCTTGGCTTGATTCTTTATTTAAAGCGATTTTTTTATTATCAACAATAATTTCGGCAGAAACAGTATCTTCCGGCAAAATCGTTTTAATCTGAATGGCTTTTTCGTTATTCAGGGGATCGGCTTTAATGGATAAAATAGTAGTTTGCTGGTTAATCGCGGCCGGAGCTGGCGTTAAATTTACCTTTTCGCCCTGGACCTCGGAATTTCCCGCCGGCTGATTAACTTCCGGCTGTATGAGCTTAGGCGTAATCGGCTCACTTGGCAAGTTAGCAACCGTTGCCGGCGCGGCGAAATATTGCGCGATAAAAGCCGTATCAATTTGATTTAATTTGCCGTCAGCCATGGCCACGCCGATTTCTTTAAAATCGCCGTCAATAATATTACTATAATGGGTTGGGCTGTTTTTCCAGGCCAGAACCACGTCTTCGGCTCGCGAAAATCCCACGGCCAAATTTTCTCCGGCCACGGCGTATTGGTAATTTATTTTTTTAAGCCAATCTTTTAGGCTTAAACCGGCCGGACTCGTATGCGCGAAATACTGATTTAAAGCCATGTCTTCAACTTTTCCGTAAGCGGCCTGATTTAATTTCTCGCTTTCTAAAAGCGCCGGCAAAGAAATAGCTTTGCGTAAATTATTGGTCAATTCAATTATTTTTTTGGCTTCGGCTAAAGCCATATCCGGGCTAAGCCAGGCCGATATGGGATAAATTAAAATAAAAGCCACCACAATCGCTTTTATGGCGACTACGCCGGCGGCATGGAACAAAAGCCTTTTGGGCTTTAAGGCGTGCGGCTTGTAATTATTGCCGGCATGAGGAATAAATAAATCTTTAAGCGTGCCTTTGCCTAACGGATTTCTGCCCCGCTTAACTTCGGCGCCGTCCTTCATGCCGTCGCGGTCAGTATCAGGATTTTTAGGGTCGGTGCCGTAAAGATATTTTTCTTCATAATCAGATAAGCCGTCATGGTCAGTGTCTTTAAAAATCTTGCCTTGCTTTACTTTTTTATCAAACTTTCTTTTCTTTTTTAAAAATTCCCGGTAATTATTTTTTTGTTTTGGCTTAGGCATATTTATTTAAAAATACCATAAAATAAGAGAAAAATCAAAGCCCCTTGCTTAATAAATTAAGATAAGGAGCTTTTTAGTCTGTCATTATTAGTATAACCTTAATATTTCATCGCTGACATCGTAAATCGGCCGGCCGGCATATTTTTTTAGTTCAGCTAAACTTAAGATCGGCTGTTTTTTATGGTTCTTTATTATATAAATTTTTTGCGAGGAGCCTCTTATAAGCTGGCCGTCAAAAAAATTCATATATTGGCGGATGACTTCATCCGGCACGTCATAAATTTTTTGCGCTTTGTATTTATTTAACTGCGCCACGGTTCTAATGACAACTAATTTATTATTTTGGATTAAATATATTTTTTTATCATGGCCGCGGATTAAACTGCCGTTGGCAAAATATTCTAGGCCCGGTTTAACCGTATATAGAGGAAATTTGGCTAATATTTCAAGACTGACATCATTAATTTTTTGTTTATTATATTGTTTTAATTCTTCAAGATTTTTTATTAATTTTTTCTTGCCTTGAGCTATGACATAAATCTTTTTGTCCGACCCTCTAATAAGCTGGCCGTCGGTAAAATCAATATACTGCCTGATAACTTCATCCGGCACGTCGTAAATTTTCTGCGCTTTGTATTTTTTTAGCTGGGTCAAAGTTCTAATGACAATTAATTTGTCATCTTGAATTAAATATATTTTTTTATCCTGGCCGCGGATCAGCGTGCCGTTGGCGTAATATTTAACGGCTAAAACCTGCGGTAAAATTTGCGGCGTTATGACCGGCGTTTCTATGGCCGGTTCTTCTGCTGCTGGCGTGGAAGTGGCGATTAAACTGGGTTCGGCCGTGGTGGCCGTGGTAGTGGCCGAAGACTGCGTCTGCTGATAATAATAGCTGCCGCCGCCGCCAGAACTGCTTGGCGCGGGAGCTACTGCCTGATGATAAACCGCGAAATAAGTAAAATGCTTGGTCCAAACCGTTAAATCGCTCGGGCCGTTAAATTTGCATTCCTGGGCAGTAGTGGCCGTAAGGCTGTTTATGCTATTGTCCGGACAGATAACGGTAATTTCGGTAAAATCAGAGCTATTTCGGCTAAAACCGATCTGGTTGCCGGCTTGCCCGGGAAATAAAATGCTGACCGGCTTATCAAAGGTTAAACTTTGGCCGGTAAAACCGATATTAATTATTTTATTGGCCTGGCTTACCATGCCGGCATCAGCCGGAATAGATAAGCTTACATTGCTTATGGAAGGCGCGATTAAAGTTCCGTCCCAGGAACTATCGCCGGTTATGACGGTGCTTGAGGCGAAAGTAACAATAAATTTATTGGCCGCGGTTAATGAGTCTCTCTCTAAAATCAAGCCGTCCGAGCCGATGGTAACCGTTGAAGTGGCGGTGCTGGTCGCCACGGCGGTAAAATGAATTTCCGTTTCTTGGCTATCGCTTACGGAAGACGGAATGGTTATGGAGGAAACCGAATTTTCAACCGTCTGGTCGGCGCTGTTAAAGTTTAAGCTTAAATTTACTCTAGCTACGTAAGCTACGTCAACGCAGTTAGCTTCTTCGGCTATTAAATCGTTAATTCTAAAAATAAAAGTTTGGCCGACATAATCCGAGCAAGGCACTTCCATAAAATATTTGCCGGTCGCCGCGGCCGTAGTGCTGGCGATTTCCAAACTATCGGTTTTACGGCGCATGGTAATTATCGGGCTTGAAGTCGCGGCTACGCCGTTAACGCTGGCCGTGCCATAGTACAAGACCGGAATTGTCGGCGGAGTTAAAGCGCGCACGGCTGACCAGGCCGCGAAAATAGCGGAGAGAATTACCGCGATAGCGAATATAATTTTTATTATTTTTATATTCATTTTACCAGACAGCCCTTTGCTTTAATTAAAACAAAGGGCTGGTATTTATATTATTCGTCATCTTCCGCTTATCTTTTCGCTCCGCTATAAGCAATCGCCCTAACCGCGTCCCAATCAACCGCCGAAACCGGCGCGCGCTTATAAAAATATTTAAATGATAAAATAGCAACTTTTTCCGAATTTAAATTGCGCGCGCTCGGCCTTAAGCCATAAGCCATAATGGTAACGGCCGCGTTATCATTGGCATTAGACATATTGGCATCGCGCCCGTAAATTTTCTTAAACGACGTTTTGGCTTTGGTTTCAGCCGCCGCGCTTTTTACGCTCGGCCATCTGCCGTTGGCGATTTTAATCGCGTCCTGCCATTCGGCTTGGGTTTTAGGCAGTTTGCCGAAAGCGGCCTGGTAAGAGCCTATTACTCCGGCTCTTTCCCCGGCTCCTAAAATCTTCGTGCCGGCCGTGCCGTAAGTAATAAAGAAATTCAAGCGGTTAATTTCGGACCCGGCTAAATCTCTGTGCCCGCTTAATTTGCTGATGTATTTATCAGAAGTGGTTTTTTCTTTAGCTTCATCAATCTTGGCGCCGGCATTGCTTAAAATTACATCTCTTTTTTCCGTCCAAATCGCGGCTGAATCGGTTAAAATCTGATTTAGCTGGACTTCGGCCGCGCTGATTTTAACGCCTAAAACTTGAGGGGTGGTTACCATAGGCGGAGTTAACGGAACTGTTGGGATAGTTTGGCTGGTGCTGGTCGTTTGGCTGGTTGAGCTTGAAGAAGATGAGCCTCCACCACCACCTCCGCCTCCTCCGCCGCCTGAACTGATCGCGGTGCAAACTCCATTGCTTAAACTATAGCCGGAATTACAGGTTATAGCGCATTGCGGATAAGCTCCGATTGTGCCGTTAGCGATTGAGCTTGGGTTGCAAACGGACGGGGCGGTAGTTATTGCCAAATCAATTTTATCGCTGGCTACGCTAACCGGATTAGCCGCCACTTTTTCCACGGCTAAAGTTCCATTGACTTTATAAGTTAAGCTGGCGCCGGCATTGCTGGCAGGAACTTCCAAAAAATATTTTCCGGCCTGGGTAGTGGTAGTTCGCGCGGCTTCGCTAGCGCCGTTAAGCACGGTAATAATAGTTCCGATAGGCGCGTTGGCGCCATCAATTTTTACGTCGCCATAAACTGCCAAAGGAATTGCCGGCGGCGTATCGGCCAATACCATAACGGGCATCATTAAGGCGCTTACAAGCATGGTAAAATACAGAATTTTCATTTTATTCATAGATAAAATTTATATTTTCTAGTCAGCGGCGATAAAGCTGCCGGAACCGGTTGACCAGAGCCAGTAGCCTTTACCATGCTGTAAGTAAGAGCTGGTTTTATCAGCATTGTTTTGATCATATACCATATATCCGCTTGGTATGGTGGAAAGATAAGTTGAGGTATTTTTATAAGCCGTAACCGATTTATAGCCGATTAAATTCCAGCCGGAGATTACGCTATAAGTTGAAGGCGGGTTTGGCGCGGCCGGGGCCGAAGTTCCGGTTATGGTTAGAGTTGCCGAATTAGTCATGTTAATCCAATAGCCTTTGCCGTCTTGCATGGTTTCTAAAGTTCCGCCAACGTCTGGCGTATAAGCTTTCCAGGTTCCGGCGTCATAATATTGGACTACCGTAGAAGTGCCGACTCCGCTGATGCCTAAAAGTACGGTAGCGATCGCCGTATTAGACGGTATTATCGGGAAAGAAACTAAATTCCAACCCGAGCTTAAGGCGATATCGCAAGTATAAACTCCGGCTACCGGTCCGGTACAAATTGAACTCGGATAAGTTACCGGGGTTGCCAAAGTGAAAACATTATTGCTGATATCTGATCCGGTTAAGCTGGCCGCGTCAGTAGCGGTAACTTTTATCATAGCGTTAGCTGAAGTCAAGCCGGTCGGCGTCCAGGAATAAGCGCCGTCATTATCAGTATCGGCAATAATTGTAGTCCAAGCGCCGCCGCCGTCCGTGGAATATTCCAATTTTACATCAAGGCTGCCGGCCGCGGTTATATTATCGGTCGCGGTCCAAGTTATAATATGCGCTACGGTATTATCCCATGACTCGCCGCCGTTCGGGCTGTTTAAAGCCGCGACCGGAGCGGTTGAGTCGGTAACTACCGAATAAGTAATGCTAAAGGCGCTGCTTTCAGCGGTCGTGGCATTAGTGGCTAAATCAGTGGCAATAACTCTTACCTTGCCGTTAGAAGTATTGGTTGATGGCACGGTCCAGCTTTCCGTTCCGTCGTTTGAAGAACTATCAACGATATTAGTCCAGCTTGAGCCGCCGTTAATGCTATAATCAATTTTCATTGAAGTGGCGCTAAGGTTTGTGTCAGACGCGGTCCAGCTAATAGTATAAACATTGCCGCCGGTTAAAGTCTGGCCGGTGAACATGCTATTTAGAGTTAAAGCCGGCACGGTATTGTCCGTATTTAATTGCCCGACATATCTATAGCCGACGTTACCAAAACTATCAGTTGCTTCAGTGCAAATATAATTAGTGCGATTGCCGGTTATGGAAAAATCAACTCCGCTGGTAAATGAATTCCCGTAAGTATCCGAGCCATTACAAGTCGCATCGTCGCTATAGCCATATTCCGGGGTAACAGTATTGGCATCAACAATAGTTACATTAATAGTATCGGTCTTAACCGGCCCAGCATCGGTTCCGCTTACTACCGTTAAAACCGGCGCGACAACATCTTTGTCTGCGGTCGGAGTGGCTGTAGCCGCGCTGACATTGCCTGACGCGTCAGTAGCGGTTACCGAAGGGGTAATAACACCGTCGTTAAGAGATGAGCCGTCTATGGTAATTGAATAATTTCCGCCTGTGGCTGTACCAGAACCAGTAACCGTATGAGCAGGACCAACGTCACTTAAGCTAACGTTAACTGTGCTATTTGCTTCAGCCGTACCAGTTATTATAATAGCCGCTTTTTCTGAATCATTTATTTTTTCATTTCCGGCGATATGAGAAATTACCGGAGCAGATGGAGCGTCTGCATCTTTAGTCGCAGTATCAGTACCAGCCGAGCCAGTGTTACCGGCTGCATCAGTTAAAGTAACGCTCGCGGTTAACGTGCCGTCAGCAAGAGCGGAAACATTAACGCCGGTAATATTGATTGAACCAGCGCCGGACACAGTGCCGGCTCCGGTTACTGAACCGCCACCACCGCTAGTTGTAATAGTATAAGCGATAACAGCATTTGCCTCGCCAGTGCCGGTAATAGTTGCCGCGGTTTTGTTTGCGTTATTTATTGGATCAAGCAAGGTAATGGTTGGAGCGGTTGGAGCCGCAACATCTTTAGTCGCAGTCGGTGAAGTTGCCGCTGTACTAACATTCCCGGCCGCGTCGGTCGCGGTTACGGATGGAGTGATGGTTCCGTCAGTCAATGCAGTGCCATCAATAGTAATTGAATAAGACGTCGCTCCGCCTACCAATTGTTGAGTACCGGATACTGTCGCTACATTGGTTAGAGAAACGGTTACCAGAGAATTAGCTTCAGCCGTACCGGCAACAACGATTGTTGCTTTTTCTGCATCATTGATTACATTATCTGTAGCGATTGAGGAAATAACCGGAGTACCTGGCGCGGCAACATCTTTAGTTGCCGTTGGGTCAGTATCAGCCGCGCTGGTATTGCCGGCCGCGTCAGTAGCGGTTACGGATGGAGTAATAGTGCCGTCTGTTAAGCCCGAAGCGTCAATTGTGATATCATAAGCGCCGCCTCCGCTTGCACTTCCCGTGACTGGACCGGCAGTCGCAACGCCAACTAAGGTAACGCTAACGGTTGAGTTTGCCTCTGCTGTTCCGACTACGTGCACTGCGGTTTTTTCGCTATCATTAATATAGTTATCACCCGCGATTGAAGTGATAGTTGGAGCGCTAGGAACGCTAGCGTCTTTTGTCGCGGTATCGGTTCCGGCAGGTCCAACGTTGCCCGCGGTATCAGTTAAAGTAACTGAAGCGGTCAATGTGCCATTATCCAAGCTAGAAACATCGATCGACGTAATCGTCTGGTCTCCGCCCGTCAATGTTCCTGTGCCGGTTACCGGTGAACCTGGGCTTGCGTCTTCAATTGAATAATTATAAGTTGTTCCGGATTCACCAACTATATGAAGAGTTGCCGCTGTTTTATTGGCGTTATTTATCGGGTCAAGCAAAGTAATTGTTGTTGGCGCTACCGGCGTATGACCATCAATTGTTTTAGCAACATCGCTTCCATCTCCAGCAGAACTCGTATTTCCTGCCGCATCAGTAATAGTTACTCCGGTAATTTGCAAAGCTGAAGTCCGGTCAGTGTTGCCTTCGGCAATGGTATAAGTAGCATTAAAGGTCGCGCCGGCATCCGCGGTGCTCCATGATAAAGCAACTCCGTTATATGAGCCGGTAACCGAACCTCCGAGTTCGGCTGAGCCCGGAGTTAAGGTAAATATAATAGTATTACTTACTTTCAACCAACCGGCAACCGTAGCGTTTGAAGTAATTGATGAAATAGTAGGAGCAGCGACGTCTTTTAAGGCCGTTGGATCTGTATCAGCCGAGCTAACATTGCCTGCCGCATCAGTGGCGGTTACGGACGGAGTGATTACGCCGTCGTTAAGAGATGAACCGTTTATACTAATTGAAAAATTTCCGTCTGTTGCCGTGCCGGAACCAGTCGCAGTATGCGCGCTACCAGCATCAGCTAAAGTAACATTAACCGTGCTGTTTGCTTCAGCCGTACCGGTCACTATAATAGCGGCTTTCTCTGAATCACCGATTATTTCATTAGTGGCAATATGCCCAATTACTGGAGCGGTTGGAGCCGCAACATCTTTAGTCGCGGTCGGCGAAGTTGCCGCTGTACTAACATTCCCGGCCGCGTCAGTGGCGGTTACGGATGGAGTAATCGTGCCGTCTGTTAATGTAGCTCCGTTAATAGTAATTGAATAAGCTATCGCATCGCCGGCTAATTGCTGGCTGCCGGTAACGGTTGCTCCGTTAGTTAAGCTTACATTTACCAATGCGTTAGCTTCGGCTGTACCGACTACTACGATAGCGCCTTTTTCCGCATTATTAATTTTATTATCAGTTGCTATTGAAGTAATAACTGGAGCAGCCGGTTTATTCGCATCAATGGTTTTAACTATATCAATTCCGGCTCCGGCAGCACTGGTATTTCCATTCGCATCAGTAATAGTTACTCCGGAAATTTGCAAAGCTGAAGTTTGATCAGTATGACCCGCGACTATAGTATAGGTAGCGGTATAGTGAGCGCCTGCATCCGCGGTGCTCCACGTTAAGGCAATCCCGTTATACGAACCGGTAACTGAACCTCCATCTTCGGCTGAACCCGGAGTTAAGGTAAATGTGATAGTGCCACCTATTTTTAACCAACCGGCTCCGGTTGCGTCTGAAGTAATTGATGTAATAGTAGGCAAAACAGTATCTTGCGTCGCTGTTGGAGCAGTATCAGCCGCGCTGGTATTGCCCGCCGCGTCAGTCGCGGTTACGGATGGAGTGATTGTGCCGTCTGCTAAAGAAGCCGGAAGAGCGGCAGTTCCATCTAAGGTAACGCTAAAAGCAGTTTCTCCGCCAGAAAGCTGCTGCGTTCCGGTTTTGCTGTTTGCTCCGTTAGTTAAAGTTACAGATACCAAAGCATTAGCTTCAGCCGTACCGGTTACTATGATAGCGGCTTTTTCTGAATTATTTATTTTTTCATCCGTGGCAATATGGCCAATTATAGGGGCGTCTGGTGCAACCACATCTTTAGTCGCAGTATCAGTTCCGTTAGTGGCCGGATTGCCCGCGGCGTCAGTAACCGAACAAGTCGCGGTTATAGTTCCGTCGGCTAACGCACCAAGCGCGGTAGAGGCAATCGTAACTGCATTACTGCTAACCGCTCCGCTAACCGGACCAACACTGCCAGATGTGCCGGTGATAGTACATGAAACCGTGCGACCGTCTTCTAGGCCAGTTGTAGTAATCGCGATATTAACTCCGCCGGCCGCATCAGCCGCGTTCACATAATCGTCAGCCCCAAGCGCTACGGAAGCAAAAGTTGGGACAACAGTATCTTTAGTAATACTAGAAGCGCCGGAAGCTGCTCCGATATTGCCGGCCGCGTCAATAATTTTAACGGTTAATGATTTGGCGCCATCGGCTCCTAAATCGGTAATTGATTGAGCATTGCCGGTTAAAGTATATTCTGCGCTGCCAGCTACAACTGCAATCGTAACCGGAGTCGCGAATTCAACACCGCCCACATACAAATGAGCCGTGCCAGCATAATTAGCTGCCGGGCTAGTGAAAGTTAAAGTAAAGCCGGTATTAGTGCTATTAATACTAGCGGCAACTACGGTTCCACCAACTGCGGTAAATGTGCCAACGACTGGAGCAGTTGGATTTATAGTATCTATATTGAATGTAGCTTGAGTATCTAATCCTTCTGCGTTCCCGGCAAGATCTTGAGCTAAGGAGCTATTTACTGTTACTCCGGCCGTTTCTTCGTTTAAGTCAGAAATAGTAAAATGTTGATGCCAAACATTGGCCGCCGTCCAACTTCCAGCGGCAGGCGTCCAGACGCCGGTAGTAGCGCTAAAAGTAATAGTCGGGGTTGAAGCCGGATTCATATTTTCATTATAGGTAACCGTCACTCCTTGATCTAAATCGCCTTCGTAAATTGTAGCCGTATCTACTGTTACTGTTCCGGTCGGCGCCGTAGTATCATAGGTCACACTGCCATTGCTGATTTGCGTGGCCGCATTGCCGGACGCGTCAGTCGCATTGAAAGTTACGGTGTAAATTGTGCCGCTGATTAATGAGTGTGCCCAATCAACACAAGCATTGACGCCAGTTGCTAAAACTAAATCAGTATGAGCTCCAGAATTTAAAGCTGTTCCTTGCAATGTACATGTGTGAGTAGGATTAGCATCATCTGTACCACCGCTTCTGGTGAAAGTAATCACTCCGCTAGCGGCAACCGCGGCTTCGCTTAGAGTATAACTAACTTCTTGGTCGTTAATGAAATCACTGGCGGCCGGTTCGGTAGAAGTTATAGTAGGCGCGATGCCGTCGGTCGGAGTTGAAGATAAACTGCCGGTAATTATGTTGAGCGTTGAAGCATCTTTAGTATTAACCGGAGATCCTATTGTAGTGACATTTGGCGTATCTCCAGTGCCCATGGCGTCAACCGTAAGAACCGCTTTAGTTGTATCAACTTGTAAAACCGCGCTGGCGATTGTATGCCCGGTTACGCCAAAATCAGTTTTATCAACCGCGCTCATAGTTTCGGTAAAAGTAACTTCTATTGTAGTCGTGGTTAAAGTTCTAGTTGAGGCAATATCCGGTTTAATGCCATCTACCGCAGTAACGGTAACTGGCGTTATCGCCGTATTCGGAGAAACTGCCAAATCATTTAATGTATCTAATTGAGTATAGGTAACATTTGGAGTTGCCCCGGCGCCTAGAGCTGGCGCGTAAGTCAAGGTAATAACACCTGGCGCGGTTTCGCTTGCCGCGGATACCGTTGTACCGGCTACGTTAAATTCACTGCCTGAATCATTAACTGTAGCCCCATTCAAATCTTCACTAAAGGTTGCTCGGAGTGTTGTAGGTGAAATTGTTTGGGCTGACATTAATTTTGGTTTTGCCGCGTCAATTTCAGCCACAGCGCCACCATTAACATCGGCCAATAAATTTCCGACTATATCAGCGCCTGACCCAGCGCTTTTAGTATAAGTAACGTCTTTAGCCTCGGTGCCGGTTACGCCGCCAGCAACCAATACATCAAAAGTATTATCATCGGCCGTGCCATATACAATACTTGTACCGGCCGAACCGCCGATATTAAAATCGCTGGCGGCCGAAAAAGTTGAATCTTGAACCGCTTCGCTAAAAACGATGGTAGCGGTGTCAACCTTGCCGTCGACATCTGCATCTTTAGTGGTTATAGAGGAAATTGTCGGCGCCGTGGCATCTACGGTAGTTAAGGGATTATAAGTATGGGAAACAAAAGCATTATCTTTTGTTGCAACAGACCAGGCAATTGCCGAGTCTGCCCCAGGCGCTGTAGCCGAAAAAGAAACATTAGCACTGCCGCCTACCGCAATGCCAAGGCCGACACCCGGATCAGGATCGCCGGTGCAAGTCGCGACTGAAGCGGTATTGCCCGATGTCCAGCCTGCCGGACAAGATAAACTGCCATTAATTGTAAAACCGGCCGGCGCAGTAATAGTTATGAGATATATAAAATTGCTGGAGCTACCATCATTAGCGAGATGAAAAGTATATGTTTTTGTTGACGCACCTTTTACTAACGTTTGATCGACCGTCACCGTTGCCGTATGCGCGGCAAAAACGTAGTTAATCACAAAAAAACCGCCAATCAAAATGACTGCGGCCAACAATAAAAATATCTTTTTTGATATTTTTTTAGGAACTACCCCAAGCGTAAGGTTTGTCCACATAAATTTTTTAGGCGAAAATATTTACGTCCTCTTTAATTAAGTAAATAATTTTTTGCCTGGTGAGTTATTAAAGTTTATTTAAAAAAAATAATTAATAATTCTAAATAGGAAATGGATCCCGTATCAAGTACGGGATGACGGAAAGCGGGAATGGATTACGGGTCGTCCGCCTCGGCTCGCGCCGACGCGAGACGGGGAGCCCGGGATGACAATATACGATAATGATTACTATTAAGTTTTATCAAACCGGCTAGCGCTTGTCAATAGATTTTTGCCTCTTTTGACAGAAAAATTATTTCGTGTTTTAAAAAAATAGAGAAAGAAAAACGCCCCGTGAAACCACACGAGGCGTTTTTACCGCTATCTTTCTATATTTTAGTATAAGCCAGGAAATTGTTTATGGATGATGTCAACCGAAGCTTGGTCGGAAGCTACGACGGTCAATAGTTGCTTAATAACCAATTTTGCGTTTTCGGTTTCACCGGTTTTTTGGTATAAGAGGGCTAGGCTATAAAGCGCGTTAGCGTGATTCGGATTAGCCTGGACGATGCTTAAGAATAATTGCTCCGCCATAATAACGTCGTCATTTTTCTTAATTGTGCCGCCAGCCTGGCTGGTTACGCTTAAATCCTGGTTTGGTTCATCGCCGGTGGTAATATTTTCCGTGGCTGATTGGGCGATGGCGCCGGAGGCGACCACTCCGCGGTTAAAATAAAGGCGTGCCAATTCAAAGCGATAGTCAACATTATCCTTGGTCTGGATAACCGCTTTCTTTAAATTATCTATGGCATCGTCCATTTTATTTAACTGCTCGTAAGCGATAGCTTTGCCATAGTTGGCCGCGCCGAAATCGGATTTTTTATTTAAAGCCAAATCATATTTTTTTATGGCCTCGCTTATATAATATTCTTTCTGGGCCTGATCTTTTTCCGCGTTGGCGCGCGCCATGTTTATTAAAGCCATCCTTAGGTAAGGCGTTGGGCTGTCCGGCGATAATTCTATAACCTTATTATATAAATTTTCCGCCCATTCCAAAGCTCCCTGAACATAAAAAGAGGCGTTTTCATAAATTAAAGCCATGGACTCGTTATCGGCAGCGCTGTTGGGCGATAAAGTTAAAGCTTTTTTCCCGGATTCAATGGCTGATGACAGGCTGTTTTCTATGACAGTTTGGTTGCGGCCGCCATTAACTTCCTGATTGGCCAAGGTCATGTAATTATTGGCCAAATTCAAGTAATAAATGTCTTGATAAGGCGCTAAAATAATGGCTTTGTTGAGTTTGGCTATCTTTTGGTTCACGTCAGAAATCTTTAAAGATTGCATGACATAAACATCCGCCAAATACATTTTTACGCCCATGGTGAATAGGATAACTACGGTCGCGCTCAAGGTTAAGAAAATAGCGGCTAAAGCCAAAGCGTATTTAGGCGAGGCTCGGAATGATAAATTAAGAGTCTTGAATTTTTCCGGATAATTAACGATCGCCATTGATACGGCCAAAATCGCGATCAGCATTGAAATCAAGATCAAGGCATTATTCATGGAAAATAATAAAGCAAAAATAATTACCGTGATAAAGCTTGAGAATAAGGCTAAAAGGATTGACTGGGTGTCGTTTTTTTGCACCTTAATTAAAGTTAAAAAGCAAATTGACAGGGCGATCAGGCCAATAATTACTATGGCTAAAACGCCTAGGCCGCCAACCGTGGCCGCCATTTCAAATAAAAAGCCGGAAGCATTATCAAACTTAGCGTCCCATAGGGGCGAGGCGTTAAAATCCGCGCCTTTATATTTATCAAAACTGTAATAAAATGATGACGGGCCGGATCCGAATAAGGGATCTTGTTTTAAACTTGATTTGGCGATATCAAAAGAAGCTTTGCGCGACAGGCTCACTTCTACCGGCAAATTCAAAGTCATAACATTAAAATTGCCCAAAACCAAAAGAATAATCAGGAGTAAAAAACTGGCGATGGGAATAACAATGTTCGCGCTGGAAATTTTAATGATCTTTGAAAGTAAAAACATTAAGACGATAACTATGCCGACTATGGACGCCGGCCAGAAAGTAAAGCCGTTAAGTAAAGTCAAAACAAACAGCGATATTAAAATCACTATGCCCAGAACCGCTTTAATGGCGCCTACTACGGCTCTATTCTTCAGGTCAGGATGGATTTCTTTAACTTGCGCCATGCCGATTACCAGGATGGGTAAAACTATGACTAAAAACATGGTTAAGGCGGACAATGAATTTAAAGGGTTAAAGCTAATCGCCTGGGTAAAGCCAAACGGCAAAACAAATTTGCCTAAAAGCTGCAGCATGGAGTAAATCGCCACCAGGCCGGTTGAGCCGATTATGCCCCAAAATAATAATTTAATCCTTTTTTGGTCAATGTTGTTTATTACCAGATAATAAAATAAAATAAAAACTACTAAGGCCGCTAAACTTTTAGCCGGGTTGCCGTAAGTTCCCAATAAGCTGTCTTTTTGGCTGATAGATAAAACAGTAGAGGTGATAAAGATAGCCAAGAAGCCAACAATCGGCCAATCAAGAGGCGTTCTTTTAATGTTAAGTTCGCCGATGATTACGGCTTTAGTCACCCAGGCAACCGTGCCTAAAAGCACCAGAAAATAAAACAGCATCATTTTTTCAAACCCCATATTTTGCGCTACCAAGCCGGTAAAAAATAACGGGCAGAGAAAAAATACTAAAAAAATCGAGCCGATAATAACAAAATCCAAACCCTTGGTGGTGGTTGTTTGGTACTGTTTGGAGATAGTCTTTTTTTCATCCATAGATGTTTGTTTCCAATTAAATATTGTTAATTTAATTGGCTGAATAAAAATAAATTAAATTATTTATAAATTAGCCTAAATTTTATCTTTTTTAATCAGCGCCTTAACTTCATTTATCATTTTAAGGTAAAACTCAAGATTATTCAAGCTGGCGAGCCTTAAGGCCAAAGGTTCGCCAATCTTAAATAAATAGTTCAGATATGCCTTGGAATAACGCCGTAATTCCGTCAGTTCGCTTAATCCGTTAATTGGGGAAAAATCTTTAGAAAATTTGGCATTGGTTATGTTAATGGTCTCGTAAAAATTATTCGCTTTTAGGCTTAACGGCTTTTTTTTAAAAAAAAGTTTTCCATGCCGGCCTTCCCTGGTCGGGATAACGCAATCAAACATATCCCAGCCGAATTGGACAGACCTGATAATATCTTCAGGCAGGCCGATGCCTAAGCCGAAGCGTAATTTATTTTCCGGAATTTGCCCGGCCGTGTATTTTAAAGCGCCGGCTAAAAAATTTCCGGCTTCATCAACATGCCGGGCGCCAAAGCCAAAGCCGTCAAAGCCGATTTTAATTAATTCTTTAGAGCAATGCTCCCTTAATTTTAAATTATCGCCGCCCTGGATAACGGCAAAGAGCAGCGGCTTTTTATTATTTTTAAGCGGCTGGCTTAATTTATCATATTCCCGCCTGCATCTTTTCGCCCATTTAATCGTCCTTTCAACCGAAGCGGACAGCTCGGCGTCGTTGTAGCCGTTGGGCGGGCAGTCGTCAAAACAAACGATCATATCCGCGCCTAAAGCAAACTGGGTTTTTATGGACAATTCCGGCGTCATTTTTAATTTAGCGCCGTCTAGCGGTGATTTAAAAATAGCGCCTTTATCATTGATAGCGCCATTAATTCCGTTTTTACGGATTAAGGAAAAAACCTGGTAGCCGCCGCTATCGGTTAAAATCGGCTTTTGCCAATCCATAAAATTATGCAGGCCCTTGGCTCGCTTGATTAACTTCGCGCCCGGACGCAAAAATAAATGCAAAGTATTGGCTACCAGGCATTCTAGATTCAAATTATTTAAATCTCCCGCACTTAAATGTTTTATTACTCCCCTGGTGGCATCAGACATAAAAATCGGCGTTTCCAGATTGCCGTGCGGAGTTTTTATTAGGCCGAGGCGCGCGTTGGATATTTTTGACTTATGAATTATTTTAAACATGGCATCTGTCATTGCGAGGAGCGACTAAGCGACGAAGCAATCTCGCGTACTATTTATTAAAACTTATAGATTGTTTCTTGCTATAAAGGTTTGTTATATTTAAACTGTTCGTGAGATTGCTTCGCTTACGCTCGCAATGACAAAAAGAAATTATTGTACTATTCCATCCCCCGCCGCCATGCTATCGTCTTCAAGCTTGGTATTTTCGGCTTTCAATGTCTTGCTGATTTGCGTATTAGTCTCGCTGTCAATGGCTGTAACGACCGTGCCGGGCAGGATTATCATAACTTTATTCCTATCGTCTTCACTCGGCGCAACGCTTATATTAAATTCAGCGTCGGCTTTATAAACCGTAACCGGCAAATCGCCAATCTGCCAAATGACTTGATTGGCCTGGCCATCGTAATACAAGGAGCCAACCGATGCCCTGTTTTTACTATCCCAGCTTACGTTATTAGGCAAAGCTACGCTGATCCGCAAATTTTTTAATTCATGCAGATTATTATTTATGGACCAATAAACTTTTAAGCTGGTAGCTTGCCCGACTTTAGGCGGGATCGGCCCGGAGCCGACAGCGATATTGTCATCATTAAAATATCTGACCTGCTCTGATAAATTCAAGTCGCTGTTTATTTTATTAATAATAGTGTTGCTCTGGCTGTCCTCGGGGGCGCTTTTCCCGCCGATGCTGTATTTTACGTAGCTTTTTACCTGATAAGCTTTGCTTAAGTCAATCTCGGTTTGGCTTTTTAATTTAATTGAAAAATCTATTACGCCTTCGGCGCCGCTCACTAATTCGGCCAGTGCCGGAATTTCCTGTTTGCTCCAGCTAATAGTATTGCCACTGACCGCGCCGTTATTCTGCCCGCTTAAGCTCTGCCAATTTAAAAAATCACTTTCTAAAACCGCCATGATAATAACGTCCTTCATAACCGAGTCGCCTTTATTGGCATAATTGATTGAATAGTTTAAGGTCTGGCCGAAATCAACGCCCTGATCAAAGGGCGAACCGTTAATTATCAAATTTATGTTCAAATCGCTTTTAACCACGTCGTAAGCGAGGTCTTTTTCATAAAATGAATGGTATTTCGCCGGCGTAGTTGAAGCTTGCTCCGGCAATGCAAATTTTAATTTAAGGTTAAGACTGGGAGATTTTTTTTCTTTAATCTTAAATTTAATTTTAAATTCATTTTCATTTTTGCCGAAATTACTTAAAAGCCAGGCGCCCGGACCGCTTTGCGCGATAGTCAAGCCGGCGGGCGCAGATGAGCTTGAAGCGTTAGCTAATTCGGCGCCAATTATTTCCACTTCTTCAGGGTGCTCAACGCTTAAACGGAAATTATCAATATAGTTTTCAATTTTAGCTTTAAATTTAACCACGATCTCATTGGTTTCATTGATCAGCGCGCTTGAAGCGTTATTAAATGAAAAATCAAGACCAATATCGTTTATTTTAGTTTCAAAACTGGTTGATTTTTTAAATTCGCTGGAAAAATTTTGCGGCGTGTACGCCATATCAGCCAAAATAATATTGCCTGAATCAGCCGGTCCGGCCAATTTGCCTTTTATCCGGATGGAGCCGCTCCTATGAGAATCTAAACTATCTATTTCCCAGATATTATTATTATGGCCGGGCGCGGGGTCTGAACTTAAAAATATAAAATTATCCGGGTAAGTTGCTTTTATTTCAATCTTAGCCAGGCCGACTTTATCTTCATTTTTATAATTTAAATCATAATAAAATTCTTTGCCGGCAACCACTTCTTTAACGGCGTCAAATTCAAGGGAGACCGAAGATTTGCCGTTGATCATCTTTAAATAAATATAATTATAAGCGCCATAAATCGCGCCGCCAAGGACAAAAACCACAATTACAAAAGTAAATAAGTTAAACAGCAAGCCGCGTTTTGGCCTAATTTCCATTTTTTTTACGTCAACTCTATTGCCTTGGTCGTCTTGATAAATTCTCGCCAAACCATCGCTTATTTCCTTCTCTTTAATTTCGCTTTCAGCGTATTCGTCAAAAGCTTCCGCTTCTTTATCCGAGGCTAAGGGGCGCTGAACGAATTCCGATAAGCTGGAAGAGCTTTGCTTTATTTTTATTTCGTTTTTCATATTGTATTTATTATAATATTTAGGTAAAAAAGTTTTTAAAGTCCTTCCACCACCACCGCCATTATTTCATCTTGATTTAAATCTTTGGCCATTAACCAGCCGTTTTTGCCGGGATCTAAATCGGCCGGATATTTCCAAATTGTTTTAAGTCCGCTCGGCAATTCCAATTCGCTCTCTATGGTTGACGAATTCATGCCCGGCTGTTTTTGCGTTAAAAGCGAATATGAATATAAATTTTTATCGCCCGGGTTTAAAATCGCGTCCGCTTTTTTAATCAGCTGATTTAACAATTCTTGGCTAACGGCTTGTTTTTTATCGGTTAATTTAAAAGGCAGCTTGTATTTTATGCTAATTTCAACAGTTTCTCCGGGATCAAGCTGGGACCAGTTGGCGAAGACGGTTTTATTAAACTCATTATAAATTTTTGTGCCGCTTGATTTATCGGTTAGCGCTTGACCTTCGCCGGCTAAAACTTCCGGATCATCAGTTAAGCCCTCGGCTTCATTATCAAAAAATATTTTATCCACCGGCTTAAAGCCGCCGGCTTCAATTAATTCAGAGCCGAGCGGCACGTAGACTCTTAGCCAATCAACGTTTCTGACTCCGGAAAAAGGTTCGCGCTTGACCGCTTCATGGGTTCGCCTGATGGTTAGCTCGTCAATAATGGAGCCGTCCGGCTGAATTTTGGCTTTGTGGATTATTTCCTGCTTGATTTTTCGATCGCTCTTGCCACCGGCGATATTGGAATTAACGACATTTAAATAATCGCCGGACGTGTCTTTGATTCTGCCGCTCCAGCCTAAATCGTCAGCCCTAGTCTCTAAAGCGGTGTCCGTGAAATAAAATAAAATATTTTTACCGGAGAGAGATTCTTCAAATGTTTTAAATAAAGGCGCCAAATTATCTTTAGTCAGCCGTTTGGGCAATTCCTCAATAATTTTGTTCATTAAATCGCCGATTATTTTTTTCGGTTCTTTAGTTACGTCCGGTTTCTGCTCGGCTAATTTTTGCGTTTCCAGCCAAAAATTATCCGCGTTAATCACCAGGCCGTATTTTTCTTTTAAATCAATCGGGCCGATTATGGTTAATAAATTTTCAATTACCGTGGGCGTAAAGCCAATTACGCCGTCAACCGTCGGGCCGTCGGAATTTTCATAAAACCAAGCCAGCTTCTTGGCGCTCGTCGGCCAATCAGGCCACCAATTAGCGTCCCAAAAATGCCAGTCGGCCCTAACTAGGCTTAA
Organism: Patescibacteria group bacterium; assembly: GCA_028703305.1. Lineage (GTDB taxonomy): Bacteria > Patescibacteriota > Patescibacteriia > Patescibacteriales > GWC2-42-12 > JACPHD01. Next base: position 35,119 of record JAQVNC010000011.1, read on the forward strand.
AGGTTCGGGAGATTTTATTTTTTTTAAAAAACCGGCTTCGGTATCATAGCTGCCGCCGCCCGGCACTTCAATATTTTTTATTTCGCCTTGGGAAAAATCCACTAAAGCAAAACTGCCAATAAAGCCGCCGGCAGCGCGCAGCTCGGAATTATTTTGAAAAACCAGCAGATAGCGCTTATCCGCGCTCATTCCTAAAAATTCTTTCAGGCTGTCGGCCAGGCCGATAAATTCTTTTAAGCCGCCGCTTAGCGAGCCGGCTTTTTGTTTTAATAAAATAAATTGAGCTTGATAGTCTTCCGGAATAACGCTACTGTCTATTTGGCTTAAGGCAACGTTTAATTCGTCTAAATTAATTATGGCGTTATGGCCGTAAAAAGTTAAATCTTCCAATACATTATTGGCGCCGCTCTCTTTATAATTAAACAGTCCGGCCATAGCCAGGCTTAAATTCTGTCCGGCTTTGGCGCTTGATTCGCCGGCTCTTAAAATATTCTTGCCGGCGGCCGCCAGACGCATATTTTTATCCGGCATAACCGAGGCTAAAGCGAAGATTAAGCCGTTAATTTCTTCTAACTGGTTTTGCGCGCTTAAAAAATTATCGCCGGCTTGAGCAAAATTTTTGTCGGCCCGGTTAAAATCAAATCCGACCACGGCCCGGCCGCCGGCCATCAGGCTATTTACGGCGCTTTCACTTACGCCCAAAACCTTACCTTTAATATTATCAATAGTTTTATAATAGGTAAAAGCTTTAACCGGCAGAATTATAATAAATAAAATTCCGGCGAAAATCAAAGCCGGCTTTAAATAACCGATATTAGGCCGCGGCAATAAATCTTCTTTTTTAAAAACGAGGCTTTGCCCTGTAATTGCGAGCTTCTGAAAGAAGCGAAGCAATCTCACAGACACAGATGTTGCCACGGCTTGAGTTGCCTGGTAGCCGGTCGGCAGAGTGTTTAAAGCCCCAGATACGGCAGTTCGGGATTTAAAAAACA
>JAQVNC010000023.1 GCA_028703305.1 Patescibacteria group bacterium
TCGGCACCTCGATGTCGGCTCGTCGCATCCTGGGGGTGGAGAAGCTCCCAAGGGTTGGGCTGTTCGCCCATTAAAGCGGCACGCGAGCTGGGTTCAGACCGTCGTAAGACAGGTCGGTCTCCTATCTACTATGGTCGCGGAAACTTGAGAAGGACATTCCTTAGTACGAGAGGACCGGGAATGACGAAGCTCTAGTGTACCAACTGTCCCACCAGGGGCACCGCTGGGTAGCTATCTTCGGTTAGGATAAACGCTGAAAGCATCTAAGCGTGAAGCCGTCTTCAAGATTAGGTTTCATAGGTTGGTCAGAGAATATGACCTTGATAGGCTCTAGGTGTAAGGCCCGCAAGGGTTTGAGCCGAGGAGTACTAATAAACCATCTGATTTTCCCACATTTTTGTTTTGAATAAATTGCTTAGAAAACCTCTAAAAATTTTTTGATAAACATATAAAAAGGCATCATAGTTCTGGTGCTACTTGCGAGAGGGCTACACCTGATCCCATCCCGAACTCAGAAGTTAAGCCTCTCAGCGCCGATGGTACTTGGGCATAAGCCCTGGGAGAGTAGGTCAGCGCCGGAACTATGGTGCTTTTTTAATACTCTGAAAACTTTTTTAAAAAATGTTTTTCTGTGGATAACTTTATAATTGTAATTAATTAAATTGACAATTATATTATATAAAAATAGCTTATTATAGCTATTTTTTTGTTTATCTAAAATTATTGTAGAAAAATAGTTGACAAAAATTATCAAGGTGGTATATTTATTATTATTAATCTTATGGATACTACTATTTTTAAAAAATTAGGTTTGGGCGATAAAGAGATGGCGGTTTATTTAGCGCTTTTAGAAAATGGCGCCAGTTCGGTTAGAAATTTAGCCGTGCTGGCTGATTTAAATCGCGGCACCGCTTATGATATTTTAAAGAAATTGCAAGAGCTGGGGCTAGTAAGTTTTTTTCATAAAAACACCAAGCAGAATTTCGTGGCCGAGGATCCGGAAAGAATTTTAAAGCTTTTAGCCGACCGCGAACAAGATTTAAAAAAATCAGAGGAAAAAATCAAAGAATTAATTCCGGAATTAAAATCGCTTCAGGAAAAAGGCGGCGGCAAGCCGACCACTAAATTTTACGAAGGCCGATCCGGGGTTAAATTTATTTTAGACGACGTTTTATTGGCAATTAAGAACCAAACGGATAAAAATTATTATGTTTATTCGGCCGCCGGCGTACGCGAAGACGTCTACACGGCCTACCCGGATTTTAACAAAAAAAGAATTAAGAATAATATAAAAGCCAATACAATTTCTCTTTCCGAAGGCGGCGGCACTTATGGCGTGGATGAGCGCAAATGGCTGAAAACTGAAAAAGATGGTAAGGGCAATATGACCTATATTTTAATTTACGCCGATAAGTGCGCCTTTATCTCGCGCGACAGCCATAATAATCCGGTCGGCGTGATTATAGAAAATAAGATGATTTATGAAACGCAGAGGGCTTTGTTTTTGCAAATGTGGAAATTAATCTAATTTTATGTGCGGAATCGTCGGCTACATTGGGAAAAATAACGCTTTGCCGATTTTAGTTGACGGCTTAAGGCGTTTGGAATATCGCGGCTATGACTCCTCGGGTATTGCTTTAATGACCGGCGGCCGGGTCGTTTTTTCGGTTAAGTCGGTCGGGCGCATTAAGGATTTGGAAGACAAGCTGGGCCAGGCCGGCATGAATCAGTTCGGCAATTTAGGCATTGCCCACACCCGTTGGGCGACTCATGGCAAGCCGACCGAAGCCAATGCCCACCCTCATACTGATTGTAAGAACAAAATTTGGCTGGCTCATAACGGCATTATTGAAAATTATAAAGAGTTGAAAAATCGCCTTATGGCCGACGGCCATAAATTCAGATCGGAAACCGACACTGAAGTCATCGCGCATTTAATAGAGGATTTATATCAGGGAGATTTAACCGAAACTTTAGTTAAAGTTTTGCCCATGCTAAAAGGCACTTATGGTTTGGTTCTGTATCACACAGACGAACCGGATAAGCTATTGGCCGCCAGATGCGGCTCACCCCTGGTTGTCGGCCTGGCGGAAAATCAAACCATTATTGCTTCGGATGTTTCGGCTATCGTCAGCCATACGCGGCAAATTATCTACTTAGACGACGGCGAAGTGGCCGAAATAAATGGCAGCGGCCTAAAAATTATTAATTTAAACAATCAAGAGATAAACAAAAAAATTGATAAGATAGATTGGGATATCGGTGAGTGCGAGAAAAAAGGCTATCCGCATTTCATGCTTAAAGAAATTTTTGAACAGCCGGAAACCATAAAAGACAGTCTGCGCGGCCGGACTATTTTAGAGCAAGGCAAAGTTAAATTGGGCGGGTTGGAAGTTTTATTAAATGAATTGCGCCGGATTGATAAAATAAATATAGCGGCTTGCGGCACGGCCCGCAATGCCGGTTTGGCCGGCGAGTATATGCTTGAAGAATACGCCGGCGTGTCTACGGAAGTTGATTATGCTTCGGAGTTTCGTTATCGCAAGCAGGTATTTAATGGCCGGACCGCGGTTATTGCTATCAGCCAGTCGGGTGAAACCGCGGATACTTTGGCGGCGGTCAGAGAGGGCAAAGAAAAAGGCGCTTTAACCTTAGGCATAGTCAACGCGGTCGGTTCAACCATCGCTCGCGAAACCGATGCCGGCGTTTATAACCATATCGGGCCGGAAATTTCCGTAGCTTCCACCAAAGCTTTCACGTCCCAGGTAACGATTTTAACTCTTTTGACCATACTGCTCGGCCGGCAAAGGCGGATGTCGCTCGTTACCGGGCAAAGAATTATTAAAGAACTATTGGCCCTGCCGGAAAAAATAAAAAAAGTATTAGAGTCAAACGGCCAAATAAAAAATATCGCGAAAAAATATTATAAGGCGGAACATTTTGCTTATTTAGGCAGAAAATATAACCAACCGGTAGCTTTTGAGGGCGCGCTTAAGCTAAAGGAATTATCTTATATCCACGCCGAAGGTTTTGCTTCCGGCGAAATGAAGCATGGCGCCATCGCTTTAATAGATGAAAAATTCCCTTGTCTTTTTATCGCGCCGGTTGACAGCGTTTATGAAAAGAATTTAAGCAATATGCAGGAGATTAAATCGCGCGGCGGCAGAATTATCGCTCTTACCACCGAGGGCAATGAAACCATAGCGGATTTGGCCGACGATGTTATTTATATCCCTAAAACTTTGGAAATGTTGACGCCGATTTTGTCGGTTATACCTTTGCAGTTGTTTGCTTATCATATGGCTGTATTAAATGGCCGGGACGTGGACAAGCCACGCAATTTGGCGAAATCGGTGACTGTGGAATAAAGGGCGGCTGGTGGAAATTGTTTTTCTCACTCAGGATGAAATTTGTGGATTTTTTACAAAAAATTATAAGGTAAGAAAAAGTAATTTTTTGTAAAAAATCTTTACAATTTCATATTCGCGATAAAAATAATTTCCACCAGCCTATATAATTGATGATATTATGGAAATAAAACAAAAAACGATTAAGGCTGGCGGTATAAAATTTTTTATTGAACAAGACGGCAGAGAAGCGGCGCGCGCCTATTTATATATTTTAAAAAATGATTTGCATGAACGGCCGTTTGGTTTTATGGAGGATGTGTTTGTCGGCGAAAATTTTAGGAGCCAAGGCTTAGGCGCTAGGCTAGTTGAAGAATTAATAAAAGCGGCTAAATTGAATAATTGCTATAAATTAATTGGTAATTCAAGGCAGGAAAGATTTAATGTCCATGAGTTGTATGAGCGTTTAGGCTTTAAAAATTGGGGCAAAGAATTTAGAATGGAGTTTTAGTTTATAGGTGCAGCTTTTATTCGGTTTGGGAAAATTATTTTTCCTGCTTAGACAAAATTTGGGCTCCCTGTGGTCGCTACAATTTTGTATGCGCGATAAAAATAATTTTCCCAAACCGGAGCTTAAGTTATAATTTTATGAAAAAAAAGCAAAAAATCGTAACTATCGGCGGCGGCAGTGGGCAATATGTCTTACTTTCGGCCTTAAGAGATTTATTAAATATTAATATTACGGCTATCGTTTCCATGGTGGATAGCGGCGGTTCAACCGGCCGCCTGCGCGACGAGTTTGGCGTTTTGCCGCCCGGTGATATTTTAAAATGCGTTTTAGCCTTATCGCCCGAACGCGAGGCGGCCCGTAAAATTTTACAAACTAGGTTTAAAAGCCATAATCGCTTATGCGGGCATAATGCCGGTAATTTGCTGTTAACGATTTTATCCCAGCATGCCGGCAGTTTTGCCTCGGGAGTAGAGGCTTTAGCCGAAGTTTTAAATTGCCAAGGCAAAGTTTTGCCGGTGACGGTTGATAAAGCCACTTTAGTGGCCGAGCTGACCGACGGCAGCCAATTGTACGGCGAAGCGGCGATTGACGTGCCGCGAGGCAACCAAAGGCAGAAAATAAAAAATGCTTTTTTAGTGCCCCATCATAGCGATGTTATTACAGTCTACCCGCCGGTAATTTCCGCGATTAAGGAAGCTGATTATATTATTATCGGCCCGGGCGATTTATATACCAGTATTGTCCCTAATTTTTTAGTCCCCGGAGTTAAAGAAGCTATCAATAAAGCTAAGGCTAAGTTAATTTATATAGTGAACATTATGACGAAATTCGGCGAAACGGATAATTATAAGGTTAGCCATTTTGTTAAAATCATAGAAAAGAATATCGGCAGGCAGATTAATTTTGTTATAGTTAATTGCGAGCAGCCCGGCTCGGCCATTATTAATAAATATAAAAAAGAAAAAGCTAATTTAGTAAAATGCGATTTAGCCGAAAAGAGGATTATCAAGGCTGACTTATTAGAAATGGAAGGCGGAATCGTCAGGCATAACATAAAAAATTTGTCTGAAATTATAATAAAAATATTAAATAAATAATCTCCATGAAAGTAATTTTTGATTTGGATTATACTTTATTGGACACGACTAAGTTTAAGAAAAAATTAGCCGAAATATTTTATGGGCGTAATTTTCAAGCTGACTATAAAAAATATTTCAAAAATAAAGGCTTAAATTTTAGCTACAGCCAATATTTAAAAATTTTAAAAAGAGAAAGCGGCGTTGACAGCCAAATGGACAAAAAATTAGCTTTAAAATTAAAATCGCTGATGAACGGCCTTAACGATTATTTATTTCCCGAGGCTGAAAAAATAATAAAATATTTTAAAAATGCCGGCGCGGAATTGATCCTGGTTACTTTTGGGGATAAAACCTGGCAGCGGCAAAAAGTTAAAAATCTAAGCATCAGAAAATATTTTAATCGGATAAGTTTTGAGCCCGAGAATAAAAGCTTAAGCCGATTATTAAAATCATTGAAAAACGGCCGCGAGGAAATATTAATTATAAATGACAACGCCGAAGAGGCGAAGGCGATGATAAAAATTTTAGGCAAAAAAGCCAAAGTGTTTTTGTTGGACGGGCCATATGCCAGAAATATTAAGCATAACTGGCCGATTAATAAATTAGGTGAACTATTATGAAAAACGAGTTAAAAAATTTCGGAGTGGTAATTTTAGCGGCCGGGCATGGTAAAAGGCTGAATTGCGCCGATTTACCGAAAGTTTTATATAAAATAAATGAAAAGCCGATAATCAGTTATATCCTCAACGAACTGGCCAGCGGAGGTTTAGCTAAAGGGCAAATTTGCCTGGTAGTTGGCTTTGGGGCGGAGTTAGTTAAAGAAAAGATCGGCCCGGGCTATATTTATGCTCTGCAAACCGAAAGATTGGGAACGGCTCACGCCGCCTTAACCGGCGCTAAGGCTTTGCCGGAAAATTTTGATAATTTTTTAGTTTTGAACGGCGACGACTCGGCGTTTTATAAATTTAATTCGTTGGCTGATTTGATAGATTTTCATTTAGCTAATAAAAATGACGTAAGCATTCTAACCTGCGAACCAGCCGACTCGCAAGGTTTAGGACGGGTAATCCGCGGCCAAGATGGTCGGATTATTAAGATTGTGGAAAAAGAAAATATGACGCCGGAACTGGGAAAATTCAAGGAGATTAATACCGGCACTTTTTGCTTTAATAAAGATTGGTTTTTAAAGCATTATCCTAATTTAAAGCCTTTTAATAGCGCTAAGGGCGAATACGGTCTGCCCAGTTTTGTGGAAGAAGCTTTAATCAGCGGCTCCAGCCTGGGCGCCGTCAAGCTGGAAAATTCTAATCAATGGTTTGGCGTTAATACGCCCGAGCAGTTAGCCGAGGCGGATAGAAGGAAGAGAGAAACTAAATAACCGTAGCCGTTTATTTTTAGAAATTATTTTTTCTGCTTAGACAAAATTTGGGCGTTTTTATAAAAATTATTATTTATTAATTTTTTTATGGTAGTAATTTTTATAAAAGATCGCTACAATTTTGTATGCGCGATAAAAATAATTTCTAAAAATAATATATAATTATTATTTATGCAACAGATTTTGGATTTGCATATTCATTCAAAATATTCCCGCGCCTGCTCGCCGCAATTAACGCTGGAAAACATTGATGCGGCATGCAGAGTTAAGGGAGTAGATATTATTGCCACCGGGGATTTTACATTTCCCGACTGGTTTTCTGAAATAAAAAATAAACTGGAAGAAATCCCCCCAACCCCCTTTGCTAAAGGGGGCAATAAGAGTGGTTTATATAAATTAAAAAGCGCTAAAGATGATAGGGTTAAATTTATTTTATCCACCGAAGTGGCGCTGATTTATAAAGACGGGGGTAAGGCTAGGCGCATCCATCTGGTGATTCACGCGCCCAGCCTGGCTGCCGTGGAAGAACTGAACAAATATTTAGACAAGAATTATAACATCCGTTCCGATGGTCGGCCGATTTTAGGCCTGGCGGCACCCGATTTAATGAAATTATGCCTTGGCATTGATGAAAAATTTTTAATTTATCCGGCGCATATTTGGACGCCTTGGTTTTCGGTTTTCGGCTCAAAGTCAGGCTTTGATAAAATGGAAGAATGCTTTCATGAATATACTAAAAATATTTACGCGATTGAAACCGGGCTATCAAGCGACCCGGAAATGAATTGGCGTTTATCCGCTTTGGATAAATTTGCTATTTTATCTAATTCCGACGCCCATTCTCTGCCGAATATCGCGCGCGAAGCTAACGTTTTTGAAATGAAAGAAGTTAGTTATGACGAAATTTATAATATTATTAAAAATAAAAAAATATATTATGATAATAATGAAATGGATTGCTCCTCGGTGCCGATCTCGGCGCTGAAAAAGAAAACTGGGTGCCTTCGCGGGAATGACAATGCAGGCGTTGGCATTAAATATACCATTGAATTTTATCCGGAAGAAGGCATGTACCATTACGACGGGCATCGCGCTTGCGGCCTAAGTTTTACGCCCGAGCAAACTAAAAAATTAAAAGGCATTTGCCCGGCTTGCAAAAAACCGTTAACTATCGGCGTGATGAATCGCGTTGATGAATTAGCCGGCCGCCCTGTAAATTTTAAGCCTGAAAGCGCCGCGCCTTTTAAAAAAATAGTTGAGCTTGATAAAATTATCGCCGAAGTTTTAGACATTAAGTCAAGGCGGTCCAAGAATGTACAATCAGCCTATGATAATTTAATAAAATTAGGCGGTAATGAACTTAATATTTTATTAAATATTAGCCTAAAAGATTTGGAAAAAATAACCGATCCGGCTATCGTTGAAGGCATTAAACGAGTGCGTGAAGGCAATTTAATCATTAAGCCGGGGTTTGACGGGCAATATGGCATTGTTAAAATTTTTGATGAACAAGAAAAAAAGAAAAATAAGCAGAGAAGCTTATTTTAATAAAAAATAGAAACGGCCTTAACCGCTTCTATTTTTTATTTATAAAGCAAATCTTTATAAATTATTTCTTTTTTTTCTTAGCAACTTTCCTCTTTTTGGTTACTTTTTTCTTAGCAACTTTTTTAGTCGCTTTCTTCTTAGCTTTTTTCTTTGCCATATTTTTTGCACCCCCTTTCGTTGTGGCAAAATATTTTTTTAAGAAATTTTTTGCCGGTTATGTGAATTTTTTTATCTATATTTTTATTATATCATAAAAAAAAATTGTCAACAAGAGTTTTTATGAAAAATAAAAAATATTTTTTATTTTTGACAATTAAAACATTTTGCATTAAGGTTTAGATATTAGAAAATATTATTTTAAGAGTAAATTTAATTCAAGCGATATATTATATATTTATTATGGCGTTAAAAATTAACAGTAAAGAAAAAAATACGGTTTTAATTTTAGATTATGGCTCGCAAGTGGCTAAATTATTAGCCGATTGCTCTAGGAGCTGCGGCGTTTATTCCGAGGTGGCGCCGTTTAACATCGCGATTGAAGAAATAATCGCGCGCCGGCCTTCGGGCATAATTATTTCCGGCGGCCCGGATAGCGTCTACGCGAAAAACGCCCCGACCTTAAATAAAAAAATCTTTAATTTAGGCATCCCGATTTTAGGCGTTTGCTACGGCCATCAATTAATCGCTCATTTGCTTGGCGGAAGGGTAAGCTCTGGGGAAAAGGGCGAGTATGGCCGCAGGCAGTTAAATATTTTAAAAGAAAAAAATACGCCTTTTAGCGGTTTAGATAAAAAGATTGATGTTTGGATGAGCCATCGCGACCAAGTGATTA